>JAZSGR010000126.1:0-29239 GCA_045532825.1 Victivallaceae bacterium | reverse complement strand
GAGTTTTGCGCCGAGTACGGTGCGGGAGTGTACCTTTGTACACGACCAAACCGGCACAGGCGCAAGGCTCGAGATTGCCCGCGATGCGCCACCGCAGTTTGAACAACTTTCACAAAAAATGGGACAATAACAAAAAATCAGCTTGCAAAAAAGAAAAAACAATACTATATTACGTTGTATTTGTTGAAAGTCACAGAGAGTACAGACTAATGAATTTTATTAACAACAACAGCTTTTATTACTTTTTCAGCTGCTTTGCTTTTTACTTTAGAAAGCGGGGCGGAGTTGTTGTTGCTGTCTTGAAACAGTTCTGATAAACACAGTACAGATTTTCCGAGCCCCGCTGAGATAAATTCCCGGCGGGGTTCTTTTTTTGCTCAACAAACCAAAAATAAAGAGGTATAAAAATGATCATCATTCTCAAAGAAAACACCACAGCACGAGAACTCAGCAGTTTGAGTGAAATGCTCAAATCACACGGTGTTACTCCGCATATCACAGAGGGTATACATCAAACCATTGTGGGATTGGTCGGAGATACCACACGAATTGACATTGAAAGCATTTCCCAGCTGAAGATCGTTGAAGCAGTCAGACGCATTCAGGAGCCATTCAAAAACGCAAACCGCAAATTCCATCCGCTGGATACTGTGATCAAAGTCGGAGATGCTGTTATCGGAGGAGGATCTCTTACTCTTATTGCCGGTCCATGTTCTGTGGAAAGTGAAGAACAGATCATCTCTGTTGCCCGGAATGTAAAAGCTTCCGGAGCTGAAATTCTGCGTGGCGGAGCCTTCAAACCCCGCACCTCTCCTTATGCGTTCCAGGGAATGCGCGAAGAGGGAATAAAGCTTCTCCTTGAAGCCAAAAAAGATACCGGACTTCCCATTGTGACTGAAATAATGGATCTGTCACAGTTGGATCTTTTTGATGAAATTGATGTTATTCAGGTCGGAGCCAGAAATATGCAGAATTTCGAGCTGCTCAAACAGCTTGGCCACTCCGGCAAACCGGTCTTGCTGAAACGCGGTCTTGCCAATACTTATCAGGAACTCCTGATGAGTGCTGAATACATCATGGCATTCGGCAATGAGCAGGTCATTCTGTGTGAACGCGGTATCAGAACCTTTGAGACCTACACCAGAAATACTCTGGATATTTCCGCGGTTCCGGCACTCAAAAAACTTTCCCACCTGCCGGTGATCATCGACCCCAGTCATGCTGCCGGTATTGCCGAATTTGTGTCTCCTCTTGCTATGGCTGCAGTTGCTGCCGGTGCTGACGGCTTGATGATTGAAGTACACAATGATCCATCAAAAGCCAAATGCGATGGAGCCCAGAGTATTACCCCGGAAAGCTTCGACAAGTTGGCAAAGAAACTCAACGCTCTGAAGAACGCTGTATCGGAAGTATAAAACAGATACTTTTGAGGGTGTTGCAAAACTCAACATCTGCAACACCCGCTTTTTGTCAAACGTCAGAAAATCCGCTGCTGTCCGGCGGCATTCCGCAAACTTTCAGCATCCCGGCGGATATCAGCCATGCTTTTTCCCGGCTTGTAAAGCGCACTGCCGATACCTACGCCGCTGCAGACTTTCAAGAACTCAGCCATGTTGCCGGAGTTGACTCCGCCGACGGCGATGAACGGCATTTTGACAACTGCCTGCAGATCCTTGATATATCCGGCACCGATGCTGCCGGAGGGAAACAGTTTTATGCAGTCGGCCCCGGCTTTCTGCGCAGCAAGACACTCGGTCGCAGTAAAGCATCCGGGGCATGACAGCATGCCAAGTTCCACCGTTCTGCGGATGACTTCACTGTCAACATTGGGGGATATGATAAATCTGCCGCCGGCAGCTGATACCTTTTCTGCATCCTCCGGAGTCAATACCGTTCCGGCACCGACCAGCTGTCCGGGCACGGCGCAGCGGACTGCTTCAGATATACAGCTGAACGCGTCCGGAGTATTGAGCGGTATCTCCAGCAGGTTGATTCCGTTTTCAGCCAGTATGCGGCAGACCTCCGGAACCTCGGCAACGGTGATGCCGCGCAAAATCGCCACTGCCGGCATCGCACGCAATGCCGCATCAAACTGTTTTTTCAATTCTGCTCTTTCCATTACCGCACCACCCTTCCTGAACCGTTGCCGTTCATCAAAGCTGCGACCTCTTTTTCACTTACCAGATTGTAATCGCCTTCGATACTGTGCTTGAGACAGCTTGCCGCTGCGGCATAGCGTATCGCAACAGCCGGAGAGGAATACTTTTCGCTGTGCAGAGCGTAGATGAGTCCGCCGCAGAAACTGTCTCCGCCGCCGAAGCGGTCAACGATGTCACGGATGGCATAGGGAGAATAATTCCCCTCCTCATCCAGCGGAGCAAAATCGACCTGCTTTTTACGGCAGTCATACAACATTCCTCCCCAGTAATTGAAGTCGGCGGAAACGCTGCCGCGGAGCGTGAAGGCAATAAACTTTGCCGCCGGAAATTTTGCCGACAGCTGTTCAGCCACACTGCGGTAGGATTCAACCGAAAGTCTGCCGCTTTCCACATCACTGTTTTCCGGAGCGATACCGAATACATCTTCCGCATCAGCTTCATTACCGATGATCCAGTCTGCGCAGGAAACTATTTCAGTCATACACTCCCGGGCAAGAACGGCTTTTTCCGTTCCCGGCTGCCAGTTCCAGAGCTTTTTGCGGAAATTGAGATCAACGGAAACTGTACAGTTGAGTTTTTTCGCAGTCCTGGCGATTTCCAGAGTCGACAGATAAGCGTTGCGGCTCAACGCCGGAGTTATTCCGGTAAGATGAAGATGCTTCACATCTTCCAGCATGTATTCAAAATCATAACTTTCCGGAGCAAGCTCTGATATGACCGAATGTTCACGGTCATACCACACACCGCTCGGTCTCTGGGCGGCTCCGTGTTCCACAAAGTAGATGCCGAGACGTCCGCCGGGAGTCTTTATGATACGGGAACCGTCAACATTATATTTACGCAGCTCTGCGATCATAGCTCCGGAAACCGGATTATCCGGCACCGCCGTAAGATAGCGGACCGGAACTCCGGCATTTGCCAGAGATACGCACACATTGGCTTCGCCGCCTCCGAAAGTCGCATCAAGACTGCCGGACAATGCCTGGATCAAACGCTGTTTTCCCGGTGCCGCCAGACGGAGCATGATCTCCCCGAACGCAGCAAAATATTTTTTGTTCTGCATAAGATTTTTTCCTTGTTTATTTCGCTTTTATCACTTTGTGATAATGAGTTCTCATTAATAGAAATATACACGAAAAAGTCTACGGTTTCAAGTCATTTGTCATCTTTTTGATTTTCATCCTGACTATTTGCAATGCCGCGCAGAAGATATTATGCTGATGTAAAATCAAACTCAACGGATGAAAAAAAATGAAAACCAGGATCCTTGTCACCTTTGTTTTCGTCTGTTCCCTGCCGGAAACTGCCGCAGATCCCTCATTCACGGCAAAAGAGTGGACAAGAGACATTTATCCTGACGGTTTCACCGGGGAAAATATCTGCCGGCTTGCCAGACTGCAGTCATGGAGTTTCCGTCCGGCAGTTATCCGTAATTGAAAAAGGGGCTGTTGCAAAACCTAATGTTTTGCGGCAGCCTCTTTTCTACGCAATTTTTTAATTATTCTCTCCATATTTATTACTCTGGGAGATTCAGCTTCAAGACCATCCGGAGCAATCCAATAATCAATTTTTCCTTTGCCTGCAATCAACGTAAAAAGTTTGCGAATATTGTATCCCAAGCAAACCAACATGCATTCGTAACTGACATTTTCCAAACCTTTTCGCCGTACTCTTTCGTAGTCCATATCCTGTTTGATCACTCCGAATACCCCCTCTACCTGTGCTGACCGATTGATTCGCATTTCAATTCCTTTCGGGGACAATAGATTTTCTATCGCTTGTTTTCTGAATACATAAAGGTCATAACATACTTCAAAGAAACGATCTTGCCTGTTTTTGTCTTTTACAGTCTTCATGCAGTAAGGTTTGAATTTACATCTCCGGCAATTTTCGATATGGTAAAATACTGTTTCACGTCCCCGGGAGTGAGTGTTGCCATTTTGACATCTGACAGCCACTTTACCATTCAAACAGATTAGATTTTTATTTTCATCGAAATGATATAGTTCCATCCACTCTCCGCAAATCATCTTCTGCCATGTTTGAGGTTTGATATAATTTTCAATGCCTGCCGCCACCATGTATCTGTAATTATCCAACGAATAATAACCGCTATCAGCACATAATCGTTCTGGATATGTATTATAGTCTGCGTAATACTGGTCGAGTAATGGAATAAAAGTTTTTGAATCAGTTCTATTCTGCGACACAAGAAAATCCAGTATAAAGCCTTTGGAAACAATAATTTGAAGAGCGTATGCGGCGTGCATATTACTTCCAAGTCCGGAATAATAATCTGATTTCAAGCACATTGCGGTTGCATCTTTGTCGGTTTTGTAGTAAGAGTTTCTTCCGGAACCGCAAATAGCTTCTATTTCCTCATACTCCAAAGTTTTTAACAACATTTTCTTTAACGAATGAAAATCTTTGACTATCTGTGGCTGGCGATGACCGGAACCGCTGACAATAAGTATTCCAGCTTCTGAAATTTTCCGCTCAAGTTGAGAAAGATAACTGGCAACTTCTTTGGAAATAAACTCTTTCTTCCCTGGTGCTAATGGGAAGTAATTTGAAATAATTTTTCTCAAACCTTCATTCAGTCGATCATGCCTTTGCCTTGGCTTCCAAACAAATTTATACTTATTGGCATTAGCTTCAAGTTTTGTACCGTCGAGAAAAACATCGGCGGTATCAATATTGTATTTTTTTATGATTGCCTCGACAATGCAGGAGAACACTTTTTTCTGTCGTGCAACAACTACGTTGTTGCAAAACCTCGAAATGGTGGAATATGACGGCACCTTTTGTTCCATCAAATACATGAAGCGGGTATCGAATTTCAAACTGTCTTCAATACGACGCAAACTGCCGGAATGTTTGGAGAAGGCATAGAGAATAGCGGCAAACAGACGGTATGGATTATAAGAGGGACGACCTCCTTTTTCCAGATGTTTTTCCAGTGATTTTTCTATTATCTTACCAACTCCTGATTCTTCCAAAAGTTGGAGATAATCATCCAGTTTTTGCTTTTCCTCAAACGGAATGTCTGAGCAAAGGAATAAATACCCTTGAGAATTTGTAAAATAAGCCATAATTTTCTCCTATTATGACTTATTATACCTCCAATATTCAGCTCAAACAATAGAAAAAGGCTGTTGCTCACCTTTTTTGAGGTTTTGCAACAGCCCCGTGTTTTTTTAATGGCGGAGAGAGAGGGATTTGAACCCTCGGTGAGGTTGCCCCCACAACGATTTTCGAGACCGTCGCCTTAGACCACTCAGCCATCTCTCCTTGTGTGATAAAGCAGAATATAGCACCGAACGGCAAAAAACGCAAAGAATTTTTATAAAAAAGCAGATTTTTTTTTGAAAAACAGATAAAAAACTGCTATCTTAAGCAATGTATAGATCAGAAAGAACAGAAAGGATGACAAATGTCTGTTAAATTTTTCAATACTATGGAACGGCGGGTCATGGAGTTTGAACCGCTCAAAGCGGGCGAAGTAGGACTTTATACCTGCGGTCCGACCGTTTATAACTTTGCACATATCGGCAACTTCCGCGCATATATGTTCGAGGATATCCTCAAGCGCACTCTGGAGTATTTCGGCTACAAAGTGCATCAGGTGATGAACCTCACCGATGTCGATGACAAAACCATCCGCGACTCCCGGGCCGCCGGACTGCCGCTGCGCACTTTTACCGAAAAATACAAAAAAGCCTTCTTTGAGGATATAAAATCACTCAATATCGAACCGGCAGAGATCTATCCTGCGGCGACGGATCATATTCCGGAAATGATAAAGCTCATCCAGATCCTCATGGATAAAGGATTTGCTTATCAGGCTGAAGATAAATGCATTTATTTCTCTATCGACAAGTTTCCTTCCTACGGAAAACTTGCGAAGATCGACCGCGAAAACCAGCGAGCCGGAGTACGTATCAACTCCGATGAATACGCCAAGGATTCCGTTGCAGACTTCGCACTCTGGAAAGCGTGGGATGAAAATGACGGTGATGTAAAATGGGAGAGTCCGTGGGGGCCCGGACGTCCGGGATGGCACATCGAATGCAGTGCGATGTCCAGCAAATATCTCGGAGATGCCTTCGACATCCACACCGGCGGTATCGACAATATGTTCCCGCACCACGAAGATGAGATCGCCCAGAGCGAAGCCGCATCCGGCAAAAAATGGGTCAATTACTGGCTGCACTGCGAACACCTGATGCTCAACGGAGAAAAGATGTCCAAGTCTCTGGGCAACTTCTACACTCTGCGCGATCTTCAGGCAAAGGGCTGGAGCGGCAGGGAAATCCGTTGGGTGCTCGCCGGAGCGCACTACCGCAAAAAACTCAATTTCACCTTTGATGCCCTGGCCCAGGCAAGAGAGACCCTCAACCGTTTCACCGCATTCTTCAGCCGCATGAGAACGGTGAACGGCAGCGGCGACGGTTCCGAAATAAAAGAACAGATATCTTCCTCACTGGAAAAATTCGGCAATGCCATGGCTGATGATCTCAATACCGCTGAAGCTCTCGCCCAGCTTTTCGATCTCAGCCGCGAAGCAAACCGTCTTGCGGATTCCGGAGTTCTTTCCGCCGCAGGCGCAAAAGCCGTACTTGATGCTTTCAAACAGTTCGACCGCATATTCGGCTGTCTCGATGTGGATAAGGAACCTGAAGCGGAAGAGATCCCGGCAGAGATAACTGCGCTTGCCGAAGCCCGTGCTGCCGCCCGCAAAGCCAAAAACTTTGCAGAAAGCGACCGTCTGCGTGATGAGATCGCAGACAAAGGATACATTATCGAAGATGCCCCCGGAGGAGTCTGGAGACTCAAAAAGAAATAAGGAACAAAACTCATGCCTGAACATATTGCAATGATCATGGACGGCAACGGCCGCTGGGCACAGCAGCGCGGTCTGCCGCGTACCGCCGGACACCGTGCCGGTGCGGAAAATATTTCCAAAGTCATCGATGCCTGTATGAAACACGGTATCAAATCGCTGACCGTTTACGCATTCAGCACCGAAAACTGGAAAAGACCGCTGGAAGAGGTCTCCGCACTCATGGGTCTGATCCCGGAGTTCTGCAGCGGCAAACTTGCGGATATGATGAAAAACGGCGTACGTCTGCGTACGATCGGCAGAACTTCCGATCTGCCGCTTGCTTCACGCATGGTGCTGCAGAGCACCATCGACAAGACCCGGCACAATGATAAATTCACCTTCAATATCGCCCTCAGTTACGGCGGACGTGCCGAGATCGTCGATGCCGTCAATAAAATGCTCAAAGAAGGTATCAAAGAAATCGACGAAGACAGTTTCCGTGATTATCTCTACGCCGGAGATATTCCGGATCCTGCAATGATAATCCGTACCGGCGGAGAGATGCGTTTAAGCAACTTCCTGATGTGGGAAAGTGCATATTCCGAGATCTACGTCACCGACACCTGGTGGCCGGACTTTTCCGAAGAGGATCTGGTCAAAGCCCTCAAGTGGTACGAAACCCGCGACCGCCGTTTCGGCGGTATCAAAACCACATAAACCGCAGCAGCGGTCACAAAACAGGCGGAATACTTTTTTGAAGTATTCCGCCTGAAATGTTTACAGAGTACCGGTCAGAAGCTGAAATTCTCAGTCACGTGAGTCGATCAGCCACTTGCCGTTTCTTTTTACCAGTTTGATCTCCTGGCCGGACTGCTTGTCGGTATTGTATTCGACTTCGGCAGTGTCATCATCGATATCCTCTTCCACAAACTTTGCACTCCTGAGATCGCGGATCTGGGGACCGTCATTCTTCTCGCGTTCCCATTTCATGAAAGCGATGGTAAGTTTGTTTTTGGTATGCATGTTTTCGGTGCAGAGGCTGTTGGCTTTTTCAACATTTCCCTCAATGATCGCATTATGCCATGCTTTCACGACATCGGTGGGGGATTCTCCGCAGCCGGCAAACATGAACATTGCGGAAGCTGCGGCGGCAGCGGCAAACATCTTTTTCATCATGATAAAAATCCTTTTATTTAAATTCCAGGTGCTCTGCTGTAAAAATAGCACATTTGCACTTTTTTTGCAAACGAAAGTATGAAAAACAGGTTGCAACTCCGGGAAATGACAGTTATATTAGGTGACAATGTTGCTTCGTTGTTTTTTGCAGGATATATACTTAAAAAAATGAAAATAGATCTCCACGTTCATACGCAGGAAATTTCTCCATGCGGAAAAATGCCGTTCAATGAAGTTATCGACCGGTACATAAGTGCCGGTTATGATCTGATCGTCATCACCAATCATTTCAGCCGGAAAGCCGCAGAAGCCAAGGGACTCTCCCCTGCGGAATTCCACCTGGCATTTTATGAAACGGTCACTGCGGCGCAGGAATACGGTAAAAAATCAGGTCTGCGGATACTGGGCGCACATGAGCTGCGTTTTGACAGTGCGTATAATGACTATCTGGTTTTCGGGATGACAGAAACTCAATGCCGTGATGCTGAAAAAATATTTGCCATGACACCTGCGGAGTTCAGCAGTTTTGCCCGGAAGAATGATATTTTATTTTATCAGGCGCATCCTTTCAGGGACGGTATGACTGTTATTGAACCGTCACTGCTTTCCGGCATCGAGGTGCTCAATACTCATCCGCGCCACGACAGCAGAAATGATATCGCGCTTGCCTGGGCGGAAAAATACGGATTGAAAAAAATCGCAGGTTCCGACAGTCACCGTCCGGAAGATGTGGCAGGCTGTGCGATATTGACTGACTTTGATGTAAAAAACATGGATGATCTGGTCCACGTACTGAAAAATGATCTTTTTACGATATGGGAGAAAAAGTAAAATGAAAAAAATGTATTTACTTGTCCTGGCTGCGGCATGTTCGATCTGTGCTGCTGCTCCGGTAAAAAAGGCGGCGGCGGCAAAAGAGAAACTCACGCTTGAAAAAATCGACCGGAATATGGGAACCGGCAAAAAATCCACCGCTGAACTGGACTGGTATTCTGCTGATGATAAAAATTTTGTGCTTGACGGACTTTATTTCCGTAAAAAAGGCGAACCCTTCCGCCGCATCCCCAAAGATGCGTTTGTATCCAAAGGTGTGAACTTCCTTGCCAACCATACCGCAGGAGCAATGCTGCGTTTCAAGTCTGATACTTCCGAGATCACCATAAATGTCAAACTTGACAAAGGCGTTCCCGGAGACAACATGTCGGCAGGCGGAGCCAAAGGTTTTGACCTTTATATCGGCAGCGGCACATCAAAATATTTCCACCGCATCACCCGTTTTCCGTCCGCTGCTAAAGAATACAAGGCGATACTTTTTCAGGATGCCGGTATCAAAAAAATGCGGGAATTCACCATTCATTTTCCGCTGTACAGTCACCCGATCGAACTTAAGATCGGTTTGAGCAAAGGGGCGAAGGTACTGCCGCCGTCACCGTGGAAAAATCCGCGTCCTGTGGTGGTCTACGGGACCAGTATCCAGCAGGGCGGCTGCGCCAGCAGACCGGGAATGGCTCACACCAATATCATGAGCCGGATGCTGAACCGGCCGTTCATCAACCTGGGATTTTCCGGCAGCGGCAGAGGAGAACCGGAAATGGCACGGATAATAGCACAAATCAAAGATCCGGCAATGTTCATACTGGATTACGATGCCAATTCCGGAATAAACGGTCTTCCGGCGACGCTTCCGGGATTTGTGGAGATCCTGCGTAAAGCTCATCCGCAAGTTCCGATACTGCTGGTTTCCCGTCTGCCGTATGCCCGGGAATTCGGCGATAAACCGGAATATGCCAATGAACGTTACATTTTCACCACCACCCATTTGAAAGTGCTGGACAGCCAGCGCAAAAAAGGCGATAAAAACATTCATTTTCTCGATGGATCAACGCTTTACGGCATGGATCCGACGGAGTGTACCGTTGACGGAGCACACGCCAGCGATCTTGGTTTCTGGCAGATATCCAAACGCATGGCTCCGGTGATAGAAAGAATATTGACAACAAGGTGATTTTATGCAGCAGACCAATCTGAAAAAAGTCGATTACCAGATGAATTTCCAGAATGCCTCAAAAGAGGGTTTCACCTGGTACACCGTGGATGAAAAAGACTTTGTACTTGACGGACTTTACTGGTATACCCCCGGCAAAGCGTTCCGCCGTCTTCCGGAAGATGTGCATATATCCGAGGGTGTGGATTATCTTGCCTGGCACACCGCCGGAGTGATGCTGCGGTTCTGTTCCGATGCGCAGGAGATCAGGATCGATGCAAAAATAAAGAGCAGCGGCGACGTCTGCGACCACATCACCCGCGACTGCGTTGCCGGATTTGATACCTATGTCGGCAGTCACACGGCAAAATTCTATGCAAAAAACACCAGATTTGATCCGTTTCTCGATGAATACACGGTTCCGATCTTCAAAGTCGAAGAAAAAAAGATGCGGGAATTCACCATTCATTTTCCGCTTTTCGGACATCCGGAAAAGGTTCTGATCGGACTTCCGGAGGGTACAAAGATCCTGCCGCCTTCCCCGTGGAAAGATCCGCGTCCGGTGGTGGTCTACGGCACCAGTATCCAGCAGGGCGGATGCGCCAGCAGACCGGGAATGTGTCACACCAATATCATGAGCAGACTGCTTGACCGCCCGTTCCTCAATTTCGGTTTTTCCGGCAGCGGCAGGTGCGAAGCAGAAATGGCGCAGATCCTTGCAGAGATCGAAGATCCGGCGATGTATGTGATCGACTGCGATGCCAACACCGGACCGGAAAAACTCCGCGAAAGGCTGCCGGTCTTTATCGATATTCTGCGCGAAAAGCATCCTGAAACGCCGATACTGCTGGTATCCCAGACTCTGTTTGCGGCGGAAATGCTCGGCAGTCAGGAATACACCGGACGCCGTCTTGCCTTCACCACGATCCACCGCGGTGAACTTGCACGCAGAAGGCAGATGAGCGACAACAACATCTTCTTCCTCGACGGAACCACGCTGTACGGACCTGATCCGTCGGAGTGTACCGTTGACGGAGCCCATGCAACTGATCTCGGATTTTACAACATCGCCCACCGCATGGCTCCGGAAATCGAACATATATTAACGAGGTAAAAAATGTCAAAGGAACTTGATCTTAAAAAAATCGATAAAAACATGGATTTCGATCACAATACCGCAGACGGTATGGATTGGTACACCATTGACGATGCTCCGTTTGCCCTTGACGGACTTTACTGGTATACTCCGGGCAAGCAGTTCCGCCGTCTGCCGGAAGACGTGCATGTATCCGAGGGCGTGGATTACCTTGCCTGGCACACTGCCGGAGTTATGGCAAGGTTCTGTTCCGATGCGGATGAGATCCGGGTGGATGTCAAAATCACCCACGCAACTCCGTCGGATCACATGACCATGACCTGCCGTTCCGGATTTGATCTTTATGTCGGCAGCGGAACATCCAAAGTTTACTCAAAGACCACACGGTTTGACTTCAGCAAACTGGAATACATCGCCACGGTATTCGGACCGGCACAGAAAAAGAAAATGCGGGATTTCACCCTGCATTTCCCGCTTTACAGTCATCCGGAAAAACTTCTTATCGGAGTAACAACCGGAGCGAAGATCCTGCCGCCGTCACCGTGGCGCGATCCGCGTCCGGTGGTGGTCTACGGAACCAGCATCCAGCAGGGCGGCTGTGCCAGCAGACCCGGCATGTGCCACACCAATATCATGAGCCGCATGCTGAACCGGCCGTTCATCAATCTGGGATTTTCCGGCAGCGGCAGGGGCGAACCTGCGGCGGCGGAGGCGATCGCAGAAATCGAAGATCCGGCGGCGATCGTCCTTGATTACGATGCCAATGCCGGTGTGGTTGGATTGCGTAATACGTTGAGCAATTTTCTTGATATCCTGCGTAAAAAACACCCGGTAACGCCGATATTGCTGGTTTCAAGACTGCCTTATTCGTCGGAGTTCAGCGATGAGGATGATTGCCTGGAATACCGTCAGCAGGTTACAGAGATCCACTTAAATGAGCTTGGCAGAAGGCGTGAAGCGGGGGATAAAAACATCCACTTTCTTGACGGTTCGACTCTGTACGGCGAAGCTCCGTCAGAGTGCACTGTTGACGGTGCTCACGCAACCGATCTCGGATTTTACCAGATCGCAAGGCGTATGGCTCCGGTGATCGACAGAATAATCAATGAAGCGCAGGAGAGGTGATACCATGGTCAAACACATTATTTTATGGCAGTTGAAAGATGAATTTTCTGCGGAGCAGAAAGAGGAGATCAAAAAGGGCATAAAATCCGGACTTGAAGGACTTGCCGGAGTCATTCCCGGACTGATCTCCATCAAGGTCAACACCG
Organism: Victivallaceae bacterium; assembly: GCA_045532825.1. Classification (GTDB taxonomy): domain Bacteria; phylum Verrucomicrobiota; class Lentisphaeria; order Victivallales; family Victivallaceae; genus UBA1784. The sequence goes on along the minus strand of JAZSGR010000126.1, from coordinate 16,728 downwards.
GCAGACTTGCAAGCTCCAATGCGGATGTGATGCTGGATTCCACCTTTGCGGATGAAGATGCGCTCAAGGGTTACGCAAAACATCCGGCGCATGTGGAGGTTGCCAATACGAAAGTGCGTCCGTTCACGCAGACCAGACTGTGCCTGGATTTTGAAAGCACCGGCAACTGAAAAAAAATAAATAATTGCCAGACAGACAAAGCAGCGCAGAACCGCTTGTCATACCTGATCCACCGGTTGCCGGCACGGTATTGACAAGCGCGCTTTTTTTCACCCGGAAAAACCTTGCAATAATCCGGTTGCGGTGCTATTTTATATGCTTGAACTCTTGAGGGATTTTTGAGGCGTATGAAAACATTTGAACATATCGTCCTGCTGGGTGCGGGCGCAGTCGGCGTACTGCCGGCAGTGAAACTCATGAAACTTGACACATGCCGCTTCACTGTCGCAGCGGACCGTCCGCGTGTTGAACGTTACCGCAGAAACGGTATATATCTCAATAAAGAACGTATCGCTTTCACCTTCGCCTCTCCCGATGAAATGGCAGAGATGCCCAAGGCTGATCTGATCCTTGCCGCCACCAAAACCCCGTCGCTGGCAGAAGCTCTTGATAATGTAAAACCTCTGGTTTCCCGGGATACAGTTTTTCTGCCGCTGCTCAACGGCATCACGGCAAGCGATGTGATTTCAGAGATATTCCCCGGCAACACAGTATTGAAAGGGTATTTTCTCGGTCATGCCAGCGTGCGCGAGGATAATTTCATCACTCATGACGGAGTGGGGAATTTTTATATCGGCGGCGAGACGGAAGCGGTCTCAAAAGCTGCCGGACTATTCCGCAGCGCAGGAATTCCGGTCTGTGTGCCGGATGATATAATTTCCGCCATGTGGAAAAAATTTGTACTCAATGTCGGAGTAAACCAGACCCAGGCGGTCTTTCTCGCAGATTACGGCACCATGCAGAACTCTCCTGAAATGCTGGATTATGCCCGCAATCTCATGGAAGAGGCAGTCGCTGTCGCCCGGGCTGAAAAGGTTTCCGCCACAGAAAACATGGTGACTGATGCGATGAAAGTCATTCTTGACATGCCGGGAAACGTAAAGACCTCGATGCTTCAGGACGTTCTTGCCGGACGCATTACCGAAGTCGATGCTTTTGCCGGAACCGTGGCAGCCAAAGCTGAAATTTACGGAATACCAGTCCCGTACAACCGGGATGTTCTATCAAAAATCCAATAAAAGGTGGCATTATGGATATCGATTTCCATGCACATTTTGACTCCGGAGATCCGGAACTTGTCCGCAAATTTGTCGAAAACTGCGAAAAGAACAACTGCCGCGCAGCCATGTCCGGCGGACTGCATTACGGAGCTCACGATTATCTGCCGAACGATCAGGTCATCGATTTCTGCAATCAGTATAAAGATGTACTTATCCCGATGGTCAAACTCGACCTTTGGGATAAAGAGGTCGATCTCGGTGAACTGCGCCGTCTTGCCGACCGCGGAGCCAAAGGCGTGAAATGTATTTATCCTTACTACGCCTACGATCACGATCTTTACATGCCGTTCTACGAGGAGTGTGAAAAACTCGGTCTGCCGGTCCTGTTCCACACCGGCAACTTCCGTCCGAGCGAAGAAGATAAGATCAGCCGCCGTCCGATCCTCACCAATATGGATCCGGTAAAGATCGACCGTCCGGCGCGCGCATTTCAGGACCTCAAGATCGTCATCGCCCATCTCGGAACCACTTTCTGGCGCAAACAGGCGGCGGAAATGACCAAAATGCATGCCAATGTCTACACCGATCTCGCCGGATGCGGTTCCTGGCAGGCCCTTTCCGCCGAAGATCTCATGGAGCTTTTCCGCCCCCCGATCTTCCTCTGCAAAGATTTTGTAAAATACTTCAGGAAGCTGGTTTTCGGTTCAGATTGCTATGTCAGCATTCCCGGAGTGCAGACCAGAGGCAAACTGCATTATGAGCAGATAATTTCCAAACTCGGTCTGCCGGAAGATGCAAGAAACGACATCATGGGCGGTACAGTTGCTTCGTGGTTCAAGTGAAAGCAAAATAAAAAACACGCAGGAATCTATGGATCACCTGAAAGATTTCATTTCAAGCGGCAATCTGCGTCTTGACTCGCTGCTCAAGTTCACTGCGGAGATCGACCGCATGACCGGCGTGCTGCGCCGCAATCTGCTCATTGACCGCAGCCGCCGGGAAAACGATGCGGAACACTCATGGCACATCGCAGTGATGGCTCTGGTGTTCGAGGAATTCGCCGTTCAGAAAGTAAACGTGCTACACGCCGTGGAAATGCTTCTCGTACACGACCTGGTGGAGATCTACGCCGGAGACACCTTCGCTTATGATGTCAACGGTTACAAAGACAAAGCTCAACGCGAACAGCGCGCCGCTGACAAACTCTTTTCGCAGCTCCCCCCGGAACAGGGAAAATATATACGCTCGCTCTGGGAGGAATTTGAATGCCGCAGAACTCCGGATGCCCGCTACGCCGACTGTCTGGATAAACTGCAGCCGTTTCTCCACAATACCTTCACAGAAGGTCACACCTGGAAAGCCGAAGATATCCGTACAGTCCGTTCCCAGGTCGAACAACGGATGTCCGCCCTGAAGGACTTTATGCCCGAAGTACACCGCTGGGTCGAAACAAATATCGGAAACGCAGTGGCAAAAGGCTGGCTCAAAGAGCAGAAAAACACTTAAAAAACTTGAAATTTCCGGAAACAGGTGTACATTATGCGGAATTGCTTTGTATCGACGGGGGGGATCCGTTGACTGAACGGTGTTTACTGTCAGCAGCGGAGCCGTTTACGGAGCGATCACAGTAAAGCTGCGGCAGATATACTGCAGCTGAAATGCGGAGATCTGTCTGAAAACAGCACGGATCCCGCAGTCATTTTATTTATTAACTCTGACTTGCAGGGATTTTGACTGCAGGTCATGTTGTCTTTTTACTCTGCCGTACCGGATATGCTCCGGCACGTACAGGTGAAAAGATATCCAATGGATTTTTGTATCATGAACGAAAATTTGTCAATTGCAGTGCAGATCGCAATACTCGCCATCCAGGTGGGAGTCATTCTTTTTGCAGCCCGTTTTTTCGGGATACTGGCGCAGAAACTCCGGGTGCCGTCGGTGCTGGGAGAACTGATCGCCGGTATCGTTATCGGTCCTTATATCCTCGGCAGGATAGGAATTCCGCTCCACGGCTTTGAGCATGGTTTGTTCCCTCTGGTTGCCGGCAGCTCATTGCCGGTATCGACGCCGCTCTATGCGCTTGCGACGATAGGTTCGATCATCCTGCTTTTCATGTCCGGTCTTGAGACCGATCTGCGGCAGTTTTTCCGCTATTCGGTCGCCGGGACTGCGATCGGTATCGGCGGAGTGATCTTTTCCTTTGCATTCGGCGCCGGTCTGGGTATGATAATGTTCAATACCGGAGCAATGGATCCGCGCTGTCTCTTCCTCGGTATCCTCTGCACCGCAACCTCTGTGGGCATCACCGCACGTATCCTTTCTGAACGCAAAAGCATCGACTCCCCTGAAGGTACCACGATCCTCGCAGCCGCAGTTATCGATGACGTACTTGGCATCATCTGTCTTGCCATCGTCATGGGTATCGTCGGGGCAGCCAACAAGGGCGGCAGTGTCGCCTGGGGGGCGATCGGTGTCATCGCCGCAAAAAGTTTCGGCATCTGGCTCGGAGTCACGGCTGTCGGTCTGGTCTGCGCCCACAAGATCGCAGGTTTCCTCAAACTGTTCCACTCATCAAAGGTGTTTTCCGTACTCGCTTTCGGACTTTCCCTGCTGCTTGCAGGACTCTTTGAACAGGCCGGTCTTGCGATGATCGTAGGTGCTTATGTCATGGGTCTCTGCCTCTCCAAAACCGACATTGCCTTTTCCATACAGCGCAATCTGGAAACGGTTTACGATTTTCTGGTTCCGGTGTTTTTCGTAGTCATGGGTATGCTGGTGGATATCCGCGTATTCGGCAATCCGGTGGTGGTGAAATTCGGTCTGATCTACTCAGTCCTGGCGATCGCCGCCAAAATCATCGGCTGTGCACTGCCGGCATTCTTCATGAATTTCAACCTGCTGGGTTCTCTGCGTATCGGCATGGGCATGATCCCGCGCGGCGAAGTGGCTCTCATCATCGCAGGTATCGGTTCCACCACCCTCATGACGGTGAACGGCAGCAAAGTGCCGATCATCAACTCTGAACTTTTCGGTATCTGTATCATCATGACTCTCATCACCACCGTAGCGGCTCCGCCGATGCTTTCGGCAGTATTGAGCATAAAAAAGAAGGGGGTGAGAAAAGAGGTGGAAGAGAAGAACTCTCTTCATACGGTCTATGAACTGCCTTCAGAAGTCATCCGTGATTTCGTACTGCGGGTGATGGTCGAAAACTTCAGCAGTGACGGTTTCCGCCACTCCACCATGGTCCGTGACGGCGGTCTGATAAGTTTCCGCCGGAACAAAACCGTGTTCACCCTGTCGATCACTGACAATAAACTTGATTTTGAATCCGGTGCAGAACTTACCGCACTCATCCGTACGGTCATGCATGAAACGTTCGTTGAGATCCACAGGGAAATGGGTGAACTCAAAAAGCTCGCCGATCCGGACACCATGGCTTCTGCGGTCAGCAAATCTGATGCCGGTAAACTGCAGTCGGATATCAAAACCGCAAGATTCATCCCCCAGGAAGCCGTCATCATGGACCTCAAAGCCACAACTCACACAGAGGCGATCCATGAGATCATCGAACATCTTGACAAAGCAGGGCTGCTGCTGAATAAACAGCAGTGCGAAAACGACGTGCTGAAACGTGAAGCGGTGTTTTCCACCTGTGTCGCCGACGGCATCGCCCTGCCCCACGCCCGTACCGCCGGTGTAAAAAGACTGATTTCGGCGATCGCCATCTCACGTTCCGGTTGCGCATCGACCGGAGCAAGCGCAGAGGCAACTAAAGTTTTTGTTCTGAGCCTTTCCCCGCTTGATGCCGGACAGCCCTATCTCCAGCACATGTCGCACATCGGCAAACTGCTGATGAAAAAGGAGTTCATTGATGAGGTCCTCGCAGCTGACAATGCGGCGGCTCTGCGCGATTTGTTTCTGCGTGCTCCGGTGAAGTCTGCCAAATAGTTATTGTCCCATTTTTTGTGAAAGTTGTTCAAACTGCGGTGGCGCATCGCATGTGATTCAGCGGTACACCTTGTCACGGCGTAGTCCCGCAGGGCGAAGACGGATCCCGCACCGTACTCGGCGCAAAAAAAAGACCTTGCTCCACGCTGCATCCACCGATCGCAGACAAAACCGTTTCTTGAGCTTGAAAAAAACATGCTGTGTGATATATTTTAATTGAGAAAAACATATCTGAATAAGGATAAAATATAAATTTTTCACAAAATTTCGGATATTATCAAAACTGCCGCATGACCGTTGTTTTTGCACGGTATGCGGCAGTTTTTTTGCGGAAGATTATTTGTTGAGTCTGGTGCGGATGAGTTCAGCCGCTTTTCTGCCGGACATGAGCATACCGCCGAAGATCGGTCCCATGCGGTATCCGCCCATGACGTTGTTTGCGCTCATGCCGCAGGCGAAAAGTCCGGGGAAGTATTCTCCGGTGTTGTCCACGGTGGATCTTTCACCGCTTTCGACCCACATCGGACGCTCTCCTTCGATTTTTCCGCTGGGAGTATTGAGCGTGATCTTGGCTTTGTCAGAAGCCAGACGGATGATCTCGCTGGGGTGTCCGGTGCCGTCGAGCACACATTCCGAGATCACGGTCAGCGGATCGACATGCATGCCGAGACGTTCCACCGGAGTCCAGTTGATGACCAGACCGTTGACTTTACCGGCTTTGAACACGATATCTTCGACACTCACGCTGTTGAAGATCTTTGCTCCGGCTTTGAGTGCGCCGAAGATCAGTCCGCTTGCCATTTCAACGGTATCGAGGGTGTGATATCCGGGCGTACCCGGCAGTTCCGCGTGGCTGATGCCGAAATCATCGAGTATCCCAAGAGCATCATCCTGGACCACCGCTTCATTGAAAAGCATGCCGCCGCCCCAGGTGCCGCCGCCGGGAGCAAGTTTGCGTTCAAATATCGCAGTTTTGACTCCGGCATCAGCCAGATATTTGGCGGCGACCAGTGCGCTCGGACCGCCGCCGACGATAGCGGCATCCACTTCAAGATGAGAGATGAATTTTTTGCTGAAGGTGTTGACGATCGCTTGTGAAATCACATTTTCAAGAGACATTTTTCCATTCCTTTCTTTGTTTTTCAAGGGATGGTGTGTCTCTGCGGAGCAGAAAAAAATTCAGCTTCACCGCCATCCCTCAATGCAGGAATCGCGTATGAAGCTCAAGAGCCGCAAGTACAGCGGTAAAGTCTTCCGTAATTCCTACGCCGGCATTACCCGGATCAGGTTCAAAGGGTATATTCTCAGACCGGAAAAACCGTTTCCCCGGACACCCCCTGCTCATCGGAGCTGTGTATAAAATAGCACTGTATATACAATAAATCAAGAAAAATCGGCAGGCAGCTGCCGTTTTTTTTCAGTCAAGAACAATCGACTCGCCCCAGAAGAGGAATTGGGCGCGTCCTGCGGCATAAGGTGTTCCGAACGCCTGATAAAGTTCGGTAAAATCCTGCGTCGCCTTGGCGGTGACACCGGCAGGACGGTGACTGAACTCCCACTCGTGGATCGGTATGAAACGGCAGGAGTATTTTCTGTCAAGCTGCATCACCGGATCGGTACCGGAGGTGTAATAGGGCGTCATGAAGGTGTAATCGGCTTTTTCTTTCCAGCCGTCGAGCGTTTGCAGGCAGAGATCAAATCCGCTGCCGTGATATATGTCGCCGCGTACGAATACGGTTTTACCGTTTGAAAGTGTGAAAAGATACATTGAATTGTCAAGCCCCCTGCGTTCATCGGTACCCTGCCAGTTGAGATAGGTTCTGCAGTACCGGGACTGGAAATTTTCACTGGGGGTCGCTCCGGTTATCATCCATTTGGTGATCGCCTCCTGCGGCATGACGATGAGTTTTTTTCTGCAGGCGAGAGCATCGCAGAGTTCCGGACCTATATGATCTTCATAAGAATGGGTGCAGAAGTAAGCATCTGTGAGATCAGCAAGTTTCCCGGTCTGTTCATCAGACATCACCAGTGCGGTCCTGCCGGAGCCGGGGACACATCCTTTGTTGATATCGACTGCAATGGTGCGGTTTTTATCTTTGATGATGAAGCCGGAACTGTAAAGTTTCCAGAAACGCGGAGTTTCGTCTTTGTAATCAGAAACTTCTTTTATCACCCGGTCTACCCGTGAACGGTAGAACCTGCCCAATTCTGCGGAGCGTTCACAATCGGCTTCTCTGAGCAGTTCATCTATATGATACAGAAATTTTTCCCGTTCCGGAGCAACGGCAAACTCCGGTGACACGGTGTCAAGTGCAGCGGCGGCATCGGTGAGACTCTGATAATTCATTTTGAAAGGTATCCCTGTTTGATCCTGATTTTTTTGCTGCTTTAAAATAGCATACTTTTCAAAAATGTCAATACGCATGGAACATGCAGTATACCCGCTGCGGAGTGACAGCCGCACCCGCGAGGTGTCAGGCATGACCGGCTGTACAAAACCTGCGCCGCAGTGCCGGTCAGGCGTGACAGCTTTTTTTTGCCGCAAAGGTAAATCACCGGTATTACGGCATCAAACGGGGCGGAAAAACAGCCTGTTTTCGCCTTCATGAGCAAAAAATGCGGAAATTTCACAAAAAGCTGTGGAAAAAATCATATATAGTGATATAATATATCGACGTTATGTTTTTTCAGTGTGAACTAAACGCAAAACTAAACCATAAACAAATATTGGAGGAAAGTAAAATGCGTGCATTATCCAAAGTCGCTCCCGAATGGTGGGATTACACAACCCTTGACAAATCCATTCTCGACGCCGCAGCCAAGATCACTATCAACGATCTCAAGAAACTCGAACGTCCCGGATTCAAGATCAACATCTTTGATACCATCCAGGAGTTCTATGCCGCAGAAGCTCTGGAATACGTCAAGTGCTGGCAGCAGGCGACCGCTTCCTGCCCCGCCGGAATCTGCGGTCCCATCGGACCCACTGAACAGCTCCCCATCGTTGCCCAGATCGTCAACGATCTCAACATCAACCTGAAAAACTGCCACTTCTGGGGCATGGATGAGTGGATCGTCGACGGCAAAGCCGCTGACATCAACTTCCCCCTGGGTTTCGCCAAGGCTGATATGGATCTCTGCTTCAACCGCATCCGTCCCGAACTGCGCATGCCGAAAGAGAACATGCACTTCCCGACCGAAAATCCGGAAGAGTACACCCGGAGCTACGATCAGGCACGCTGCATCATCATGCAGGGCGGTCAGGGCGAGATCAAGCACTGGGCGTTCAATGATCCTGTCCGCCGCGAAGGTGCTTACAAAGATAATCCGCCGACTCCGGAAGAATACCGCAAGAAGGCCACCCGTCTGGTCGATCTGCATCCGATCACTCTGATCCAGAATGCCCGTACCTCCGGCGGCGGTACTGTCCAGAACGTTCCCAACGGTGCGGTCACCGTCGGTCCCGTCGAGACCTGGAAGGCTGAAAACGTCTCCATCTGGCATCCCGGCCACCATGACAATCCCTTCGGTCAGCGTCTGACTGCCTACATGATCTCCAACAAGATCGCCGACAGTGCTGTTCCGATGTCCCTGCTTTCCGACCATCCCAGCGTGATTTTCAACTACTTCCGCGGCGGATTCGGTGTCTGTGACGTGGAGATGCATTGATCATGGCAAAGGCAGCATTCGCGATCGCATGCCATCCCGATGATATCGAATTCGGGATGGCCGGTACCCTCATCAAACTCAAAAAAGCCGGTTACGAGATCCATTACATGAATATCGCCAACGGCAGTCTGGGGACCAATCAGTATGATTACAAGACCATCGTTGCCATGCGCAGGGAAGAGGCGATGAACGCCGCAAAACTCATCGGCGCGCATTACCATGAAAGCATCTGCGACGACGTTGAAGTCTTTTATTCCAAAGAGCTGTATTCCCAGATCGTTCCCGAGATCCGCGAAGTCGATCCCGAGATCATTCTGACCCACGGTCCTTATGATTACATGGAAGACCACGTCAACGCCGGACGTCTGGTGGTGAGTTCCGCATTTTTCCGCGGAATGACCAACTGCAAATGTTCCAGAGAGGTTGCACCGGTCAACACCGAGGTCGCGATCTATCACTCTGCGCCCCATGCGCTCACCGATCAGCTCCGCAGGCCTGTCATCCCCGGAATGTTCGTGAACGTCAAAGACGAGGTCCAGACCAAGAAGGATATGCTCTGCTGTCACCGCACCCAGAAAGACTGGCTGGATGTCAGTCAGGGCAATGACGCATATCTTGATGATATGGAGTTCCGCGCGCGTTATTTCGGAAAACTCTCCGGCAGGTACACCTTTGCCGAGGGCTGGATCCGTCATAATCCGCTGGGCTTCTGCGGACCTGATTTCAACCCCATGCTTGATGCGCTCAAAGATGACTGCTTCGTCAATCAGAAGTTTGAAGACGCACTCAAGATCGAAAATTATATCTGAGGTATCATATCGTGAGTACTTTTGTAGGAATCGGTCTGGGACCCATTCAGACCGGAATCTTCCTCGCCGGAGCCGCCAAGGGCGGCTTCGACCGTATCGTGATCGCTGAAGTCAACGATAAGCTCAAGGCGGCAGTCAATGCCGTCGGCAGCGTTACTGTGAACATCGCCGCCGATGACAGAGTCTACACTGAAGTCTATGAGAACGTTGAAGTCTACAACCCCAACGATCCGGAAGATGTCAAAAAGCTGATCGATGCAGCGGCGGAAGCATCTGAACTTGCAACTGCGCTGCCCAGTGTGAAATTCTATGCCTATTGCGCTCCGTGGCTGCGTGAAGGTTTTGCCAGACAGCCGGAACGCACCCGTTTCTTCTACACCGCTGAAAACAACAATCATGCGGCGGAAGAACTGGAAAAGGCAATGGGAGTAAAATTCCCCAACACCTATTATCTCAATACCGTTATCGGCAAGATGAGCGGTGTTGCTCCGGCATCCAAGGAGCGTCCGGGACTTGCTCCCGAAGCGGAAAACGGACACCTGGTCGAGGAATTCAACACCATTTATATTTCAAAATGCCCGGGTATCGAAAACCGCAAGGTGCAGAATCTGTACGTCAAAGACGACCTCTTCCCCTTTGAAGACGCCAAACTTTACGGACACAATGCAACGCATTTTCTGCTTGGAACTCTCGGCAAGGCAAAAGGATGCACCACTATGGATGAGGTCCGTGCCTTCCCCGAACTCATTGAGATCGCAAGACAGGCATTCTTCAAAGAGTCCGGCACAGCCCTGGTCAAAAAGTACGGTCATCTCAATGATGAACTCTTTACCGAAACCGGTTTCAAGGCGTACGTGGATGGCTTGCTTGTCCGTATGACCAACCCCTTCCTCAAAGATGCCATCGACCGCATCACCCGTGATCCCGAGCGCAAACTCAGCTGGGATGACCGGGTCATCGGCACCATGAGACTTGTCATGAGTCAGGGGGTGACTCCTGCCAACTTCGCCGCAGGTGCAAAACTTGCCGCGCTTGAGTGGGCAGGCAAAGAAGACGTGAAAGCGAAACTTGCCGCACTCTGGCCCCAGCCCTGGGGAGAGGAACACGACAAGCTGATCGCTCTCATGGATATCTGAGAAAAATATCTGCCGCAGCTCTTGATGCGGCGGAGTGCAGGTGTCGCTGTCTGGCGGTACCGGAAAAAACACAGCAGCGGAACAACGCTGCTGTGTTTTTGGTATTTTGAGATTGATGCCTTACCGGTTTTGGCAGTGCGCTGTTTTACCCGGCAGGTTCATCTTTGCGGCGCAGAGATCTCATAAATCTCATTACTCTCATAATTCCCATAACTCTCATCAAACCGCCGCCCCAGTGCGGCTGTCATACCGCACCGGGTATACAGCACGAGCTGCACGAACGATCAGAGCTGATAACCCGGGTGACAAAAAAGCTGTTATGCCTTACCGGTAATGCAGTGCAGATTTTGTATAGCCGGTCAAATTTCCGCTGCTTCAGAAGCGGAAATCACGCTCGCCGGATTTTATCTTTCCGATGCGTTCGGCAGCGATGCTTCTCACCTTTTCATTGGGTACATTGGCGAGTTCTGAAGCGATCACTTTTTCTCCGGTGAGCTTTGTATCGTTTGAGGCGTAATCTTCAAGATATTCCTGAAGCGTCATCAGGGCATTGGGCTGACAGCAGTTGGCGATCTGACCGGATTTCAGCAGAGACATGAAACGGTCACCGGTTCTGCCTTCGCGGTAGCAGGCGGTACAGAAACTCGGGATGTATCCGAGTTTCAGCAGCCAGTTGATGACTTCATCAAGCGAACGCTGGTCGCTTACATCAAACTGGGCGGTATCATCAGTCCGTTCTTCGCTGGTGTATCCGCCGACGCTGGTGCGGGAACCTCCGGATATCTGCGAAACTCCGACGGCAAGTACACGTTCACGTGCTTTCTGACTTTCACGGGTGGAAACGATGATGCCGGTGTAGGGGACCGCTATACGCAGAACTGCCACCAGCTTTTCAAAAGTTTCATCGCTTATCGCATTGGAAAAGGTCGAGGCGTCGATGTCATCCGCCGGACGTATGCGGGGCACGCTTATGGTGTGGGGACCTACTCCGAAACGCGCTTCAAGGTGTTCGGCATGCATGAGCTGACCGACAAAGTCGTAACGGTAGGTGGTAAGTCCGTAAAGGACGCCGCAGCCGACATCATCGATGCCGCCCTCCATGGCGCGGTCCATGGCCTCGGTGTGCCAGGCGTAATCGTGTTTCGGACCGGTGGGGTGGAGTGCTTCGTAATTTTCTTTATTGTAAGTTTCCTGAAAAAGAATATAAGTTCCGATACCGGCATCTTTGAGTTTGCGGTAATTTTCCACCGTGGTCGCAGCGATGTTGACGTTGACCCGGCGGATGGCTCCGTTTTTGTGCTTGATCGAATAGATGGTTTTGATGCTTTCAAGGATGTATTCGATCGGGTTCATCTGCGGATGTTCACCGGCTTCCAGAGCCAGACGTTTGTGTCCGAGATCCTGCAGCGCGATGACTTCAGCTTTGATCTCCTCCTGTGTGAGTTTTTTTCTCGGAATGGTTTTGTTTTTGAGGTGATACGGGCAGTAGACACAGCCGTTCACGCAGTAGTTTGAAAGATACAGCGGCGCGAACATCACTATGCGGTTGCCGTAAAAACGCTGCTTGATCTCTCTGGCAAGAGCAAACACCTTTTCATTGATGTCCTCAAGAGTGCAATCCAGCAGGACCAGAGCCTCACGGTGAGACAGTCCCTTGTGTTCACCCGCTTTTTTCAGGATGTCCTCAAGCATTGCCCGGTCATTTTTATGGGCATCTGCAAAGGCGATGGTATCTTTGATCTCGCTGTCGTCGATAAATTCAGAAGCTTTGGATGATTTCGGATCGTACATGTTTATTTACCTCTGGTATAAAGTGTTTTAACGTTGACGCCGTCAACCATTCCGAGTTTGCCGGAGAGCGAACTTATACAGTCTGCGGGGGCGTCGATTATCACGCTGATGATACTTACACTTTTCTGCCGGTAGGGAATACCCATGCGTCCCACTATGTAAGCGGAATATCCGTGCAGGATCGAATTGATCTTTTCCGTTGCGGAAAGATCTTCAACGATGATGCCGATAAGGGCGATTCTGGTTTCTTCCATAAAAAACTCCTTTCGCGTCGGGAATGATTTCCCTCCCCGTCAGAAAAATATTTTGAATATGTAAAATATACCACCTGAACCGTTTTTTTTCAAGGCATTCTGTATACTGCTTGAAACTGCCGCCGGAGCATGATATATTAAAACATCACCAATGGAGGGTTATATGTCAAAAAAATTCCTGTACCTTGTATTGTTTGCCGCCGCGCTGGCAGTTTCAGCTGCGGAAAATGTCAAACTTATGATTCCTGAAGTCATCTATGCCGTTCCCGGTGTGGAGATGAATGTATATTTCAACAACATCGTAACGGTAATAAATCCGGCAAACTATGTGTTTGATGTCACCTGTCCGAAAGGGCGCAACGATCTCAAACGCTGGCGTTTTACTCCGACTGACAAGGATGTCGGCACTTACAAGTGGGCGATCGAAGTCATCGGTATGAACGGGGTGATCGCTTCTGCGGAAACCAAACTGGTGGTACTGCCCAAAAATGCCGGAGAAGGGAAAAAACTCACCATGCTCATCATCGGAGCCAGTCAGACCATGGAGGGATTTTATCCTCTGCGGCTTGCCCGCCTGATGAGTGCCCCCGGCAATCCGGAGCTGAAACTCATCGGCAGCAAACAGAGAAACATCGCAAGACATGAGGGATACGGCGGCTGGAAGTGGGATTCTTTCCTCACCCGTTACAAACCTGCACCAAAAAAGAACGCTGACGGGATGCATCCGGATCGTCCGGTAGGTTTCAGCAGTCCGTTCCTCTTTCCCGGCAAAGACGGGAAGCCGGTATTCGACCTTGACAGATATTTCAAGATCCACAACGACGGAAAAGTTCCGGATATCGTAAGTTTCCAGCTCGGCATCAACGATATTTTCAAATGTACTGAAAAAAATATCGCGGAGGGTACTGCCAAGTCGCTGGAAAACATGGAGCTTCTGGTCAACAAATTCCGCGAGTTGAAACCTGCTCCGCAGATCGTGATATTCCAGCATATACCGGGCGCAGGGCAGGATGCGTTCGGGCGCGCATACAAGTGCGGCAGGACCACCTGGCAGTTCCGCAACAATCTGGATTACTACAACCGGGCTCTGCTGAAAAAAGCCAAATCAATGAACCTCACGGTGATCCCCGCCTACATCAATATCGACACCGAACACAACTTTTCCATAAAGGAGGAGGAGATCAACGAGGGAAACACACGCAAGATCTTCCGTCAGCGTGACGGATTGCATCCGGTACCAGCCGGATATTATCAGATGGGCGATACTCTCTATTGCCACCTGAAAGCACTGATCAGTAAAATGAAATGAAATAAATAAATAAATAAATAAAAATGGAGTTTATTTGGAGTTATGAGATTTATAAGAGCTGTTTTTCTTCTGACATTTTTCTGCGGAGCTTTTGCCTTTGCTGCGGAAATCAACAGGTTGAGCGTGCCGGTGTTCACCACTGCACCGGAACTGAAGATCGACGGTATTCCGGATGAGGCTTTCTGGCAGAAAGCCGCTTCGATCAACGGACTTTCCACTTTCAAAAAGGTCAACGGCAAACGGGTATTCTACCCTGCATCCGCCGACACGCAGTGCCGGATAGCTTTTGACAGAGAAAACATCTACATCGGACTCATCTGTCAGGAACCGGTGGGATTTCATCCCGGCAGGATCGAAGAAACACCCTGGCGCAATGACGGTGCGGAAATATTCATTGCTTCCAAAAAACACCGCTGGCTCCGTCAGATCGGCATCGGTTTGAGCGGCAGCAGATATTATGAATTCATCGACAGCAGAAAATGTAAAACTGTCATCCACATTAATAAGAAACACTGGAGCGCAGAGGTGGTGATCCCGGTGAAGAGTCTCGGGGAATTTTCCACCGATGACCTGCGGTTCAACATCCTGCGCAACCGGGTGAAAGCAAAAGAGCTGCAGAGCTGGGGAGCAATGGCTTACGGACAGGATACCGATTCCTACGGTTTTCTGCATCTCTATACTCCGGCAGATGAGGTGACTCACGGACCGTGGGTGTTTTCAGTCACCGGAAATTCTGCTGTGATAAACTGGGCGACTGCCGGAGCCTGTCCGGGAATGCTTTATTTCCGCAAAGCAGGAATAGGAAAATTCACTGTTGTCCGGAGTAATATCGACGGCAATATCCAGCGCGGAGATCATGATCTGCATCCAGTACAGCTTAAAGGTCTTGAACCGGATACCCTTTATGAATATCATACCGGTGACGGCAATATCCGCACATTCCGCACTTTGTCATCAAAGAAGGAGGATTTCACCTTTGCTTTCACTTCGGATATCCACGGCAGCTGTGGAGAATTGGAAAAACATCTGCGCGATCCGCAGGTGCAGAAAGCCGATCTGCTGTTTCTGGCAGGTGATATGGTAACTTCAGTTACCGGCAGAGAGTGCTGTTACGAGGGTTTTCTTGATGCGCTTGCGGCAAACTGGCAGAAAGCTGCTTATGTGCTGCGCGGCAACCATGAATATCTCGGCGGATCATCCGGTATTTTCTGTGATCTGGTCGCACCTTTCAAACGCACGACTTACGGTGCAGTTTATCACAAGGGGGTATTTTTCATCATGCTTGATGCAGACAAAATGCCGTACTTTGCTCAGGAACAGTTTGCCGTTCAGAAAAAGTGGTTCCAGCGCATTTGCCGGACTCCGGAGTTCAAGAATGCGGAATACCGGGTGCTGATGAATCATTATCCGCTGTTCACTTCCAAAATGGGCGGCGGCAGCGGACTGCTGAAAATTTTCAATTCGGTTCCCAGGGAGGTCCGTGATTCATTTGATCTCATGCTGGGCGGACACAGTCACAGTTACAACCGGGTTCTGCCGGGAGACAAGAAACTTTATTCAACCAATCCGGACCGCAACGGTATGTCTCCGGTACTGCCGGTGGCGTTTCCGGTGCTGACCAGACTTCCCGGCGGGATCATTCTGGTGGAAAAGACGGGGGAGACTCTTAAGGTGAATATACTTGACGGCAGCGGAAAAGTTTTCGACCGCGTCACGGTAAAAAGCAAAAAATAAAAAATAAAAAATCACCGCCGCCGCAAACGGCAGCAGAGAAGCAAAAACAGCAGCATCAGACGCTGCTGTTTTTTTACACTTGAGCGTACGGTGCTTTACCGGTACTGCAGCGCAAGTTTTGTATAGCCGGTCATGCCTGACAGGTTCGTGGGGGCAGCGCATGAAATGGGAATTATGAGAGTTATGAGAGTTATGAGAATAATGAGAGTAATGTGAAAAGGGTGCGCCGCGATGATTTGCCCCACGGGTACTGACTGCGCGTATTTTTACCCACACGGTTTATTTTTGCGGCGCAGAGATTTCATAAATCTCATAGTTCCCATTATTCCCATAACTCTCATCAAACGCGCCGCCCCATAGCGGCTGTCATACCCAAGCGGGTATACCGCATTGCTGCATGACCGGGCAGGTTTGATAACCCGGTGTCTTGAGAGCTGTTATACCTCACCGGTACTGCAGCGCAAGTTTTGTATAGCCGGTCATGCCTGACAGGTTCGTGGGGGCGGCGCAAGAAATAAGACTTATAAGACCTATAAGACCTATGAGCAAGCGGTGCACCGCGATATTTTACCCACGGGTACTGACCGAGCGCTTTTTTACCCGCACGGCTTATTTCTGGCGGCGCAGAGCTCTCATAGTTTTCATAGTTTTCATAGTTTTCATAGTTCTTTAAACCGCCGCCCCCAAGCGGGTGTCATACCGCAGCGGTCATACTGCATTGGTGCATAACCGGTCAGGTATGCTAGCCCAGGCGGCGGAAAAGCTGTCATACCTTGCCGGTGGTGCAGCGCAAGTTTTGTATAGCCTGTCATGCCTGATAAGCCCGTGGGGGCGGCGCATGAAATGAGAATAATG
>JAZSGR010000098.1:0-10527 GCA_045532825.1 Victivallaceae bacterium | reverse complement strand
ATGAAGCGCTTGCTCCGCAAGCATTATAAGGACTGGTTTTATCTTCCTGCCCTCCATAGCACGCAGGGCGGCGGAGGGTCAAGAAAAGCGAATTCTGTTTTGCTGACGCAAAAACAGCGTACTGTGTAATATGGCGGCAGTGTTGCAAAGTGACTGCAAACAATTCGATCAATGTAAAATGAGTAATCGCTTTTTTTACAGATTTCATGGTTTTACCTTTCATTGTTGAAGTTTGAATTTCTTTAATGCTGTACACTTTTGTTCTTGTCTCATTTTTTTACCTGCGGAAATCCGCCAATTGCTTTTTTTGCCAATTTTCTGAAATACACCGCCCGATCTTTTTTCATACCGGCAGGGATATATTTTATCGTTTCCGGATCTTTCCCGTAGAGGAACGCAAACCAGACACATCCCTGAAGATAACGCCCCTGCGGATTCATATGGATCGCATCGATACTCAAAAAGTATTTTCCGGTCCCGGAACTCTTTTTCCAGTAAAAATTGCCGGTGACATCGTTATTCTGCGGTCTTGCCGGTCTCCGGTATGAATCAAATTTATCCGGATCAGGCTGTATGAGTTTTTCTCCGAGATCACTGCGGTACAGCTGCACCGCATATCCGGTCGGAATTATGCGTAAATCATACTTTTCTGCCAACGCAAGGTAATTGACAGTCAGCTTTTCGTACATCTCTTTCTGATCGATCTTCCACTCTTTATAATGAGGCGCAGCACTGTTATAGCTCCAGGTCTGCTGGATGACGATCTCCGCCTGCGGAGCCAGAGTGCGGATCAATTTTATCAGATTATCGGCAGCCGGATAAAAGGATGAAGCCACCCAGCTTTTGCGGCTTCCCTGCTGTATGGTAACGATATCCCATTTTTCCCTGATAAGAGCTTCCCGGAGAGAATATTTTTTCTGATAAGGCTTGAAAGAAGGATTTTTTTCAGACTTCAGATGATTGCTCCAATGTCCGGAAAATGTTGCTCCCCCCATGCTCGCTTTTGCGATAGTGAGCGCACACTGCGGATCCTGCTTTACAATATTCTGCAAAACGCTGAACACGCTGTTGGAAAAACTGTTGCCGATGGTCAATATTTTCAGATGCTTTACTTCTCCGGACGCAAAAACAGATATTACTGTAAAAAGAAGAACTGGCGAAATTATTTTTTTCATATTGGTTTTCTCTTTCTCTGTTTTATCAAATTTTCATACAACTGCGGCGCGGAACAAATTCCGCAGAAAATATGCGCGGGATCTCAACTGTTTGTTTTTCCAGCTTGCTTTTGAGCAGCAGTACGGCATTTTGCGCCATCTCTTTCTGCGGCTTGCGGACAGATGCCAAACGCAGAGCTGATGCTGCCGGAAGATCATCAAAACCGATCAGGGCAAAATCCTGCGGCACCCGGAATCCCAGTTCATTCAATGCTCCCCAGACTGCCATGGCGCAATCATCATTGATGCAGAAAAAGGAATCGGTCTGCGGATAACGCTCCAGAATATTTTTGATCCATGATAAATCAAGCATAGTTTTTTCTGAACAGAATTCACACGGACCATCCGGAAAAATTTCCCGGAATACCGAATAACGCACCTCACGATTTCCATCCGGCAACGGATGGGAGAGAAAAACCGGATGCCTACGTCCGGTTTCGATCAGATGCGCAAGAGCGTTTTCCACACCGCTCCGGTAATCAAGTGCGATCATAAAGTCCCTGCCGGACCATTCCGTTTTCTGACCGATACAGACGACCGGGACCGGCAATGCGGCACAGAAATCCAACATTTCCTCATAGGCGATACGATTGATGATCAATCCGTCACATCCCATGTGGATAAGTTCATGACAGCCCTCCATAAACAGCAGATATTCATTTTTTGTATACCGGGTCATCATCCGGTAACCGTGAGCTGCCAGCGTTTCATGAAAACAGACCTGTTCCCTCTGACTCACCTCATTTTGAAGTGAACTTGCAAGATAACCGATAACTCCGCTGCTGCCGGTCCGCAATGCCCGTGCCATCGGATTGGGTTTGTAACCGGTCTCGCGCAAAGCAGCATCTATCCGCTTTTTGGTGTCTGCGTGCATACGTGCACTGGAACGTCCATTGAGATAAGCGGAAATCAGTGCTGCCGAAACTCCGGCTTTCTGAGCAATTTCTTTCAGTGTCGGCATAACAGCCTCATTTATTTTGAATTTAAGTTTATGATTCTGAAAACGGCAAGTTCCGCACATTCCAGGCGGACCGGGATCTGAAAGATACCGTCTTTTTCTGAAAAACCGGTATCTTTCCAGCTTCCGTCCGGCATAAGCTGCTGAATGACCTCTGGTTTTCCGGGGAACTCAAACAGAAGTTTTTCAAGTGGATCATATCCGTAATTTACGACTGCAGCAAGGTCATATTCCTCACCGCGCCCGTACCGGAATGTGGCATCGCTGTTGCTTTCAAAGCGTGCCGGAACGCCGCCCGGAAGCGTACTAAGCAGCCAGGTCAGCAGTTTTTTCCTGTTCGGCTGCAGATCGATCCGGCAATCCCAATCCACGCGCCATGCGGTGACAATCACGTTCTGCAAGCGGACCGCACCAGGAACCGGCTCTGAATTGCGGAACAAAAGTCTGGTCAATATCCGGGCATTATCCGTGGGAATGAGAATACTGTCGTTTTTAACAGAAGCACGCAGGAAGAGATTATTTTCCACGATTTCTTCACCTGAAACAGGCAGCGTAAGTTTCCGGATCTCTTTCACACCGATCTTTTCAGAAAATCCCCGTTCGATCAGTTTTGCTGCAGCAGCCGAATCGATGAGTGCTGCTTCAGAAAGCATCCGGTCAAGTTCGGCATCAGAAAATCCATCAGGATCATTGCCGGAAAGCAGATGAAGTCCGCCTGCACCGGCAGAACCATAGCGGAAAGGCAGGCCGAAAAGCGACAGATACGAAGTCACCCACATGCCGTGTCTCCACCATTTCGGCTGTTCAGGATGCGGCAGAGCCTCCGGATGCGGAATGCTGACCAACGCACCCTGCCATGCAACACTTTTGACACTCTGATGCAGAACAGGATAAAAGTTGCGGTACTTTTCCAGAATTTCCGCATACGGAGCAGTGATTTCCGGATCATAATGCCGCATATCAGTTATCCACAGTTTTGCACCATCCAATCCGTTCAGCAAGCCGACGGCAATATGCAGATGCATCGTTCTTGCGCTTTTGCTGTAACAGTTGTGCGGACATGTGTCAGCTTCGTCCAGCAGCAGCACATCTGCCGGTTCTGTGAACTTTTGTGCCGCAGTAGCAGCGAAACGCTGGGTGATGGCACGCGGCGCATTTTCCATATAACTGCCGTTACCGATCCGCAGCATGGCAGGATGATTTTCTCCGGCAAGGATCTTTGCCCATCCGCCTTTTTTGCCGGCGTTCCCGGAGTTGCCGCAGAGCATCATCGGTATACCCGGTGCAATACGATCTGCACTCTGCCGCAATAACCGCATGTAATCAGCAAGTGTTTCAGAGGCAGCATCAATAAATTGCCAAAGCAGCGGAGCATGGTCTTCGGCTGAACTCACCGCCTCACGCAACTCCTCCGGAGTATAATCGGTACCATATTTTTCATTAAAGAGAGCAGTATGCACCGGACAGAAGCATTCGCAGACACCCTTGTCTGCGCGGATATCGAGTCTTGCATCATCATCAACGATAAGAAAATCCGGTTTTTCGCGGGTCAACGCCATGACTGCTTCACTGATATACCGGCGGAATTCCTCTCCCGCCGGACAAAAACGGACAGATGTCTCGCCATTGCTGCGCACAGTTCTCTGCCACTCCAGCTCCTTATCGAAAGCGGGATTCCATACGGCATTGTGTCCTATCGTCTGCTGCAACAATATTCCGATTTTGATATCCTGATTTTTCCGGCACATCTGTAATGCCCGGAATGCTTCCACATAACCGGCTATTTTCTTCATCGGTTCTCTGCCCTGCGGCTGGATCGGAAAAGAGACTGCAAAATGCCTTATACCGCATTTCCGGTACTGCAGCTCAAACTCAGCTGCTGCCTGTTCAGGCGTGCGCCGTTCAACCGAAACGATGGAAACAAAAAATGGAATGTCGTAAAAAATATCTGTCTCTGAAGCATGTTGTTGCATGAAAGCCTCCCACTTTGCTTAAACGTTTAAGCATAATGTAGCACAAATTCAGTGAAAGTCAAGTTTTTTTCCTGTGTTTCAGCGGAAAAGCCACACAGATCCTGTTTGTCATAATCTTGAAAATTTTTATTGTCCCATTTTTTGCAAAAGTTGTTCAAACTGCGGTGGCGCATCGCGGGCAATCTCGAGCCTTGCGCCTGTGCCGGTTTGGTCGTGTACAAAGGTACACTCCCGCACCGTACTCGGCGCAAAAAAAGACCTTGCTCCACGCTGCATCCACCGATCGCAGACAGAACCGTGTTTTTTGAGCTTGAAAAAAACATGCTGTGTGATATATTTTGTTTGAGGGAAACATATCTGAATAAGATAAAATATAAATCTTTCACAAAATTTCAGACATTATCAAACAACGGGGACAGTAATGAAAAAACTTTTGTTGACAGCAATTTCAGTGGCAGGCATATCATTGTATGCCAAAGTAACGGTTCCGGGAATATTTTCCGATCACGCAGTTCTGCAGAGATCTGCAGCATCTGCGGTATTCGGCAAAGCTGCTCCGGGAGAAAAAGTCACCGTAAGTTACGGCGATGCAAAAGCAGAAACCGTGACCGGCAGCAGCGGCAGATGGCTGGTGCATCTGGATCTTGCCAAAACTGACGGCAAAGGAAAAGATCTCATCATCACCGGCAGCAACAAGATCGTTGCCAGAGATGTCATCACCGGTGAAGTCTGGTTCTGTACCGGTCAGAGCAATATGGCTCTCAGAGTGCAATCCTGCCTCGGAGCCAAAGAAACGATCGCAAAATCTGCGAACAATGATATCCGCATGTTTTCTCCACAAATGACAGCTCCGGCGAAACCTGCTGCAACCATCCGCGGCAAATGGCTCATTGCCGGTCCGCGGACCACCGGAAATTTTACTGCTGTCGGATACTATTTTGCCCGCAAGATCAATAAAGAGACCGGCAAAGTTGTCGGACTCATCAATCCCTCATGGGGCGGCAGCAGCATCGAGTCATGGATAAGTACTGAAAAACTGCTCAAAGGCAGTACTCCGGCAATCGCGGCAAGCGCGAAACAGGAGCTTGATGCATTTCACAATTACAACGCAAATCTTCAGAAACATTTTGATGAACTCAACGCCTGGCTGAAAAAAGTCAACCGTACCGATGATGAAAGATCCACCGCTCCTCCTGCCGGAGCCAAGTGGACCAAAGCTCTGCCCCTCAACCGTAACTTCCGCGGCAACGGAGTCATCTGGTTCCGTAAAAATGTCGTTATCACCAAAAAAGACATCACCCGCGGCAAAGTCATCATGGAGTTCGGCAGACCGACTCTGCCGGTCCAATTATTCATAGACGGCAAACCGGTCGCCTCACTGCCGATGAAAAAAGCTCTTGAACGCAGACAATGGGCAGTTTCCGTTCCTGCGGACATGATCGCTCCGGGAAAACATGAGATCACGCTCCGGGTCCCGGCATATATTTCCAGGATAACCTTCCCGCGCAACCACCGCATCGGAGCTGACAGAAACTCCATGAACGGCTGGGAGTACTGCCGGGAGAAGAATTATCCCGCACTCACCAGACAGCAGCTTGCCGACATGCCGGCATACATCGGTGAACGTCCCTACCCCAGCAAAAGCCCCGGCATGATCTGGAACGGACTTGTTCATCCGATCATCCCGTACACCATGAAGGGGGTACTCTGGTATCAGGGCGAACAGAACGCAGGAAAAAAACACAATATCCTTTACGGCGACCAGATCCGCACTCTGGTTTCAGACCTGCGTGAACGCTTCGAAAATCCGGAGCTGCGCTTCTATGCGGTACAGCTGCCCAATTATATGAAAAAATCCGCTGATCCCAATCAATATGCCACCTGGCCGGTCATCCGCAAAGGTCAGACTTCGGCTATGGATATGCCGGGAACTGCGGAGGCGGTGATTATCGATCTGGGAGAAGCAAGCGACATACACCCGATCGACAAGGAGCCGGTAGGTGAACGTCTTGCGGCGATCGCGCTCCATAATGACTACGGCCAAAAGGTACCTTTCCGCAGTCCGGCTGCAGTAAAAGCAGTCCGCAGCGGCAATGCGGTCAAGGTGGATTTCAAATATACCTGCGGCGGATTGAAAGCAAAGGAACTGCCGGATTTCTACTGGCTCAACCGTACAAAAAACCAAAAAGCAAAACTCGTACGCAACTCGCCGGCAAGTCAGATCGAAGGTTTTACTGTTCAGGCGAAAAACGGCAAATGGTTCTGGGCGGATGCAAAGATCAGCGGAAACAGTGTGATCGTCTCCTCGGCACAGGTCAAAGAACCTGTTGCGGTGCGTTACGCATGGCAGAACAACCCGACCTGCAATCTTTACAACGGTGCCGGATTTCCTGCCGGAACCTTTGAACTTGAAGTAAAGTAATTTCAGCGGTTTCAAAACTGCCGCACATCACGGTCCGGAAGGAACAGCCTGCCGGACCGTTTCATTTCTTCAAAACGGCATCGTTTCCTATCGCCTCATCCACACAGCGGTAACAGCGGAACGGATATTCACTGCCGCGCCGCAGCTGACGGCAATTTCCGGAAAGAGCTTTTCTTCTTATTTCACCGTCTGCAAAGCGGGAATACTCCATAAAACAATGTTCCGGCAGAAGATCCATCAGAAGTTCCGGCGCGGCGACCCCCTGAAATGTGTAGATATTTTCCGGCGCGGCATTGCAGAATGCGGTGATCTCATCCGCCGTTACCGGACGGGTAACAAGAGACGGCTGACGGAAACGGTCATCTCCGAGAGCGGTATTTATCCAGATTTGGATCTTCAATTTTGCACACTGTTTGAAAAACTCTTCAAATGCAGCAGCATCAAGTTTGTAATCATGAAGATACGGAGATATCCAGACTCCGGCAAAATCCTGCATGTTTTCAAGCTGTTCCAAAACCCGGTCCATATTGCGCAGATCGACCGCTGCAAGCGGATGTATTGCCGGATATTTTTCAGCTTCGATCCGCCATACGGTGTTTGCCGTTATCTTATCTGCCGCCGAAACGGCATCCAGACTTGCGGCAAAAAGTTTTTTTATTCCGGAGCGTTCAGCTTCAGCGGCAAGATCAGCCGCAGAAATATCGTGATCCCACCACGGGGATCTTCCGGCAAAACAGAAGTGATCCTCTGAAGCCTCCAGCACCGGGATACTGCCGTCTGAAACACAGTTCACCGGGACTGCCTCTGCCGGTTTCCGCAGTTTGAAAAAACTTTCAGCGTTGCGGTAGAGGATATCCGCTTTTTCCTCATCAGTGACTGCGGAGTTCTGAATGGTTTTTATCATCGCGCCGAATGATCTTCCGGCGGCATCGGTGCCGTAAAAGATGCGTTTTGAACCGAAAACAGCGGTCAGGCGTTCGATCATGGTGCGTTCGGGGAAAATACCTGAAACATCAAACCGGATATTTTCCGGAAATTCAGCGGCTCTTTTTATGGCAAGTCTCCAGTTGCCGAAAGTGTGAGCGGCAAGTATTCTGCACTCCGGTACGGCACGGGCAAGCTCCAGCACATCGTCGATCCCGACCTCCCCCGGCAGATTGCCGCAGGTCCGTTCAAAGGTGTGGATAAGGACCGGCAGATCATACTGTGCGGCAGCTCTCAATACCTGTTTTGACTTTTCAAGCGAGGGATCTTCAGCAGTTTTGAGCGAAACCCAGAGTTTGACTCCGACGGCACTGCTGCGGTACAGCTCGAATTCCCCGCGCCAGTTATCAAGCTGCGGATTGATGTAGACCAGATGATTTACTCTTCCTGCGGATGCCGCGGCAAATTTATGTATTCTCCTGTTTGCCTCGTGGAGAGTTTTTTCATCCGGAAAATGCAGCCAGCCGTCACCGAGATCGGAGACTATCATCTGTTCGATCCCCTGTTTCAGCATACGTGAGACCAGCCAGAGGTTATCCTCCTCATAGTTACCGGAACTTATCGCATGGACATGGCAATCAATGATCCTCATTTGGAAAATTTTCTCCTGTCATAACAGTAAAGTTTGTAATCGTATCCGCCATATAATGTACAGCATGTTCCGCAGAAAATCCACTGCAGAGAAACCGGAAAATACAAATTGATTTTTTATGGAAGAGGTGATTTCCAAAGTCATTCAAAAAAAGGGATAATGTCCGAAATTTTGTGAAAAATTTATATTTTATCCTTATTCAGATATGTTTTTCTCAATTAAAATATATCACACAGCATGTTTTTTTCAAGCTCAAAAAACACGGTTCTGTCTGCGATCGGTGGATGCAGCGTGGAGCAAGGTCGAGTTTTACGCCGAGTACGGTGCGGAAGTGTACCTTTGTACACGACCAAACCGGCACAGGCGCAAGGCTCGAGATTGCCCGCGATGCGCCACCGCAGTTTGAACAACTTTCACAAAAAATAGGACCATAACAAAAAAGGAGAAAAAATCAACTGCTCATTAAAATTTTTATTGCACATGAACGAAAAATGTGCTATATTATCAGGATGTAGAAAATATATTCAAAATCAGGGATTTTTCATGAGCAGAATTCGTAACATAGCGATCATTGCACACGTTGACCACGGCAAAACCACACTGGTCGATCAGATCACCAGACAGGCAAATCTTTTCCGCGACAACGAGGTGGTTGCCACCCGTTTCCTCGACAGCAACGATCTTGAAAGGGAACGCGGTATCACGATCCTTTCCAAAAACATCAGTATCAATTACAACGGCGTAAAGATCAATATCATCGACACTCCCGGACACAGTGACTTCGGCGGTCAGGTCGAACGCGTGCTGAAACTTGCCGACGGCGTGCTGCTGCTGGTCGATGCCGCAGAGGGTCCGATGCCGCAGACACGTTTCGTGCTGGATAAAGCTCTCCAGCTCGGACTGCGTCCGATCGTGGTCGTCAACAAGATCGACAAACCCGACGGCAGACCTGTGGAGATCTGCAACAAGGTATTCGACCTTTTCTGCGAACTCAATGCCAATGATGAACAGCTCGACTTCCCCGTCCTCTACGCAAGCGGCAGAGACGGCTGGGCGGTCAATGAACTTGATGATGAGCGTGTTTCCATAACTCCGCTGCTGGATGCCATCATCAAATATGTTCCGGAACCGGAAAATATCCCCGGCCCGGTACAGGCACAGGTCGCAACTCTTGATTACTCCAGCTTTGTCGGCAGGATCGGTATCGGCAGAGTGTACCGCGGCACGCTGGATATCGGCAAACCCATGGTCATCATCAAGCGCGACGGCAGTTCCAGCCAGGCAGTCGTGAAACAGCTTTTCACCTTTGAGGGACTCGAACGCAAAGAGACAGATAAAGTCGAATGCGGCGACCTCTGTGCCATCGTCGGTATCAGCGACATCGATATATCCGATACGATCTGCGATGCGGAAACTCCCGAAGCGATGCCCGCGATCGCCATCGATGAACCGACGATCTCCATGACTTTCAAAATCAACGTTTCCCCGCTGTTCGGCAAAGAGGGAAAATTCGTCAGCAGCCGTCAGCTGCGTGAACGTCTCTTCAAGGAAACTGAACGCGATGTGGCGTTGAGAGTCGAAGAGATCTCCGGAGACTCCTTCAAGGTTTCCGGACGCGGTGTTCTGCATCTTGCCATCCTTATAGAGAACATGCGGCGCGAAGGTTACGAACTTGCAGTGGGCAAACCGCAGGTCATCATCAAGCTGATCGACGGAGTGAAAAACGAACCGATCGAACGCCTTTCGGTCGATGTTCCCGGTGAATTTGCCGGAAAGATCATCGAAATGGTCGGTATCCGTCACGGCGAAATGATCCAGATGGAGTCGCGCGGCTCACGCCAGCTGCTTGAGTTTTACATCCCGACCCGCGGACTCATCGGTCTGCGCAGCAAAGCTCTCACCGCAAGTCAGGGTGAAGCTGTGGTATCGCATCTTTTCGATCACTACGAACCCTACAAAGGTGCGCTGCCCTCCCGTCAGAACGGCGTGATGGTCAGCATGGCGGGCGGCAAAGCCGTTCCCTTCGCCATCGATGCACTTCAGCTGCGCGGAGAATTTTTCATCGATCCGGGCACCGAAGCCTACGAGGGCATGATCGTCGGAGAACACTGCAAAGACAATGATCTTGTGGTGAATGTCCAGAAGGAAAAGCAGCTCACCAATATGCGTGCCGCCGGCAGCGACCGCAACATCAAGATCATTCCGGCGCGTAAAATGTCGCTGGAACAGGCTCTGGAATACATCGATGATGATGAGCTGGTCGAAGTAACTCCGCTCAATATCCGTCTGCGGAAGATCTATCTCACAGAACTTGAAAGACGGCGCAACAGATTCAACCGCGAAGAAGAATAAGGTACTCTTTTTCAAAAAAATAGATAATGTCC
>JAZSGR010000127.1:0-5689 GCA_045532825.1 Victivallaceae bacterium | reverse complement strand
CGCTGCATCCACCGATCGCAGACAGAACCGTTTCTTGAGCTTGAAAAAAACATGCTGTGTGATATATTTTAATTGAGAAAAACATATCTGAATAAGGATAAAATATAAATTTTTCACAAAATTTCGGACATTATCAATTATTTTTCTCTCGGACCGCAGTTGCGTTTGATTACTTCAGGATCAGTCGGCAGATACTGCTTGAAATCCATGCGCTGTTCCCGGGAAACGCTGCTTTCTTTCCAGGATTTTTTCTGATCTTTTTTCCACTTTTTCTTCCAGGTGGCAAGATCAGGATAGGTGACAAGGAAATTTTTCATCACTCCGAGTCCGGGATTTGCGAAGAATGAGGTCGCCTTTCTGTCATTTTCACTGACAAAACGCTCATAGGTGACCTGACGTCTGCCTACATAGGGATCGCGGGGAGAAGTTTCTCCGGATGCTCTTTGTACAGGCGCACCGTCTTTTGTGTTCCATCCGTAGATGTTGCGTTCGTTTTCCGGCAAACGGACGAAGAAGCAGTTGTTTCTTTCGGTAAAGTCATCGATCGAATCGACCATGACCAGAGCGTTCATCGTCTTCTGGAGCAGCATATCGGTGATGATGTTGTTTTCAAGCACGACTTTCTGTCTTCCAAAGTTGCGGAAACGTATCTGGCAGACGCCGCCGAAAGTAAGAGTCGAGTTGCGCAAAGTAACTTCGGTGTTATTGAAAGTAAGTCCCTCGTGACCGAAAGCAAACGCGCAGTCTTCGATCAGGATCTTCCTGGAATTATCAGTCAGTATCTTGTGAGTCGTACCGCCGACGAGCATGCGGCGGAAAATGATATTACTTGAGTTTTCGACCTTTACCGGTATGGATGAGTAACCGGTAACATTGTTCAATACGTCTCCGATGGACTGAAGATTTTCAAAGATGAGATTGCTCTGGTTGATGATGCTCAAACCGATAGCAAGCGGACATCCGTTACCGGCGCAGAAGCGGACTGTTTCGCCCTCTGCTCCGCGGATGGTGACCGGTTTATCCGGAGTTCCGGAGACACCGACATTGACGGTTTCGGCATATTCTCCGCCTCTGATCGTGAGAGTATCTCCGGGCATGAGTTTGTTTACAGCAAAGCTCACGCTTCTCCACGGTGCTTCGGCAGTTCCCTCTGCGGAGTCATTGCCTTCCGTGGAAACGAAATACTCTTTGGCTGCGGCAAATTCTTTGGCAGCGGTAAATGATTTCATTCCGGCGCGGAGAGTCTGCTGCGGTTTCATGCCGGTGACATCGGCATTGCTGAAACACTCCGGTATCAAACTGGTCAGTTTTGCAGTTGCATAATATTTTTTACCGGGTTTCAGTCCGGTGAGGCTGACGCGGTGACAACTGGTGTTGTGCGGCAGTGTCGCGACACTGTCATTGTAAGGCAGATTTATGATTTTTTTGCAGTTATCCGGAGCGTCCCCCCAATAGACAGTTCCATATACCGGAATATTGGTTTCCACTACAAGCACTGCGGTCTCGGGAGTGATGGACTTGAATTCAAATTTCTGCAGTTTGAGAGCTGAATCGCGCAGCTGGCGGCGGAACGGTCCCACCGGCATGGCATCGATTGCTCTGCCGTTGAAGAGCCAGGCGTTTTTGAACGTTCCTTTGCGTCCCATTTCGGGTTTGGCTTTGAAGGAATATTTTTCGTTTGCCGGAACTTTATCCGCATAGGCATTGTAATCGCTCCAGCCGTTCTGATTTTTTCCGCTGAAAGTGCCGAAGATATTGGCGGTGACGAATGCGTTCTGGCATCCGTTTACGCGGGCGGAGCTGAAATAATTGTGAGTGAGGCGCAGATTTTGAGTTCCGGAAACATCAAGTTTGCCGTAACTCTGGTTTATGGTGATATTTTTACCGCCTTTCACGGTAATGCTGCCGGGCATCAGTCGTTCGAGCTTGATGTCGGAGCAGTTTTCAAGAGTGATGCTGCCATTGATCTTTGCGGCATATTTTCCTCTGCCGCGGATGATGACGTTTCTGACATTTTTAAGTGTGATGCTTCCATTGATGTCGCCCGCGATATAAAGTTCTCTGCCGGACTTTGCCAGTTCCTTCTGAGCGCGGGCAAGAGAGGCAAATGCGGTCTTTACCGATCTTCCGTTGGCGGAGTCATTGCCTTGGGCGGAGACAAAGAAAAGAGTTGAACTCGGTTTGTGAGCTGACCGTGAAGCCACTTTCTGCGGAACTCCGTACATCGGACGGCTGTCGAAGTTATCGATATCAGCAAAGATCTCGTCGGGTTTCAGACTGTTTTCAAAGCGCATGATCAGATTTTTACCGGTCATGTTTTTGCCGTCCATGACGTATCCGGTAGCGACACAGTTTTCCATGTGTCTGGGGCGGTCGAGGAAGGTGAAGCGCGGGGCTACGCAGTTGGTGACCTTGAAACCCGGTTCCTTGGGACCCTTGACACGGATGCTGCGGTAGGCGGTGTTGCCGGAAAATTTCGTCGATGCGGCAAAGAGACCGCCGTAAAGGAATACATCATTTCCGGTGTTGTCTGCACCGCAGCAGTTGATGACGGCGCACTTTTCGTTTTTATCGAAAATACCGACACCGTCACCGGAGTATCCGAAGGGATTGCCGTTGCCCCAGGCACGGCAGTTGTCGAGAGTTCCGCCGATGGAGTTGTAGCAGAAACCGATACCGTAACCGTTGAGCATGGCACTTACGTTTCTCACGGTGACATTGCCGCGCGGACTGTTGATGACCAGGCCCCACGGAGTCTTTTTCTGACTTGAGGCGATGCGCTGATCGGGATATTGCATCCTGCTGTAAAAACCGGTGACGGCAAAACCTTCAAAAAGAATATTTGACGGACCGTTTTTGGGAGTTGCGTAAATGCTTACTCCATGCCACGGAGTGACACCGAAAGTAAGGTTGTGCTTTGCCGGTTCTTTTGAATCCGTGGTACGCAGATAGACGGTTTTGCTGTCGGCATCATAGGTCCAGGTGCCGCATGCGGCTTCAAGTTCTGAAACGGTTCCTGCGTAGTTGTAACGGGTGAGTGTATCGCGTTCGAGTACGACTTCCGGGCAGGTGGGGTAACTTGCTTTCCAGATATTATTGCCGTGATAAGTGAACTTGGATGGCTCCACATCCCCGCGCAGCACCACCGAACCCGGGATAGCCGCACGCATGGTGAGGTCGCGGACCGGTTTGCGTGATGAATCGAAATTGGCGCGTTCACGGTATTCGCCGGGAGCAAGTACGATCGTATCTCCCGGCTGCCAGTTTTTGACTGCGCGGGTGAGTGAACCGTCACCCGGTTTGACGTTGACCGTACGGCACTGTGCCGAAACGGCAAATGCACTGCACAGCAAGAGTGTTGAAAATGTCTTTAACATGCTTTTCCCTTAAGATTTTACAGTTTTTGAAAATTTATGTTTCTGTTATAGCTGTTGAGTGTTTTACCTCCAACTTGACATTCTGTCAAGTCTGCCCCGGAATGGACTGTTCTGTCCGGGGGTGCCTGCTGCAGGCTTTACCCAAGTATTCCGGGGTAAAAGACACCTCTTTGAAAAATTTTCCATAGAACGTTTCACTTTGTTCTCTCCCTTTTTAAATGTTGTTCCGGTTAAAAAGCATTCAGACGGCAAGTTGTATTTTTGCTTACCCGGCCGCTCCACCTGTTGCGGCGTATTCATTGATTTTATTCAGTTCAAGCAGACGTTTGCTGCGCTTTTCAGCCCGTTTCTGCCGTGCAAGAGATTCAAGCAGGCTCTCTTCGAATTCCAATGGTGAAAGTTCTCCGTTCAGCAGTTCCTCGGTACTCAAGGCGATATCCTTAAGCGTTTCGGCAGGATAATCGTTGTAAACGACTGTTCCATTGGCGGTTTCGGTAAAGAAGAAATCATCACGTTCGCTTGTGGTCTTCATGCTCTGCATCGCGATATTTTTATCTGCGGCGATGCCGAAACGGTTTGCTGTCACAAGTTTCTGGAATTCCGGAGAAAGAGTTTCTTCACACAGATCGTGCAGCAGTCCGGAATCTTCAAAGCGGCACGAGGCGATCAGAGTTTCAGAAGCTACCGGACAGCTCCGCACTCCGTTGAGTTCCGGCATCGGAACTATATCGTAATTGCTGAACTGCTGCTTTTCCTTTTTCTGGCGCGGAGCAAGGGTAAACAGCGTATTGCCTTCATTGAACGGTCTTCCGCGGAATGAAAGCACTTTTATAAGCAGCTGTGCAGCTTTCATTATCGACAGTTCATCCGGCTTGTGTCCGGCAAGACAGTAGATCATGTTCAGGAAAAACGATCGCGTGAAACAGAACATGTCGATGCCGCCGTATCCTTTTTCCGCAGCTTTTTCCATAAGGTGGATGAAGTGATCCATTGTGAGACCTACCGGATCAAAATCAGGTTCGATCTTGCGCATAATGGACCGACTGCAGTGCAGCAGTACCGGTGAAAACAGATAAGGTATTCCGTAAAGACTGCCGTTTTTTATACAGATATCAAAGACATTGTCCCAGTATCTGCCGGAGTTCCGCAGACGTTCGACTCTCTGCCGGGGGAACATCATTCCGGAATCATTGCCGGATGATAGAAATATATTACCGGTCGTAACTGCGCAGAGGTCCCATTCCTCATTGTGCCCTGCCGGTTTCAAAGTTATCTCCGGACGGTGTTTTTTCAAATATCCGCTGAAGATCTCAAAGAAACGGGCATTGCCCTGAAATCTGATGACCTTTCCGGGATCGGCAAGCGTGAAAGTTCCCCGGCGCGGGATACGTACCACGACTCCGCGTTCCTGAAGCAGAGTGAGTGCCCGGGTGGCGGTCATGAGCGCAACGTTGAATTCCTCCGCAACTTTCTTGTCAGACGGAAGCTGACCGCAAAGTTCCCCGGATTTTATCCGCTCAAGAAGTTTCAGTGCTATTTTTTCTGATTTGCTGCAGATCATTGTTTTTTACCCTGCTATAGATTACTATATGTCACGGTTATAACATAGCACAGGAAAACAACTTTTGCAAGTTGAAAAACTTGCGCCGCACTACCGGTAAGGCATGATAGCTCTTGTGCCTTGTCAGGGTATCAGACCTGACCGGCTATACAGCACATGCGGTATACCCGCTGTGGTGTGACAGCCGCTATGGGGCGGCGGTTTGATGTCCGACCTGTCTGACATCTGCGCCGCCAAGATAAGCTGTGCGGGTAAAAATGCGCGCGGTCAGTACCCTGACGGCAAAAAAGCGCGGCGCACCATTTACCCATTACTCTCATAATTCTCATAACTCTCATTATTCTCATTTCATGCGCCGCCCCCACGAGGTGTCAGGCATGACCGGCTATACAAAACTTGCGCTGCGTTACCGGCAAGGTATGACAGCTTTTCCGCCGCCCCCCGCAGGGCAAGGCGGCGTTATGGTGCTGCCGGCAACCCCCGCGAGTTATCAGACCTGACCGGCTATACAGCACATGCGGTATACCCGCTGTGGTATGACCGGCAGAGTCGGGGCGGCGGTTTGATGAGAGTTATGGGAATAATGGGAACTATGAGATTTATGAGATCTCTGCGCCGCCGAAATTAGCCGTGCGGGTAAAAACAAGCGCAGTCAGTACCCGTGGGTAAAATATCGCGGCGCACCATTTACCCATTACTCTCATAATTCTCATAACTCTCATTATTCTCATTTCATGCGCCGCCCCCACGA
>JAZSGR010000096.1:0-18608 GCA_045532825.1 Victivallaceae bacterium | reverse complement strand
GCCTGTGCCGGTTTGGTCGTGTACAAAGGTACACTCCCGCACCGTACTCGGCGCAAAACTCGACCTTGCTCCACGCTGCATCCACCGATCGCAGACAGAACCGTTTCTTGAGCTTGAAGAAAACATGCTGTGTGATATATTTTAATTGAGAAAAACATATCTGAATAAGGATAAAATATAAATTTTTCACAAAATTTCGGACATTATCCATATTTTCACTTCCATATTTCCAGTGAAACCGGTTTCCAGATACCGCCTGCATTTCCTGTGTCTTCGACCCTTACGGTAAGAACATTTTCTTTTCCCCACAAAAACTCTTTTGTCACATCAAGGTAGAACGGTTTGTTCCACCCTCTTATACCGATATCATGCTGACCGATAAAAGTATCGTTGAGCCACACCCATGCAGTCTCATCAACTCCCCTGAAATACAATTCAACAGCATTGTGCGCAACTTTTTCCGGAGCCCGGAATTTCAGGCGGTACCAGGCGATGCCGTTATATTTATATCCCTGTTTTTCCCAGTGTCCGATATTGATATTTTTCCATTTGCTGTCGTCAAAAGCGGTCTTGAAAAAACCTTTATGATGTCCGTCTGCCAGCGGATCAAGCACGAATTTCCAGTTTTTCTGCGGCAGCATCACCGATTTCACCTTGATGAGATCATGGTCATAAGACGGATCATCCGCCAGACGCCGGTTTTCCCGGTAATACGGAAAATCGGCTATCCTCACCGCCTCGCGCCGTACCCGGAGCACCCGGCTTTTGCGGGCAATGGTTTTCAGCAGCTCCTGCCTCGGCTCCCCCTCCGGCAGAGCGACTGCACAGCGTATCAGCAATTCGGCGACAGAATGATCGCGGTCATTCACCGCAGCCATAAGATAAGGATAGGCATCCGCGCCTTTGAGAGTATACATTTTTCATAAAGTCCGCGGCGACGGATCGCAGGATCTTTATCTTTCACTGCCATTTTCAGCAGTTTTTCCGGATTTTTCTCCTGTTCAAGCAGCCGCCGGAAAGCCATTCTGCGCCATACCGGATCACTCTTTGAGTCCTTGAAGAGAGCCATGCATCTTTCAGGCGACAGCTTCTCTGCCGCAGAGCTGCCGGATGCCGGACAAATCACCGGAATCAGCCCTGCTGCCAAAATTCCATATAATGATCTGAATCTCATTTTGATATCCTTAATTTAAAAATCAATTATTCCTGTAATTTTCATAGCCTTGCGCCTGTTCACCATAAAATACTCCGTACCATTGAGCATCGCCTGCGGTGATTGACTGTAAACATTTCCGTCAACCAGCAGCATATTGCATCTGCCGGAGTGACGCGGTGCCAGCATACCGTACTTCTCACTTGAAGAATATACCAGATTGCTGTTGAAGGTGGCATTGTAAGTTTTGTACTTTTTATCCGCTGCAAAAATCATCTTGGAAGGAGATACGTTCTTTTCCAGATAAGTACTTCCCCGATACGCCGGTAATCCGTTACCTTTGAAAATCGGCTGCGAACAATAATGCTCCGCATCAGCATAACTGAACGAATAAGTATGCGAAGCCCCCTCCTCTGCCGGAAACGGAGGCACTGACGGACAATAAAACACTTTGAGTATCAGTGCATCATTCCTGTGCGCCTTGGTCGTTGCAAAAGTGTGATACTGAAAGCCGCCCAGATATTCGCTGAGCCTTGCGATCGCACTTGTGCTGTAATTCACATACCCGCCATCACGGTGCGTGAACCAGCCGCCGCTGTCATTGCCGTACATCTGCGCCGCAGTACCGATCTGTTTCAGATTACCCGTACACTGTGACTCCCTGGCACGCTCCCTCGCCTGCTGCAAAGCCGGCAGCAGCATCGCCGCCAATATCGCAATGATCGCAATCACAACGAGAAGCTCGATCAACGTGAACGTTGATCGAATGAAGCACGGTTTCACCGTATGAAGCATTTGCCTGCGGCAAATATGAAGCGCACCTCCGGTGCATGAAGCGCGTGCTCCGCAAGCATTATAAGGACTGGTTTTATCTTCCTGCCCTCCATAGCCCGCAGGGCGGCGGAGGGTCAAGAAAAGCGAAAAAGTGTTTGCTGACGCAAAAACGGCGTTATATGCAGTGCATGAAGCGCTTGCTTTGCAAGCATTATAAGGCATTTTTTTGATTGTTTTTTTGAAGAGATACAACGGCAAAACACATATTTTGCAAGTTTTGCTTACCGGAAGCCCTGTCAACGTGAACATCCTGTTTTCTGATTTCAATGTTTTGTCCATTTTGTATTCCTTTATGCTGTTTGTATGCAAATTCATGGAAATTTATTTATCCGCAAAAACCGCGACCGGCCAGGTATGCGGAGCATTGTAGCATCCCTTGCCCCTGACCGTACTCAAAGAAAGATGCTGTTCCGGTTTATTCCCGTCGTCCCGGTCAGCAACCATAAGCCCGAAACCGATGTTCCATCCCGGAGTCAGCTCCACAGGACGGACATAAGGAGCCGGAAATGCGACCTGATAAATATATCCGTCTGCCGTGCGGGTAAAGGTACCGCCGAACTCCGACACTACCGTATTATCTTTCGGAGCTGCCGTGCCAAGTGTGTACTGCATGAAAGGCGATACATGACGGAATATTTCCAGACGCCTGCCGTCTGACGACGGCATCAGAGTATAATCGTAATCATCATCATCATAACCTTTTTTACCGGACCGTCTGCCGGTACAGAGAGTATCTATATATACTTGCGCCGCATCGAAATCATAGCGGTTCCGGTTTCCGCTGCCGGCGGAAAGTTTGTTGTCCTTCACGGTAATACGCAAATTCAGACTGTCTTTACACCACGCCAGCTGGAATGAGGCATCCAAATCATCGTTGGCACGTTTTTTGGTTCTGTTGGTCATGTGTATCGCAGGTATCGATTCCCATTTGCCGGTGAACGGACGCACCAGAAATGCGCTGAAAGTATAGTCTTTGCGTATGGTCTGCCGTCCGTCATTCCAGATAAGCGGAACTTTGACCGTCTTTACCGCATCATATGAAAGAGCTTCCGGCAGCGGGACTTTGACCGTACAGTTTTTATCCGGTTCTATGGAAATATCCAAACTCCTGCCGCCGACGGAAAGCGTGCCTTTGATGACACCCGCCAGATCGTTTTTAAGTGTCAGCTCCAGACTGCCGTCACTGCTGATTTTTTCCGACATTCCGAACGGCATCGTATCGCTGCCGGCAATGTACGCATTGCGCATGGCATGCACAAAGGCATCGCAGTCACCCTTTCTTCCGCGGATGAACAGCGGAAACGGTGAAACCGGAAAACGGCCGTCAACTTCAGGCTTGCGTTTTACGCCCATCATGTCGATGTATTCCGCTCCGCGGTAAGCCGTTTGCGCCAGCGGTGACGGAGCCTGACCGCGGTCGATCATTTCGTTTTCATGCCATACTGCGGCAACGGGTCTGCCTTCGTGATCCTCCCAGATCAGACATTTGGTTTCGGGAGCAAAGGAGAAGTCGCCGATATAACGCTTCGGATGCGGAAAAAGGTTGCCCAGAGTGTTGGTGATTTTCTGCGATGCCCTCGGAACCATATCCACATCCAGAATAAAATTGTTGGTGTTGAGGATCGCCGATGTCACGCACTCCACCCGGTTGAATTCTGTCATGTGGACCAGATAAAATCTGGTGTAATATGCAGCAGTCAAACGCTCGATCCAGCCGAGATCGTAAGAGAAGGTTCCGCGCAGACGCCATTGCTGAGCTGATATGAAACGGCAGTCCCACTCCGGGATATCGTAAGGATAAAAATGCATACCTTCTGCAAAAGCAAGTTTGCAGTCTGACATGCCGTGTTTGTCTGCAACTTTGAGCAGTGCTTTGAAATTGTTGAAAACCTGTGTGATACCGGAGCTGCCGATGTACGGATGTCCCATGAGATAATCAGGTTTTCCGAATCCGCGTCCGGTAAACCGTTCAAGAAACACATCCACCTGGCGTACGCCGTCATGGGGATGCATGTTCATTCCGCCGCCTTCTGCAAGTTTTGCATTCGGGAAAACCTCGCGTACGGCTTCAAAATAAGCATTTACCAGATCCGGATAATGCGGATCATTTTTTATTTCAGCCGGCCATTCGCATCCGATCGAATAAACTTTTGCCTCAGCTCCTTTGCTGATCTCTTTTTTTACCGCTTCTTTAAACTTTTTACGGTAGTCTCCGTTCCAGCCGCCGGTCAAACGGTAATCAGGCAGGGTCGCCACATTCTTTTTGAAGTCATTGAAAAAGGCTTCCATGTTTTTCACGTAGAAAAAGATACGTCCGGCGGGAACTTTCAAATCAGGAAAATATCTGGCGATCTTGACACTGGGCGCACGGGAAACACCCATACCGTCAAAAATTTCCACACCGTGTTTCTTCAGCACTTCCACGGCTGGAGGTCTTACGGAACCGCTGTGACCGTATGAACCGTAGCCGATCTGCTTCCAGCGTTCGATATATGCCGGATTGCACTTGACCGTAACTGATGCACTGTCATACACCGGACTGAAAATTTTGCGGGTAAAATGTTTGTTTTCCAGAAACGGCATCACTGAAACACGGAAATGTTCGATGTGTGCTGTTTTGCTGCCGCGGGTTTTATATGAAGTTTCAATGACGTATATACCGTCATCCAGTCCGTTCAGCGGCAGATCGATCTCCGGATATTCCCCGGCTTTGAAATTGAATTTGAAGCTGCAGGTACGTATGACTTCACCGAAAAAGTTGCGGATCACAGCGCGGCCGGTTCCGGCAATTTGTTTTTCAAGTGTGGAAAGTTCAAGCCTGCCGGCTGCTTTTTTGCCTGACTCAAAAAATCCGCCGGCAGGATCGGTTATCAGGCGCGCACTGACTGCCGGAGCAGAAAATGCAGTGGCTGCAGATCCTTTTTCAAGCTGGATACCGTCAAGTACTCCCGTGCCTTTCAGGGTGTAGGCGATACAGAGCATGCCGCCCCGGGGCATGGTGAAGGGAAATTCATACCGTTTCCATTCTTTTGTGTTTTTTACTGAAAAATGTTTGCGCGCCACGTTTTTCCACGGGGTTTTGGTGGAAGCAGCAAGCGTAAGTTCGCCTTTGCCTTTGACATAAATTGAAAAAACATACTTTCCGGCATCAGCCGGAATGGTGGCGGTGCAGTATTTTCCGGCATTGAGAGCATATTTGCCGAATTTCACATCTTTTGTCTGCAAATGCGGTCCATGACTGGTAAACCAGAAATAGATTGTGGTATCTTTGACGAAAGATGTTCCCTGGGCAAAGTATGGATTGGGCAGCAGATTTTTACCGGTTGTCGGCAGAGTAAAGTCATCGCTGCGTTTGAAATCCACACCGCCCGGCACGTGCGGATTGCCCGCAGTGCATTTGCCGGGGTCGATCGCAAAGACCCAGGTGTTGTTTTCCGGAGTCAGATAAAAAGAAGTTTTTTTGCTGCCGGTATGCAGGATCATGGAACTTCTGATTTCTATCCTGAAAGAGTCTTCCGGTCTGTTGTTTTTTACCGTGATATCCGGAGTTCTGCTGTGCCATTTTCTGCGGTCTCCGCGATCGACCGGCTTAATGTCATGATCCTGCGCCATGGGCATGGAAAAAAATATACCGCCTCTGAACTTTTTCTCCGGCACGTCGAAAACAGTCTTTACCAGAAGCTTGTTGTCTCTTGTCAGAGAGAATATACGTGTCCATGGATAAGCCTCTTCCGGAGTACCCGGTTTATTGAATCCGAGCATGCCTTTTATGGTTACGGTCCCGGTTGCGGCATCTGCCTTGCAGCTTAAAACACTCATTCCGCTGCCGTCGTATTTCGCGACGATCTTTTTGCCGGAATTGACATTCCATTTTTTCGCCGGAGTCCTTGCACTGAAATATGATGAAGCTATTTTGCGTCCGTCCGCCATGAATATGAATGTGCCGGATTGATCGATGATGATTTTCTTATTTCCGAAAGAGTATATCAGTTCGCCTGCATCCAGCGAACCCTTTACCGGGACATCCGGACCTGCATTTTTTTTCTGCCTGACAAAAGGTGCGTGCGGAGCGGTAAGCGGCAGAGGGGAGGCAGACAGAATTCCGGCGGTGAACACAAGCAGAAAACAAAGACAGGGTTTCATAGTTGATCCTTTCAATATCATATCCGGGATCCCTTACATTTCCAAACCCGGGCAAAAGTAAGCAAACCTTCCGGAAAATAAAACTGTTGCGGACGGCGCGGCATTTGTGAACATCTATCACTCCCGTGATACTGCGGCAAACGGCCCTCATTCCTGTGAAGTATATCACGGAAAAAAGTGATTGTAAATTTCCATATTCGGGAAAAAGTTATCAAAAACAGTTATTTGTCCGGAAAAAACAATATTTTTATTGAAAAAGCTGTTTTTGTCACCTATATTTACGTGGAAAGGATAAATACTGCATGTATTACGAAGATCTGGTTATAGACAAGGTGGTTCACCGTTTTTTCCGCCGGGAAACGCTGCTTGATTTTGTGCCGTGGAACAACTCCATTGAATTTATCCGTTTTGGGCATATCCTGCTCAAGCGGACGTCTGACGGTTCCATTATCGACCTCAAAGCACCTGTGGTATTCTGGATGCACAAAGATGTCCGTTACAACTACATCAACAAGGATCCGGAGAACACTGAAAAATACACAGAACACTTTTTCTGCGACTTTGTCGGAGAGCGCAGTGAACGCATGCTTGCCGCACTGGATGAACTTTATCCTTCCGGTTCATTCAAGCCGTCATCGCCTGATGAAGTATACAAGGATTTTCTGCGGCTGCTGCGTCTTTACCGGGCGGATTGGAAAATCAACTTGCCGGAAATCGGTTTTATTCTGGAAAAACTTATTTTTACAGCTTATGATTCTTCCGGCAATGAGAACAGTTCTGCGCGCGATATCCAGAACCTTGACCGCATTGCCGAATTGCTGCGCAGTGAACCTTTTCAGGAGTACGATTTTAAGAATTTTGCTGCTGAAATGGATATATCTTACGATCATTTCAGACGTATATTCCGCAAAAAGCACCGTCTGACGCCGAGGGAATACCTGCTGCATCAGCGGATGTTCCGGGCAGCGGAATTGTTAAAAAACGATAACATGCGTATAAAAGAGATCGTTTATTCCTGCAATTTCAAATCGCTCATTGATTTTTCCAGAATATTCAAAAGATACAGCGGCTTGTCTCCGAGGGAGTACCGCAAACGGTTCTCTTCCGGCGGTGCTCAGCAGAGCGACCGGTAAAACTGCCGTGGAAAAATTAAAAAATATCCGTCGCCGGGATTAGCCGTGCGGGTAAAAAAACGCGCGGTAAATACCTAACAGGCAAATCATCGCGGCGCCACCTTTACCCATAACTCTCATAATTCTCATAACTCTCATTATTCTCATTTCATGCGCCGCCCCCACGGGCTTATCAGGCATGACAGGCTATACAAAACTTGCGCTGCACCACCGGTAAAGCACCGTACGCTCAAATGTAAAAAAACAGCAACGCTTTGGCTGCTGTTTTTCTACTTCGCTCCCGGTGAGAGGTATCGCTGTCTTGCGCCAGCGATGCAGATAGCACTCTGCGTTGCACGCAGAGCTTATATTTCGCCGCCATTTTAAGGCGGCGACAAACGTTCCGCCGTTTGATCACGTCCGGGTAGCACCCGGCGGCAAAAATTTTTATTATTTTGTTTTTTTCAGCGCGCGCTTTTTCTACTTTTGCGCGCGACAAATACGAAGAACAGTGCCGGAATGACATAAAGCGTCATAAGAGAAGCAAAAATCAGACCTCCGACCACACCCATACCGCAGCTGGCACGCAGTTCGGAACCAAGTCCGGTGCCGAACGCCATGGGCAGCATACCGGCGACCGAAGCGATACTGGTCATCACGATCGGACGGAACTTGCTTTTCACCGCCTGAAGCATCGCACGGCGCGGAGCCATACCGGAGTTGCGCATGAGAGTTGTACATTCATCCATGATGAGAATAGCATTATTGACCACGATACCGATCATCATAACGCCGCCGAGCAGTCCCATCATGGACATGGGCATGCCGGCGATCCACAAGGTAAAATACATTCCCAGGAAGCCGAGCGGAACAGTCACCATGATAAGCAGGGGTCTTACCCAGGACTCCATGATCGCAGCGATCAGCAGGTAAGTCAGCAATGCGGCAAGGATCATCACCTGCATGAACTCTTTATTGGTTTCCTGCATGCGTTCAACACTTCCGCTCATACGGATACCGTAACCGCCGGGCAGGATCTCTTCGGCAACACGCTTGATGGTGTCGGAAACCGTTCCCAGTGCGTAACCGGGAGCTGTATTGGCAAAGATCCACGAGGTGCGCACTTTGTCGTAACGGTTGATGATGACCGGTCTGGCATCCTGTTCGATTTTGGCAAGCACTTCGGTATTAAGCGGATTGCCGTCCTTGACCGCAGGTGCATTCTGGATCAGCTGCTGTTCCCCCGGTTCTTTGCTGTTGCGGACACGGATGTCAAAGGTTCGCGCACCGGTACGGTAGTCACCGACCTCGATACCGTCAAGAGAACCGATCATGTATTGATAAAGTTCATCGGCAGTCATGCCGAGGTTTTGCAGAATGGTCCGGTCGGGGATGATGTTGATGTTGGGCTTGCGCTCACGCCAGGTGGAGTCGAGGTCGCGGGTCATACCCAGCTGCGGCAGACGTTCCAGCACCCGCATTTCTGCGCTTTCGAGCACATCCAGATCCGGTCCGTGGATAACGCAGCGGATTTCGGCTCCGGAACCGCCGAAGGTCGCAGGAATGGTAAGCGTGATACGGCAGTTATCCATGAAGGCAAGTTCTTTGCGCAGGATATCCTGCAATTCATAAATGGTTTCTTTACGCTCCATTTTGCTGTTGGTCTTGATATTGAGCAATCCGAGATAAACGGCGGAGTTGACCTGGCCGCGCGCACCGGAGGAAATTCCTATATTGGTCACCATACCTTTGATGAAATCGAATTTCTTGAGCTGTTCGGCAGCTTCCTGCATCCTGGCAGTGGTGGTATCCAGATTGTAGTTCGTCGGGAACTCAAAACGGATCCTGATTTCCCCCTGGTCGCAGAAGGGCAGAAAGGACAGTCCCACCTGCGGCACGATAAAGAAATAAATCGCTCCCGCGAGCAGAGCTGTTGCGACCAGAAACAGAACCGCATGATTGGCGGTCCAGTTGATGGAACGGTTGAACCGGGCACAGAGCCAGTCATAACCTTTATCCCAGGGAACGAACATGCGGTCCAGCCAGGTGACCTTTTTGACTCCGCCGGATTTTTTGAGCAATATACATGACAGGATCGGAGTCAGGGTAAAGCTGATGAACAGTGAAACCAGTGTTGCACCTACCATTACTCCGGCAAAGGGAACCATCATCCTGCCGATCATGGTGGTCATCATCATCACCGGAACAAACACCACCACGTTGGTGAGTGCACTGGCGGAAACCGCAGCGATGACCTCGCCGGTACCGTGTTCGGCTGCAGTTTTGATGTCATTACCCTGCTCCAGACGTTTGAAGATGTTTTCGATGACCACGATGGAGTTGGTGACCAGCACACCCACGGAACATCCGAGGGAAAGCAGGGTCATGATGTTGAATGAGTACCCCAGATAATACATCACCGCAAATGTCACCACCACCGAGATCGGCATGGAGATCATAACGATAAATGTTGATTTCGGATCGTGCAGAAACAGGAAAAGCAGGACCGCTGTGAGGATGATACCGGTAAGGATACTGTTCCAGGCATCGTCGACGGAGGACTGGATGAATTCACCGGCATCTTTGAACCAGACCAGTTTCATGCCGCTGGGCAGCAGTCCGGAATTGTTGAAACTCTCATAACGTTTGCGGATGCCGTTGATGACTTCGATCGCGTTGGCTTCGCCTTTTTTGATGATGTTGAAGCGGACGGCGGGCTGCCCGTCAACAAAGTCGCGGCTGCGGGGATCGCGGCTCATGAGTTTGACATCCGCCACATCGCGCAGATAAACACGTTTGCCCTCGTGGACACCGATCTCCAGAGCTTTTATCTGGTCGAAATCTTTGAATTCGCCGTCGAAGGTGATATTTTTTTCACCCTTGTCAAACTCAATACGTCCAAGCGGCTTGCGCACATTGGCAGCCTTGAGTTTGGAAACGATGGTATTTATGGAGATATTGGAGGCAGTCAGCTTGGCACGGTCAAGCAGAACATGCACCTGCATTTCATTACCGCCGTATACACGCACCTCACCCACGCCGGGAACAGAAGAAAAACGGTCGGAAAGGGTATCATCCGCATAGTCGTAGAGGTCATCTCTGGTACGGTCTCCGGTCAGCAGCAGCTGTACCACTGTGGTGGCGTTGGTGTCGATCTTGCGGATCGTCGGCTCATCGGCACCGTCGGGGAAATCATCGCGGATGCGGTTGAGTGCTTCACGGATGTCGGTGGCGGCAACGTCAACATTGGTTCCCATGATGAATTCGATCTGCACCTGTCCCTGATCCTCAAGTGAGGAACTGGTGATGTGCTGGATACCTTCGATCGAGGAAACTGCATCCTCGATACGCTTAATGACTTCAACTTCGATCTCGGTCGGACTTGCGCCTTTATACTCGCACCGCACCAGAACGGTGGGGATCTCCATATTGGGCAGCAGGTCGATACTGAGTT
The DNA here is from genome assembly GCA_045532825.1 of Victivallaceae bacterium. Classification (GTDB taxonomy): domain Bacteria; phylum Verrucomicrobiota; class Lentisphaeria; order Victivallales; family Victivallaceae; genus UBA1784. Next base: position 7,912 of record JAZSGR010000096.1, on the reverse strand, counting down.
TCGGATAAAGACTTGCCCCGATCATTATCAACACGATGATGAACGCTGTCATCGCGATCGGGCGGGTGACTGACCAGTGACTGAGAAACATGATGAAAACTCCTTTTGCCGCAGGTTACTTTTTTTTCACTTCCGCAAGAAGAGTACCGGCATTGACAAAGGTCTGTCCGGTGATGACAAACAACTCGTCACGGAGCTTCTCATTGTTGACGATTTCAGTGAGTTTTCCCTCGACGATACCCGGGATCACGTCAAAACTTTTTGCCCGGTTGTCTTTGCCGTAAGCATAGGCGATGTAACGGTTCCCGGCACGCAGCAGAAGTGCATCCGACGGCAGACCGTAGCTCATTTTTTCCTCAAGGATGATATCGACATCGCAGAGAGAACCGCTGGCAAGTTTGATATTCCGGGGAATCTTTGCCTTGATTTTGAAGGTGCGGCTCACCGGATCGATGGAAGGAGCTTTGTGAGTGATGACCGCACGTCCCATATCCTTTCCGTACAGTCTTATGTTGACGGGGGTTTTATCTTGAGTTACAAGCGGATAGTAGACTGAACTGATATAGCTTACCACCTCAAATTCGGTCTGATCTTCGATCTTCAGGATATTGTTTCCGGTGGAAACATATTCATTTTCTTCAAAATAGGTCTTGGTTACGGTGCAGTCATATGGAGCACAGGTGGAGGAATCGGCAAGATTTTTCTTTGCGATGACCAGATTGCCCTGTGCCTGTTTGAGCTGTGCCTGTGCATTTACCACATCCGCTTCTGCCTTTTTGACATCGGCATCAGCATTTTTGAGATTGACGGTGGCAGTTTCGTATTCGGTCTGACTGGTGGCGCGGGAGTTCCACAGTCTGGAGAAACGGTCATAATCAAGTTTGGCTTTTTCGCGGTTGATCCCTGCTCGTTCCAGAGCGATCTTTGCACTTTCTACTTCGGCTTTTTTCACGTTGATCTCGTTTTCCTTGACCATGACCTGATTTTTCAGCACCTGGCGGTCGATACCGAAGAGCATATCACCCTTTTTCATCATGTCGCCTTCGGAGATCTTGAGGTGTTCAAGTACGCCTCCCGTCTTGGCTGATATGACCGCATAACGCACCGGCTGGACCGTTCCCTGGATCGGAATGATCCGCCGGAACATCCGCTTTTCCAGCTTCTGCAGGGTGACACGGACCTCACGTTCCTTTACACTTTTTTTCTGCTTTTTACCGCATCCGCAGAAAAAGACCAGGGCAAAAGACAATACTGCAAAACAGAAAACACTGAAAAGACGCATAAAAACCTCCATGATTGTACCGAATAAGCTGTAACTGTTAACGGATTAATTTTTTGTAATATTTTATTAAAATATAGCAAATCCGCTTTATTTTCAATAAAAAAACAAAAAAACATGGAATTTTTTTATGGCAGGTTATACAACTGACTCAAATCCGAGAGCTTCAAGTTTTTTGAGAATTTCTGAAACGCACTCTTCCGGGGTGCTTGCACCTGCTCCGAGTCCGAGGTGCCGGAACGGAGAAAGATCGGGGATTTTCTGTACATCATCGACCAGAAAGGCAGCTTTACCCATTCTGCGGGCGACGTCGCACATGCGGTTGGCATTGGAGCTGTGCGGAGAACCGGCAATGATCATGGCATCGATCTGCGGGACCAGCTTTTCGACTGCAAGCTGACGGCGGTAGACGGCATCGCACACTCCGCCGTTTTCCTGCAGGGCGGGGAAACGTTTTTTGAGTTCTGCGGTAAAAAATTCGATTTCCAGATGATCGCGGGTGGTCTGGCAGAGCAGTACCGGTCTGTTCATCTCCGGAAGATCTTTTATCCCGTCAGCGGATTTTACGATGAACACTTTATCAGTTCCGGCGTGACCGGCGACACCGCGCACTTCCGGGTGGTCCGGGTTGCCGAAAATAACCAGCTCCCGCGACTTGTCAAGAGCCGCAGCTTTACGGTGAAGTGCCTTTACGCGCGGACAACCGGCATCTATCACTGTCAGATTGCGTTCTACGGCGGTGTTTTCTTCATTTCTGCCGACACCATGGGCTCCGAACATCACCACTGCGCCTTCGGGAACCTCTTCAAGAGAACTTACAAAAACTGCACCTTTTTTCCGCATATCATCACCGACACGGTGATTGTGGACCAGTTCATTAAGCACATAAACAGTGCCGGGATATTTCTTATGTGCCTCTTCAAATATCTCCACTGCACTGCGCACTCCGGAACAAAATCCGCGCGGAGAAACCAACTGTACAGTTTTTTTGCTCTCTTTTTTCATGTTTTTTACAAAATTGCTCTTGCTATTGACACCCTGTCTTACTATAATATAGTGACGTTACAAAAAAAATCAAATTCAGGAGAGTGTCTCCGGAAGCGATGTACGGAGAAGGGCGTTTTTCCGTCACCGCTCCGTCTGACCGCTTCTGATAACAACATCGGGAACAGTATTTACATGCCGGAATTTAATGAGCTGCCCGGAGGCAGCGAAACGATATTGATCGTGGATGACCACGAAACTATCTGGGATTTTCTTATCGAAGCACTTCAGGATCTCGGTTATTCCGTTCTGCTCGCAGAAAACGGACTTGATGCAGTCGAGATCTACACCGCCAATCCGGATGCAGTGGATCTGGTGCTGCTGGATATGATAATGCCCAAACTCAACGGTCATGAGGCATTCTATAAGATCCGTGAGCTCGATCCTGAAGCGAAGATCCTGCTTTCCAGCGGTTTTGTCAGCGAAGAAGAGGTGCAATATCTGCTGAAAGAGGGTGCATGCGGATTTCTTGCCAAGCCTCACCGTCTGCCGGTAGTGATAAAAGCTGTGCGCGATGTTCTCGACGGCAAAAAGGTCACCTGCTGAATGGATGACTGGGTGTATATCGAACGCGATGAGCGTCACATAAAAAAAGAACGTGCCAGGGCGCGTGAACTGCGCAAGACCCCGTATTTCCAGGAGCTTCTGCGTAAAGGTGTATGTCATTACTGCGGAAAAAAATTCCCCAAAGAAGAGCTTACTTTCGATCACATCGTGCCGGTGGCACGCGGCGGACGCAGCACCAGAGGAAATATGGTGGTGTGCTGCAAGTCATGCAACCAGAGCAAAAGCTGTCTTACTCCTGCAGAACAGCTGCTCAGCCTGCTCGGTGAACCGGAAGCTCCGCCGCAGGAGGATATCGAACTGGATATCTGACTTTTCCAACGGTTGAAAAAAATATTTTTCCGGTGTATATTTAACCGTACCTTATTTAACAGAACAGCCGTTTGGACGTATTTTATTTCAGCGGCAAAACACCGGGAAAGATCACAATGGAAAACTGGAAGCTTGAAGCCGAACATTTTTTGAACAATGAAACCTCATTTCACCTGGGATTTCTTCCGAGCGAGTCACGCAATCCGCTTTCCATGCACATGGATGAAGATTTTAACACTTCCACCGTATGCGGTGTAAAGACTCTGCTTGCCTGCGACAAAGCACTTATTCCTCATCTGCGTACGGCACTTGCCTCTCCGGAATACGCTGAAATGGTCGAAGCTATGAAAAATGCCAGACGGATCGTTTTTTCCGGATGCGGAGCTACCGGAAGGCTTGCCATCCTGCTTGAAAGCGCATATCTTGAAGCCTTTCCGGAGGAACACCGGGTCTGTTCCATCATGACCGGAGGCGATTTCGCGCTCATCCGTTCGGTTGAAAATTTCGAAGATTATCCGGGTGTCGGAAAAAAACAGGTGGAGGACCTTGAGATCGATCACCGGGATATTCTTATCGGTATCACTGCGACCGGAGAGACTGCTTCGATCATCGGTTCGGCGCGTGAAGCGGCTCTGCGCGGAGCAAAAGTATTCATGCTGATCTGTGTTCCGGCGGATCTCCCCGCTTCCCGCATTGAACGCTGCCGCGAACTTTACAGCATGCCCAACGTGACAGTGATCTCCATGCTGATCGGCGGAATGGCACTTACCGGCTCCACCAGGATGCAGTCAAGCACCATTGAATTTCTGGTCGCTTCATCTGCGCTGGAACGCGCATTGGGCACAGAGGGCATCGACTATGCCGGAGCTTTTGAAGATCTCATGGCAAGTCTGGATGAAGCGGAAAGTTCTCAAAATATCGCGGATATGATCGATTTTGAATATAATGCTTACCAAAAGCATGAATTGATCGACTACATTGCCCATGATCTTGCGATCGATATATTGAGTGACACCACGGAGCGTTCACCGACATTCATGATACCGCCCTATAAATTTATTGAAGATGAAAGTTCTCCGGAACCGTGGGCGATGCTCAGGGATGAGGATGCTGCAACGGAGGAGATCTGGCAGAAATGTCTCAAACGTGCGCCGCGTTGTATTGCGTGGAAGAAAGAAGATTATATAAATTCCGGTCTTGCGGAGATCGTAAAGAACAAAGTTCCGGCGATCGATGCGGAAATGCTGATGCATATTCCGCTCGGCGGAAAAATCCCGGCAAGACAGAACGCGCACAAAGTCAGGATCACCAATATCCACGGCGGAGCGGTGGAGTTCAATGGTAAAAAGATCGGCGGCAAAGTATGCGCTACTCCGCTGCGGATCTTTGAACATCTGCGGATGAAGCTGGTCATGAATATCATTTCCACCGGGACCATGGTAAAATACGGAAGGGTGCGTGGAAATTACATGATTCATCTGTCGATATCCAACAAGAAGCTGATTGACCGTGCCACCCGCATTATTTCAGAGTTGTGCGGAATAGATTATAAAGAAGCCTGTTACGAGCTTTTCCGCACCCGGGAGGAGCTTGCCGGCAACGGCAACTGCCATATCTCGGCGGTGGCGGCGACCATTGACCGCCTCACCCGGAAATAAAAATATCTGCTGCCGCGATATTTTACCCACGGGTACTGACTGCGCTTGTTTTTACCCGCACGGCTTATCTTGGCGGCGCAGAGATCTCATAAATCTCATAGTTCCCATTATTCCCATAACTCTCATCAAACCGCCGCCCCAGTGCGGCTGTCATACCGCAGCGGTCATACTGCATTGGTGCATAACCGGTCAGGTATGCTGGCCCAGGCGGCGCAAGAGCTGTTATATCTCACCGGTACTGCGGTGCGCCGCGATATTTTACCCACGGGTACTGACTGCGCGAGTTTTTACCCGCACGGCTTATTTCGGCGGCGCAGATGTCAGACAGGTCGGACAAGTCGGACAAGTCAGACAGGTCGGACACCAAACCGCCGCCCCAGTGCGGCTGTCATACCGCAGCGGTCATACTGCATTGGTGCATAACCGGTCAGGTATGCTGGCCCAGGCGGCGGAAAAGCTGTTATATCTCACCGGTATTGCAGTGCGCCGCGCTTTTTTTGCCGTTTTGGTACTGACTGTGCGCTGTTTTTACCCGCACGGTTTATTTTGGCGGCGCAGATGTCAGACAGGTCAGACAGGTCAGACAGGTCAGACATCAAACCGCCGCCCCCAAGCGGCTGTCATACCGCAGCGGTCATACTGCATTGGTGCATAACCGGTCAGGTATGCTGGCCCGGGCGGCGGAAAAGCTGTCATACCTTGCCGGTATTGCGGTGCGCCGCGATGATTTGCCCCACGGGTACTGACTGCGCCGCGCTTGTTTTGCCATTGCGGCTGATTTACGCGGCGGTACAAAATATGTGCAACAAATCACCACTTTTTCAATTACTGTTATTGCATTTTGCGGAAAAGTGTATTATATTACGCAACACTTGTTTAATATATTGTTGTTTTTGATGCGGCTGACCAATCATCATACAGTCAGCCGGTAATTTTATATAACAGCTTCATGCAAGGAGATGCGAAAATCGAAACGCAGGATACAGTTTTTATTGTAGAACCGCAGGACTACAAACTTACCGAACCGCTCCCGCTTGATTGCGGCAGGGAGCTCTCCGGAGTCAATATCCGCTACGAGACCGCCGGTACCCTCAATGCCGACGGAAGCAATGCGGTTCTGGTCACCCATGCCCTTTCAGGTGATGCCCATGTCTGCGGCAAACATTCACCGGATGATCCCAAACCCGGCTGGTGGGACAATATGATCGGTCCGGGCAAATATGTTGACACCAACAAATATTTTGTGATCTGTTCCAACGTTATCGGCGGCTGTTCCGGCACTACCGGTCCGCAATCCATTGATCCTGAAACCGGCAAGCCGTACAATCTTGATTTTCCGGTCATCACTGTGCGCGACATGGTCCGGGCGCAGAAACGTCTGGTTGATCACCTCGGAGTCAAAAAGCTGCTGGCTGTACTCGGCGGATCCATGGGCGGCATGCAGGTGCTCCAGTGGGCGGTAAGTTATCCGGAAAGCCTCAAAAGCTACATCGCCATCGCCACGGCATGCCAGTTTTCACCGCAGAATATCGCCTTTGACTGGGTCGCCCGCGAAGCTATCAAAGCGGATCCCAATTTCAATAACGGCAATTATTCCGGAGACAAAACTCCCGACCGCGGTCTTGCCGCTGCCCGCATGCTGGCGCACATAACCTATCTCTCTGAAGAATCTCTGGGCAGAAAGTTCGGACGCAGTCTTCAGGATAAGCAGAATTACGACTACGATTTCGACCGCGATTTTGCCGTGGAAAGTTATCTGCAGTATCAGGGAAAACGTTTCGTTGAACGTTTCGATGCCAACAGTTATTTCTACATAACCCGCGCCACCGACTACTTTGATCTGACCGCTGAAACCGGCGGCGATCTGGTGAAGGCAGTAGAGGGTGTCCAGGCATCCGGACTTGTGGTATCCTTCTCCAGCGACTGGCTGTTCCCGACCGTACAATCCAAACGTTTGACCGAAGCTCTGCTGCGCAACCGCAAAGAGGTGACTTTCTGCGAAGTCAAATCCGGATACGGTCATGATGCGTTTCTGCTGGAAGTGGAAACTCTCGGCAGAATGGTAAGAGATTTCCTTTCACATCAATACGGAGGTGAAAAATGATCGACCGCCGTGATCTTGACCTGAACCGCAGACGTGATCTTGAAATCATTTCTGATATGGTAAATCCCGGAGACCGGGTGCTTGACCTGGGGTGCGGAGACGGTAAGTTCCTGCTGCATCTGCGCAGGGAGCGCAAAGCTGATGTGCTCGGTATCGAAATCGATCAGGAGTCAGTTATCCGCTGCATTGCCAACGGCATACCGGTCATACAGGGGGATATGGATGACGGTCTGGAATTTGCCGGAGATGATTCTTTCGATCTTGTGGTGCTCAATCACACCCTGCAGGAGATCCGCAGACCGGATATCCTGCTTTCGCAGATCGTCAGAGCCGGAAAACGTGCAGCGGTAAGCGTCATCAATTTCGGACACTGGAACTGCCGTCTTCAGCTGACTCTCAAAGGCAGGATGCCCCGCAATGCCCAGATACCGTACCAGTGGTACGATACGCCTAACATCCATTTCAGCACGATCGATGATTTCTGCGAACTGTGCCGCAAGCTGGATATCGACATTATCCGTCAGGTGCCGATCGCCTCGCGCTTTCCGCTTCTGACAAAGTTTATTCCCAATCTGTTTGCAGTCGGAGCTGTTTTTGTCCTTGAAAAAAAGGATAAAGCCGAATAACAGAAAAACTCATACTGCTGTCTGATCCGGAAAATCAGGAACATCCTGTTTTCCGGATTTTTTGTTATGGTCCCATTTTTTGTGAAAGTTGTTCAAACTGCGGTGGCGCATCGCATGTGATTTGGCGGTACACCTTGTCACGGCGTAGAACCGTTTCTTGAGAGCTGTTATACCTCACCGGTACTGCAGCGCAAGTTTTGTATAGCCGGTCATGCCTGATATATATGTGGGGGCGGCGCATGAAATGAGAATAATGAGAGTTATGAGAATTATGAGAGTAATGGGTAAATGGTGCGCCGCGATATTTTACCCACGGGTACTGACT
>JAZSGR010000130.1:0-7638 GCA_045532825.1 Victivallaceae bacterium | reverse complement strand
GTTTGAAAAAATGACGGCAGTGTTGTGAAGTGACCACCAATAGCTCGATAAGGGTGAAATGGGCGGGGTGGGAAAATTTTTCTCCGTTGTACATTTTTCTCATAAGAAATCTCCGTTTTTTGGGGTTATTTGGGAAGTTTTTGGAAATCTCGCATCATAAGACGGCACGGGATCAGGACATTTTTACGTACGTTGTATTCATCAGTCAGCAATATCCTGAACGCTGTTGCCACCAGTTTCTTCACATCCTGTGCCACGACCGGAAAACCGGCATCCTGTGCATATTTATTGTCATTGAAACCGCAGACGGTGACTTTTCTGCAGAAGTTTTCCAGATCGAAATTCTCTTTTATCGCCGAAAGTCTGACGTATTTCATGGATACCATATAAGCGAAAAATACCGCAGTCGCTCCGTCGCCGGCAGCCCGGCGCAGCGCATTGAGTGTACTCGGTTCCCCATAGTCGGTGAAGCAGTACTGCCGTACCGTGTCGCAGTCAAGATGATGATCCAGCTGCCACTTCTGTGCGGCTTTCATCAGGTTCCAGCGGCATTCCAGTCTTGACTCCTGCAGGATGGCGATTTTTCTGTGTCCGCGTTTATAAAGTTCTTCGAGCATCATCAGCATGCCGGTTCCCTCGTCACTGCGTACTGCGGGGAATTTTCCGCCGTCGTACCACCAGTCGTTAAGCATAACGGCACGCATACGGTTTTTCTGCAATGTTTCACGCACTTTTCTTTCATCTGAAAGCGTGGGGAAACGCAGTACCGCTTTGCATCCGGCTTCTGCGGCGCGGTTGAGAAAATCCACCTCCTCTTCCGGTTCTCCTCCTCCCAGATGCAGGTGGATGCCGAGTGCGGATGCCTGACTTGATATCTCTTCGTAGCAGGATGAGAAAAACTGCATGCCGCGCAGATAAAGCGGTACTGCGACCCGGCTTATACAGGGAGTTTCCGCCCGCGGCAGCACGAATGTGCCGATACCGTTGCGGCGCACAAGATAGCCCTCGGACTCAAGTTCCTTGAGGACGCGGTGGACCGATACATAGGATAATCCGGCATTTTCCGCAAGAGTTCCGGTCGATGGAAGCGCACAGCCGCCGCGGTATTCTCCCGAGGCGATCCTGCGTATCATCGCAGCACGGAACATATTGTTCTTTTGTTTTGATGCAGAGTCAGCCATTTTTGTACATTTTTCCGAAGTTTGAAAGTAATATACAGCAGGTGGAAATCATTGTCAAACCATCCGTGATTTTCCTGTTTTTTAATTACTTTGAAATCAATGTGTTATGTGTATGTTTGATATGCTTTTCATCTTTATAAAGCATGCTGCCGGCAAGCATGTTTTTTTTATTTGCAGACAGTTCAGCTTTTTATGCTGATTCCGGATGGAAAATACGAAAAAAAGCGGAAAACTGTTATTTTCTTGCAATCAGGGGGTGACAAATGACAAATGCGGGGTTATATTATATAAAAATTTGATTTGCAAAACGTTTAAAAATAATTCAGGAGAATTTTATTATGCAGGTACCTTTGCTTGATCTTCGCGCCCAGTACAGTCCTCTCAAGGCAGAGATCCTTGAGGCAGTTTCCGAACTGTGCGACTCCCAGCGTTTCATCCTCGGCCCCAAGGTCGAAACCTTTGAACAGGAACTTATGGAGTATTGTCAGTCCGGCGGTGCGGTCGGTGTGACCAGCGGTTCCGATGCACTTATCATCGCGCTCATGGTCGAAGGAGTCAAACCGGGAGATGAGATCATCACTTCTCCTTTCACCTTCTTTGCCACCGTCGGAGCTATCGTCCGCTGCGGAGCCACTCCGGTATTTGCCGATATCGATCCGGTGACATTCAACATCGATCCGGCAAAGATCGCTGAAAAGATCACTCCGAAGACCCGCGGCATCATTCCGGTGCACCTTTTCGGACAGGCTGCCGATATGGATCCCATCATGGAGATCGCAAAGGCTAACGATCTGTTTGTCATCGAAGATGCCTGTCAGGCGATCGGTGCCGAATACAAAGGCAGACGCGTCGGTTCGATCGGCAACTACGGCGCGTTCAGCTTCTTCCCCAGCAAGAACCTCGGCTGTTTCGGCGACGGCGGAGCTGTCACCTGTACTGCGGATAAGACCGATATCCTCAAGATCTTCCGCAACCACGGTCAGAGCAAGACCTATATCCACGAGTACGTCGGCGGCAACTTCCGTCTGGATGCTCTTCAGGCGGCGGTGCTTTCGATCAAACTGCGTCATCTGGATTCCTGGAGCGGAGCACGTCAGCGCAATGCGGCGGAATACAAGAAACTTTTCGCCGAAGCCGGCATCACCGAAGATATGATCACTCTGCCCGCCTGTGCGGATTATCCGGTGCGTCACATCTACAATCAGTTCTGCATCCGTGTCCATGACGGCAAGCGCGATGCGCTCAAGAACTATCTGGCGGAAAACAATGTCGGCTGCGCCATCTATTATCCGCTTTCATTGCATCTGCAGGAGTGTTTCAAGGAGCTCGGCGGCAAGGCAGGTGATTATCCGGAATGCGAAAAGGCGACTTCTGAAGTCCTGGCACTGCCGATCTTCGGTGAGACCACTCCGGAGCAGCGCGCATACGTCGTTGAGACCATTGCCAAGTTCTTCAAATGAGCAGAAAAATTGCATCTGATATAAACAACGGCAATGACCGTGAATTCAAGCCGCAGAGCTATCTGCGGCTGATTTCGTATGCACGTCCGTACTGGAAAAGGCTGACGCTCGGTATCGTTGCCGGTATGCTGGTCGGCGGTTCTCTGTTTGTCGGACTGCTGATGATCCCGCAGCTGGTCGGAGTAGTCGATCCGGGTAAGAGTGCCGGCGGCAAAGTTTCAGAAAAAGCCGTTGCTGAGCAGGTGGTGAAAGCACTTGCTTCTGCCGGTTCAAGTACGGAGGAAAAAATCGCAGCAGTGGATAAGGTGCTTAATCCTCCTGATGCCGATCCCCGGTTGACCGGACTGCTGAAAAAGGTGGAACATGCGATATCCAGTTATCATCTGCCCTGCCGTCTTGAGGATAAGACTATTTATGTGCACTGGCCGGTGAAGTTTGAGTTTGAACTGGTGAGTGCTGCCGGAAAAGTCGCCTGGCAGCTTTTTGCCGCCTATACGCTTTTGTTTGTGCTTACCTGGCTGGTGAAAGCGCTGGCTCATTATGTGAATGCTTATTGTACGCGTATGGTCGGAGCCATGGTGGTGTCTGATCTGCGTGAACTGATTTTCCGCAAATTGTCAAAACAGTCGCTGGCGTTTTACAGCGGAACAGATGTCGGTCATCTCATCAGCCGCTGTACCAATGATACGACGGCTTTGGAGAACTCCATTTCGCATTCGGTCGAGGATCTCACCAGTGCGCCGCTTCAGGTGCTTGCCTGTTTTGTTGCCATTCTGGTGGCATGCAGAGAGTACAACAGTTTCTCTCTTGCTGTGATCCTGCTGATCGGCGTTCCGGTGCTTCTGGTTCCGATGAACGTTCTCGGACGCATGATCCGCAAGGTGTACCGGAAAAGTTTTGCGCGTATAGCCGATGTATTTTCGCGTATGCACGAAACATTTGCCGGTATCCGGCTGGTGAAAGCGTGCGACACGGAAGAGTATGAAAATGAGCGTTTCCGTGCGGCTAACCGCAAATATCTGCGTCAGGTGCTGCGGGCTCTGCGTCTTCAGCTTTTTGTTTCGCCTGCGATGGAATTTGTCGCAGTGAGCGGGACATTGGTTTTTCTGGTGTATTCCTACTGGGAAGGGGTGACTCTGACCCAGCTTGCCGCGCTGCTGTCACCGGCTTTTATGGCGTACCGTCCGATAAAATCCATAGCCAAAGTTGTGGCGCTCATCCAGCGTTCCATGGCGGCGGCGGATCGTTTCTTCGATCTGATCGATACGGATACCTCTCTGCCGGAAAAGAAAGATGCAAAAGTTCTTGATGCCTTCAGGGATAAGATCGAACTTGACCATGTAAGTTTCAGTTACGGTGAAAAGCGCATATTGAATGATATATCTTTCACCATTCCCCGTGGAAAAGTGGTTGCGGTGGTCGGAGAGACCGGATCGGGAAAATCCACCATTGCCAATCTTATCGCGCGTTTTTACGATGTGAGTTCCGGCAGTGTGAAGATCGACGGTACGGATGTGCGTGACTGCAATATTTCATCACTGCGCAAACTGATCGGCGTGGTAAATCAGGAGCCGGTGCTGTTCAACGAATCCATAGCTGATAACATTGCCTACGGCAATTTCGGAGCCCCCCGTGAAGAGGTCATCGAAGCGGCGAAACTTGCCAATGCCCATGAATTTATCATAAGCGGCAAACATCCGGGCGGATACGATGCCAATGCCGGAGAAAACGGCTTCAAGCTTTCCGGCGGTGAAAAGCAGCGGGTTGCCATTGCGCGTGCGATTTTGCGCAATCCTCCGATCCTGATCCTTGATGAGGCGACCAGTGCTCTGGATACGGTCACTGAAAAGCTGGTGCAGGAGGCATTGAACCGTGTCATGTCCAACCGCACCGTATTTGCCATAGCCCACCGTTTGAGTACGATCCGCAATGCGGACTGCATACTGGTGCTGGAGCAGGGGTGTATCGTCGAAGCCGGAACGCATGATGAGCTGATCGCGCTCGGCGGCAGATACCGTAAACTTTACGACACCCAGTTTTCTGAATAGGGTCAAAATGCGGCTGCCGGAACATGTTCATTTCATCGGCATCGGCGGTGCGGGAATGGCTCCGCTTGCCGGATTGCTCCTTGACCGCGGAGTGAAGGTCTCCGGTTCGGATCTTGTCAGCAGTGAAAAAAGTGACCTGCTCGGTTCGCGCGGAGCGGAGATCTTTGCCGGACACCGCAGTGAAAATTTTCCTGAAAGTGCCGGATTGACGGTGTATTCCTCTGCTGTGCCGGAGGATAATCCTGAACGTATGCGCGGCAGACGGCTGGCTGTTCCGGAAATGCGTCGCGGGGAATTTCTGGCATTGTTTCTTTCATCTTACCGCCGGGTGGCGGCGGTTTCCGGCTCTCACGGCAAAAGCACGGTCACGGCGATGCTGTCACACATCTGTACGGTCTGCGGACTTGCTCCGGGGTACATGATAGGAGCCGGGGTGCGGAACGGCAGTTCCTGTGCATCCGGAGAGGGGGATGATATTTTCATCACCGAGGCTGATGAATCCGATGCCACGCACAAGCTGCTTTCGCCTTATCTTGGAATAGTTCCCAATGCCGACGGCGACCACGCCTGGAGTGTCGGCGGCAGAGAGGCTCTGCAGGAAAATTTCCGCACATTCGCCCGCCGTTCGCAGCATGTTATTTGTTTTGATACGGAAAGAGAGCTGTTTTCCGGCATGGGACACGTTACATTTCTTCCGCATCCTGGGGATGGGTATACCTTTGCCGGACACTGCGGATTTATGGCATTGGATGCTTTGCTTGCGGTGGAGTCTGCGGTATATCTCGGCTGTGACCGCAGTGATGCGGAGCGGGCGGTATCATCATTCGGCGGCATTCTGCGCCGCATGACCTTGCGTTCCTCTGATGCGCGCAGGGTGGTGATCGAGGATTATGCGCATCATCCGTGTGAGGTGAAACATTCGCTTGAGTATCTGCGGCTGAAGTATCCGGGGCATCATTTGCGTGTAGTGTTCCAGCCGCACCGTTATGCCAGACTTGAGATGTTTTTTGACGGTTTCTGCAGTGAATTGAAGAAAGCGGATTCGCTTTTTGTGACTCCGGTGTTTGCCGCCTGGAGCGAGAGCGGAAAAGTTGACGGAAAAACGCTTGCTTCGGAGTGCGGAGGACATTATCTTACCGGCTTCCGGCGTGAGGATGCGGCTGAAGTGCTGGCTTTGCCGCACGGGGAAAAACCTCTGCTGATAGCGGTGCTGGGGGCAGGGGATGTGGAAGAGATCATACCATATTTATAACGGGATAAAATTATGTACAACTGTATAATCTGCCGCTATCACGAGATAGCCACCAAGGGAAACAACCGCAATATGTTTGAGCGTTGTCTGGTGGATAACATCCGCCGTCTGCTCAAAGGACTGGTCGACTGCAAAGTTCTGCGTATCCGCGGACGCATCTGGATCGAGCATCCGGAGAAGCGTGATTTCACGATGCAGGAAGTGGAAAAGATGATCCCGGCTTTGAAAAAGGCATTCGGGGTGGAGACATTTTCACCGGCGATACGGGTGTCGAGCGACATGGAAGCCATCCGCAACGCGGTATTGACGCTTACTCCGGGGGTATTTGAGGGCAGACCGGACGATGTGACGTTCCGTGTGCGTGCCAGACGGAGCAACAAGAGTTTTCCGTTCAAGAGCAAGGATATTGAGATCGATCTGGTATCGGCGGTGGCAAGCTGTTTCGATCACCGCAGGTTCAAGCTGAATTTGAATGATGATGCGCAGATCACGCTGGGGTGTGAAGTGCGTGATGAGTTTTCTCTGCTGTACTTTGACACTTATGAGGGTCCCGGGGGGCTTCCGGTGGGCAGTAATCCGAAGGTGCTGACGCTGCTTTCCGGAGGTATCGACTCACCGGTTGCGGCATATCTTATAATGAAGCGCGGTTCGCCGACGGATTACATTTCGTTCCACAGTTTCCCGTACACTCCGGAGGAGACGACGGATAAGGTAAAGACAATTGCGGAACATCTGAATACGTTCCAGGCGGCGGGCAGACTTCATCTGGTAAATCTGATCGAGTTCCAGAAAGCGGTTCGAGACAACTGTTCGGAGCGTCTGCGTACGGTGCTGTACCGCAGGGCGATGTTCAGGATCGCTGAGCGCATAGCCCGTGAGAGCGGCTGCCGTGCATTGGTGACGGGTGAAGCACTGGGACAGGTGGCAAGTCAGACGCTGGTGAATATGGATACTATCAACCGTTCCATAGACATGCTGGTGCTGCGTCCGATCGTGGGGGAGGATAAACTTGACACGATAGCGACGGCGGAAAAGATCGGGACCATGAAACTTTCGGAGAAACAGGTTCCTGACAGTTGTACAGTATTTGCGCCATCGAGTCCTGCGACCTCGGTTCCGCTGGTGATAGCGGAGAAAGAGGAGCAGCTGATACCGGACTATGCGGGGATCATAGAGCGGATAGTGACCTCGCGCGAAATAATCTGAAAAAAAATAAAAAATAAAATTTTTGCCGCCCCGTGCTTACGGGGACGTGCTCCAGCGGCGGAACGCTGGTCGCCGCCTTAAAATGGCGGCGAAATATAAGCTCTGCGTGTAACGCAGAGTGCTATCTGCATCGCCGTTGCAAACGGCGATACCACTCACCGGGAGCGAAGTATAAAAACAGCAGCGTTAAGCGTTGCTGTTTTTTTACATTTGAGCGTACGGTGCTTTGACGGTAATGCAGCGCAAGTTTTGTATAGCCGGTCATGTCTGATTACCCAGGGGCACAAAAGCTGTTATACCTGACCGGCAGTACAGCGCAAGTTTTGTATAGCCGGTCATGCCTGACAGGTTCGTGGGGGCGGCGCATGAAATGAGAATAATGAGAGTTATGAGAATTATGAGAGTAATGGGTAAATGGTGCGCCGCGATATTTTACCCACGGGTACTGACTGCGCTTGTTTTTACCCGCACGGCTAATTTCGGCGGCGCAG
>JAZSGR010000144.1:0-8413 GCA_045532825.1 Victivallaceae bacterium | reverse complement strand
AAGCGCGATCCTGGAACAGTATTTGGTGTCGGTAAAATCCACCTTGCCGCCGCGTGAAAGTTCATAAACAGCTTTGGGCTTTTTGTAAAGCTGCAGATTGCCGCGGTTGGGAACGCCTTTTTCCATGACCATTTTCCACGGACCGAGATAATCTCCGTAGGTGCGTTTGTCGTTGATGACAAAGTAATATGAGGTGTTTTTCCATTGACGTTCATAGCGCAGCAGATCGTATCTGTCGGTGTCTGAATTGATGGTAAGATAACGGCGCAGTTCCCGGTGCAGTTTCCATGCCTCACGGTAGAATGACGCCTGGGTCCTGTCGGCATAGCTTGAACGTTTCAGCTTTTTGACCAGTACCTGCGGTACGATCTCTGGACAGAGATCGGGATCGCCGATGACGATACCTCCGCGTTTCTGGAAGTCCTTGACTGCTTTGACCATGCTTTCAGTCAGTACATCGCAGTTGGGCATCGCAAGTATTTTTATTCCGTCAAGCGCATTGTTTTTCAGAATGTTTTCTTCGTAGACCGCTTTCGGGGTCAATCCGGCGCAGTGCAGCATAAGACTCAAATCATCTTCCCAGCCGCCCCAGCCCCAGTTGCCGCGTCCGGCAAGCATGGCAGAGGTGAAACTGTACAGCACTGCGGTCTGAAGCGGTGCTTCCGGCAGACGTTTCAACACCGGAGCGAGCGGATGAACCACTTCGTTCATCATTCTGCGCATGGTCTTCTGCGTGTCGATATTGGTGCAGACATAACGCTGTTTCTGTTTTTTCTTTACCGGCATCTGCATCAGAGAAGCCTGTCCGTGGAACATCAATCCTTTGACCGGACGGGCGATCATGGTCCAGATCGCCTCCTGGAGACTGTCCGGCGGAATGGAAATATATTGGGCATCGGGATACTTCTTCACCCAGTCCGGCAGCACTTTGGGCTTTACTTTCAAACTGGTGGTGCGGCTGCGGTAGCTGATGATCTGGGTCATTGCCCAGACATCCTGACCGCTGTGGCGGGTCATTTCGAGCATGCCGTCGATGTGTGAAGTTATGCGGCAGGGTTCAGGATAAGCATAGGTCCAGTGGTTGAGTACATCGACGTTTCCGCCGCTGCCGGGAATCGGAGCGCAGCGCAATGCCGGATCATGCCAGCAGATAAAACCGGGGGAGGCGTTTTTCCGCAGGGCATCCGCCATGGTGCTGTTGAGTTTGTTCCAGCCGTCGCCACCGCGCCAGAACCAGCGGTAATATTCGAGGATGTAATGGTTGTCAGGCACAACTCTTGAAGCAGGGAAATTTTTCAGCTGCTTGTAAGGAACTCCGGTTTTTTCATTGACTTCAGCCGGAACGTCTTTGCCGGAAAACTTTTTGTATGCCTCCATTTGATGCGGAACAAAAGAGGGACGGGTAGCCGCACGTATTTCGCTGTTGAGCAAGGCTCCCGCTGCTGCCGGATGCCGGCGCAGACCGGTTTTGTCAGCTATCAGTTTGAGCATGCGTTTGGTGACTTCAGGGTTTGAAGCATCGACACTGTGGGCCCCGGGATTGCCGTCACGTTTGATGACCGGATATTCTTTGCGCAAAGTCCGGTCTCCATTGGTGGTGACACTGCCGTAATAGCGGAAACCGTCGGCGATGGCATCGTCAAGACATTTGAGATTTGCCGGAGTATCATTCAGAATATAGTAATTGAGTCCGCGGTTGATACCAAGATCCTGCAGTGCTTTGTGACTGCCCTTGAAACCCCAGAACGTTACCGGCATGTCATCAGGCAGCTGCGGCCCGATGCGGTAGCTGAAAGTATATTTTTTACCGTCAAACTCAAGAGTTCCGGAATAAGTGCCGGTGAAAAGTCTGGTTTCGACCGGAAGTTTGAAACTGTTTCCCTTTTGCGGCAGAGCGATTTTTTTACCGTTCCACACTGCGTTCGACGGAAGTTTTTCCGCACCTTTGACCTGTACTTCAAGACAGGCATTTTTTTCATCCCGGATAAAGCTCTGCCTTCCGGTCAGCACCGGCCCCGCCGCAAAAAGCGGGAGTGCAAGTGCTGAAGCTATAAACAATTTTAAGTTTTTCATAAATTTTCTTTCTCTGATATATCAGATATTCTGGTTATTTACCGCCTATAATTTCAGTTATACCATCCGGATAACCATATAACACGTAATAATCTGTGCTGCCAACCAATTCATTGCCGTTTTTTGCTGCGACATTACCGGTTGCAAGCAAAAAGTTGCAGCGTTTGTTGTGACGGGCATACATAACACCATACCTTTCGTCATTGTAATACAACAAATTGGAATTTGAATTATTTACAGTTCCACTGAATTTATCCGCAGCCAGGATGATTTTTGAAAGCGGGATAAAGATACTCTTGTCATCACGATAAGCACGACCATTTTGTTTGAAAATCGGCAGGGCGCTGTATGGTTCGCCGTAAGCACAACCGAAGGCATAAGTATTGTATCCTCGATTTTCAGGCGGATATGGTTCGGTTGACGGACAGAAAAACACATCAGGAATATATTTGGGATCCTTGTATGTGTCATCGGTGAAAATTTGCATAAAGGACGGTCCACCAACATATTGTGCGAATCTGGCGATGCCGCTTGTATATTCCCGGGTGGTGAGATTGAAATGTCCGGAACGGTGGATATACCAGCCGTTACTGTCATTTGCATACATCTGGATCGCGGTACCAACTGTTTTAAGATTGCTGTTGCAGGATGCACTTCTGCCGGACTCCCGCGCCTGCTGCAAAGCCGGAAGAAGCATCGCCGCCAGGATCGCAATGATGGCGATCACCACCAGAAGCTTGATCAACGGGAACGTTGGTCGAATGAAGCACGGCTCTGCCCTGTGAAGCGCAGCGTTGCCGCATGAAGCGTTTGCCTGCGGCAAACATGAAGCACTTGCTTTGCAAGTATGATGCGGTGTATTTTTGTGAGCGGCACTCTCCGTATGTTTCCGTACACATCCGTACTGATCCGTACAAATAAAGCGTTTGAAAAAATCACGGCAGTGTTGTGAAGTGACAACGAGGAGCTCAATCAACATAAAGCCCATGGGCTTTATGCCGATATACCGGCAGAATAAAAGATCTCTCTTCGATTTCTTCATTTGTTTTCCCTTTCTATTTTCCCTTTTTTCCTGCTTTTTTACGGTTGACCTTTGGATCTGCTTTTGATTTGTTTTTTTGGGATTCGTTTTTCAAAAACTCCCTCAATCCGGAGTTTGCCGGTATGGACCTGTAAAAGCCGTTGAGTTCACGGTGTGTTGTGAGCGGCATGTTGGAGATCCAGGATCTTTCGTGCTTTCTGCGGAATGCCAGCAGTTCGGAATATTTTTTCTCAAAGTCTTTCTGATTTTCCGCATTGAAGTTGAGTGCGCGCTTGAAATGTGCTTCGCCTGCAAGTTCGGTGAGCCGTGCATGCTCCAATCCGAGTCGGAAGAATTCAACAGTCTTCTTTTCTTTGGGTGTCACCGCAGTTTTTGCCGCCTTGTCAAGGATTTTCTTTGCTTCGGCAAAGTGTTCAGGTTTGAAGAGATCGACACAGATATCCCAGTTGTTCCAGGTGAAGATCCTCCAACCGAGCTTTTTCGAAAGAGCTTCGACATCTTTTTCCGTTACAGTGTTGGAAATCTTTTCCCAGAAATCGAAGTATTCACGGATGTATCTGCCCGGTCTGCCGAAAGCATTGAAATATTCATCAGCGGCCTGCTCCACAGTCATCTGCGGATTGTTGGTAAGACGCGCGATCACATACCACATCGGTCCCTGATTGGCATATTCTCCACGGAAACAGTCGAATTGCGCCATTATCATCTGCGGTGACTGTAATATCCGGCGGTACTCTTTTGCAAGCGGTCTCCAATACTGCAGCGGATAAGCACTGCCTGACCAGGTGGTATTCGGACGGAACTGCAGCAGACACCCGGTTTTCACCCAGCCGTCCCACTCCGCAGCGGTCTTTGCCATTTTGTCGGGAGTAAGCGGATATTTGGGAGTTCCCACATAACCTATGATGATGTTTTCATGCAGCTTCACATGGCGCGGCGGCAAAGTCGTATTGGCATAGGCGTAACCCATTACTTTGACTTTCGGTTCGATCTTTTTCAATTCATTATAAGTCCTGAGCCAGAACTTTGCATAGCGGTCGGTGAGCGCAGTGTTGACCTGAAGATCGGTGCCGCCCTCATCAAAGGCAAATGCCGCATTGCGTGTCCTGGAGGTCGGTACCAGTTTTTTCTCCCAGTAAGGCGAACCTTTGGGGTCGAATTCCGGCATATCCCAGGCGCGGCAGTTTTTGCAGGTGCACATGCCGGGAGTGTCGTTTTCACAGATACTTATTATATCATGCTCCTTGAACTGACCGATCGGACCGTATCCCTGTTTGTAAAGCTCAACGATCTGTTTAAGCAATCCTTCACTTGAAACACACATCGAAATATACTGTCCTGTCCGGTCTCCCTGAAGCGGACGCCTGGTCCCGTCATGCAGAAGAGCAAAATACTCCGGATGAGTTTTGCCGTAACGTCTCCACCAGGTCTTGAATGCGTGGTTGATCCGGAACCATTTGGTATTGACGATGCGGTGCCGCAATGTCCAGATGTGTTTTTCCCAGGCATAAAGAGCTCCGAATTTACGGTTGTTCCATTTTTTTACGTAACTGTATTCCGGAGAACCGAGTATCGCCGTCATCAATCTGGGTTTTGCTTCACGGTCGAGATCCTTCACCGTAATATTCTTTTGCGGAGTAAAATATATCCCGCCGTCTCCGGGACGTATCCAGCGGAAACCAAGTTCACGGTCGAGAAAATCATAGACCGCCATGAGCGAACCGGAACTTTTTGTCCGCCAGCCGCGGAGCGTTTCCTCCGGTTTTTTCAGACTTTTTTCCGCAATAGGAACATCATTGCCGCAGAGGTAAAGATCTCTGTTTTCCGCCTTCACCCGCCAGACAAAGTTTTCTTTTGAAACAGGTTCCGCTCCGTAACCCACATGGATACGGTTTGCATATTTGCGCGGTGAATCTTTTGAAGTAATGGCAAGTCGCACCCCGGTCATAAGCCGGATATGTTTCTGAAGCTCCTGCGCGGCAAACTTCACCGATGCCACCGGCTTTTCCGGAATGGCGATATCCGCTGCCGCTTTGCCGTTTTTTACGATATCCACCGCTCCGGCAGTCAATGCCGCAGAGAAGATCAGTACAGAAAAAATATGTTTCATTGCCCCACCATGTTACTTTCTGTTGACATTATAAAGTTCAATCGGTTCGCTGATATTCCGCCGCAGTAAAGCAGCGGCATCAGCTTATGCGATATTGCCTTTGCCCTGTATTGCCTTGCCGATGCTCGCCCGGTAACATACCTTATGCTGGATTTTGATCCATTCCGGTTCGTGAGTGCCGTTGAACCATTTTTCCGGAGCGCAGAGTTTTTCCGCTGCAAGTTTTCCGAAAGAAGCATAATCCTTATCCACGGTGGCAAGAGCAGGTTTGAGCAGAGAGCCGCCGGGATAACCGCAAAATCCCATAACTGCGATATCTTCCGGGATACGCAATTTTTCCGTACCGAGCAGATCATAGACCTTGAGCGCAAGAAAGTCAGAGAAACAATAGATCGCTTCAGGTCTTTTTTTCATGGATAAAAGTTTTTCCACCGCAAACGGGATATCCTCTTCGCTTTCGGGCTTGGAGACATTGGAACAATATTGTATCAATTCAGGATCGGCATCTGCTCCGCACTCTTTCAGCAGCTGCAGATGTTCTTCCGCAGTTCTGCCGCGGCCGTGATCGCACAGCAGAAGGGCGATGCGTTTTCTGCCGGTCTGCAGAAGTGTCTCCAATCCGTCCTGCCACGCCTGTCTGGTATCGCATCCGAACCCGGGAAAACCGGTAGTCTGCACGTCATAAGGAGAAGCGTGTACGAGAACGACCGGCACTCCAAGCTGGCGCAGTATCTTCAATTCAGGTTCAAAACCGGTGTATCCTGAACCATCCAGCAGCACTCCGGTATAACCGGAGTTCCTCAAAACTGTCGCCATCGCCTCCGACGGATTGTTGCGGATGAAATGCACATTGATCTCCGTCACCTGTCCGCCGAGTTCGCTCACCCGGGCGATGAAATTGGGGATGATGTAATTTCCGGAATACTCCACATTGCCGTTTGCCCTGATGACCAGCAGCTTCGGCGCAGGACGTTTGCCCGCCGCCGCAGGCGCAAATGTTCCCCTGCCGTGGATGACCTGCAGCTCACCGGTAAGTGAAAGTTCACGCAACACCGAACGGATAGTGATATGCGAAACTCCGAATTCCTGTGCCAGCTCCACACCGCTTTTCAATTTGCTCCCGGGCGGGATGACTCCGCTGTGCAAACGGTTTCTCAACTCAAGAAGCACCTGTTCTTTTTTCAGCACTCCGGTCATTTATTGAACCCCTTTCGATAATCACTTATAATCACTTTTAGAATATAAGTGCATTTTTTTTATTTGTCAAGGATATATTTGAAAAAAATAATCTTTTTGCATTTAAAATTTGCTCATCTGTTGTTATTGTCCCATTTTTTGTGAAAGTTGTTCAAACTGCGGTGGCGCATCGCGGGCAATCTCGAGCCTTGCGCCTGTGCCGGTTTGGTCGTGTACAAAGATTTGCTCATCTGTTGTATTTCCAGTGTTTATCGGTAAAATCAAGCAATGCCGCCCATCCTTCCGGATAAAAATTATGATCTCCGGTGCGGCAGAAGTATCCTATATCTCCGGCAAGCGGAGTATCCGGAGGCGGCATTTCACCGGTTCCGATACCCGCCGAACCGAAAAGATGATAAAACTTTGATGCTGCTTTTGCGCAGAGAAATTCTCCTTTGGGGTCGGCAAATGCATCTTTTGAAGCACTCATGATATAAGCAAGACGCGGAGCGATACATCCGAGCAGCTGGTTCTGTTCGACCGGAATATCGGAGTCATGGTCAACGTACTTTTTGAATGCCGGAACCGTCCAGTACGGATTCCATTGATCTATCCAGCTGAAATCCTCCCCCATATAGCGGTGCGAAAGTTTTGCTCCGAGGCAGCCGGAGCAGCAGGAGACCGTAAGCGCGATACGCGGATCATTGGCTCCCGCCCACAACGCTGTTTTGCCGAGCCGTGAATGTCCGTGGACGGCTATACGGCTGCTGTTTATCTCATCCTGCGCTTCCAGACAGTCCACTGCGCGCAGGTATCCCCACGCCCATGCACTTATCACTCCGCAGGGACGGTCACCGGATAAAAATGTTTTTTCATCAAAAAACAGCGGAAGTATGCTGTCATTGAAGCCATGCGGATGATCCGGATAAGCATCAAAGTAACAGAGCGTCGCCGCTGCATACCCCCTTGAAAGTACTTTTTCATGACACCAGCGGTCTGCTTCAAGTCCGCGCTGATCTTCTGCTGCCCGCCGGTCGCATCTGCGCAGGGAGTTATCAAGTGCCGGATAACGTTTCTTTATCGTATAACGTACTCCGGGATCCGTTGTTCCCGCATGGTTGCCGAGAAAATTCATCCCGAAAAACACCGGAACTTTTCCTGTTCTGTGATTGGGGATATAGAGCAGCAGATCAAGGAAACGTTCCACACCGTTCTGTGCACAGCGTATTTTGATTTCCCGTCTGGTCGCAAGTCCGCCGAATGCCGCAGGATCTTCAGTCACAGTGTGAAACTCAAGTTCACGGCAGCGCGGCGGTATCTCTCCGTAAATATTTTCTGCAAATTTTTTCAGCAGTGACGGACGTTCTTTCTGCAGAAAATCCATGCCGGAAACCGATTCCGGCTCCGGAACCGTGTAGGGTGGTATCGCTGATTCTTCCAGATTCATCTGATCCGCTTTACGCTGGATATCTTCAGGAAAATTTTCGTCTGCAAAACGTTTTGTCATTTTGTTACTCTTTCGGGCAATCACTTGTAATCACTCGAAAGAATATAAACCATGTTTTTTTATTTGTCAAGAAAAAGTTGAAAGAAAATTTAAAATGCGTCCTGCGCCGTACCGGTCATGCGGCACATGCGGTATACCCGGTGCGGTATGACAGCCGTGATGGGGCGGCAGTTTGATGTCTGACCTGTCTGACTTGTCTGACTTGTCTGACATCTGCGCCGCCGCACAAATAAGCCGTGTGGGTAAAAAAACGCGCGCAGTCAGTACCCAACCGGCAAATCATCGCGGCGCACTGCAATACCGGCAAGGTATGACAGCTTTTCCGCCGCCCCCCGCAGGGCAAGGCGGCGTTATGGTGCTGCCGGCAACCGGCCGCCGCCCCCACGAACCTGTCAGGCATGACCGGCTATACAAAACTTGCGCTGCATTACCGGTAAGGTATAACTGCTCTCAAGACACCGGGCTGTCAAACCTGACCGATCATGCGGCACATGCGGTATACCCG
>JAZSGR010000201.1:0-9117 GCA_045532825.1 Victivallaceae bacterium | reverse complement strand
GTACATTATCAATTTTTGCTGTTTTTACAGAATCACATATTTTTTTTGCAAAAATATCCATTGGAAAAAAAAATCATTTAATGTATAATATAATATAAAAAAAAACGACCAAACCGGCACAGGCGCAAGGCTCGAGATTGCCCGCGATGCGCCACCGCAGTTTGAACAACTTTTACAAAAAATGGGACAATAACAAAAAATAATTTGGAACGGAGATTCAAAAAATGGATAAAACTGCCGCATTCAAGCAAGTATCAGAATTCATACTTTCAACATTTAAAGATACCCTCAAAGAAGCTTCCGGAGAGCTGCATCACCCCTACATTTCCCCGGGCGGACCGTATGCCACCAATCTGTGGGATTGGGATTCATACTGGACGCTTTATGCCATTTTCAAAACCTGTGATCGCAGCGGAAATACCGCCGGGATCGAAGCTCTCCGAAAATATGCCCGCGGAACTTTACTGAACTTTCTGGAACATCAGGGGGAGGACGGGGCATTGCCGATCGAACTTACACTTACTGATCCCGACCGCTTCGACTGTCTGAAGTCAGCAGAAAACAATATGGCAAAACCATTTATCGGACAACTTGCCAAACTGCTGTTTGAATATAAAATGATCTCCCGGGAAGAACTCGGAAAATATCTTCCGCAGATCCGGGCATATCATCAATGCTTTTTCAACCGTTATCACAACCGGCGCACCGGATTGATTTTCTGGGCAAAAGACTGGGGACTCGGAGTGGATGATGATCCGGCGATCTGGGGACGACCATACAAATCCTGTGCTTCACTGTTTCTCAATTGTTTTCTTTATTGCGATATGCAGGCTGCGGCTGAACTTGCTGAGATCTGCGGAGACCGGGATACAGAGATTTATGAAAGATCCAATGCACAGAATATTGCAGATGCGATCAAAAAATATTGCTGGGATGAAAGGGAAAAGTCTTTTTTCTCTGTCGATCTGCAATGCAATGTCAATCTTATCCAGCTCAAAAACACTTTGCTGAACAAAAATCTTGAAACATTCTGGCATTGTCTGAAACTGAAGATCCTCTCCTGGAACTGTATCCTGCCGTTCTGGGCAGGCATTGGAACACAGGAACAGTTTGACGCCTTTATCAAAGAAAATTTCACCGATGACCGTCTGCGTTCAGAATACGGTATCCGTTCTCTCTCACGTGACGAAACTATGTACTCCCCTGAAGTCAAACGCGGCAATCCCAGCAACTGGCTCGGACCGCTGTGGATCATTTCAACGTATATAACCGTGGAGACTCTCAAAAAATACGGACACACAGAAGAGTCCCGAAAACAGGCTGACGGCTGTATCGCCATGCTGGCAAGAGATCTGGAAAAGACCGGTACCTTCCACGAATATTATCTGCCGGAAACCGGTGAACCGGTACATAATCCCGATTTCATGAGCTGGAATGCCCTGGCTGCCCTCATGGGATAAACAAACACGCAAATGCCTTTATGAACCGATCAAATGAACAACGCAGCTGGTCCGGTGTCTGGATCAGCGATGCCGGAATACATGCAAACTGGAAGACACCGTCGCGTCCGGCACCATATTTCCGGAAGGAGTTTGAGTGGGATGGCGGGAAACCGGCGAAAATCTTTATTTCCGGACTGGGATACTATCTGCTTTACCTGAACGGCATGCGGGTCGGGGATCATGTGCTGGACCCTATTGTTACGCGGTATGATATGCGGACGCGGTTTGTGGAATATGATGCTGCAGCGTTTTTGAAGCCGGGACGGAATACGGTTGCAGTCGTGCTTGGAAACGGCTGGTATAATTGTCAGACCCGGGAAGTATGGCATTTTGACAAAGCCCCGTGGCAGGATGACCCGAAACTGCTGTTCGAGTTGGAATCGGATGGGAAAACACTGGTCAAAAGCGACAGTTCATGGAAAGTTTTCCGCAACGGTGCTTTTTTATTCAATCAGCTGCGCAGCGGTGAAACATACGATGCCGGACTTGAAATTCCCGGCTGGAAACTGAACGGTTTCGATGATTCCATTTGGAGTGATGCCGTGATCGTTCCCGGTCCGGGCGGCATCATCACCCGGCAGGACACCACTCCCTGCAAGGTGATGAAAATCACACCGGCAAAAAAACTTCACGATCTCACGGACCGCGAATTTGTCTATGATGCCGGAGTCAACATGACCGGCTGGGGACGTATTACGGTCAGAGGCACCAAAGGAAGTTCAGTCAAACTTATTTATTCGGAACGCCTTGACGTTGACGGCAAAGATATCGATCAAAGTCATATTGCGCAATTTGTGCTTGAAGGAGATTTTCAAACCGATAAATATATTCTTTGCGGCAAAGACTGTGAAATCTGGGAACCCTCCTTCACCTATCATGGTTTCCGCTATATCAAGGCAGTTGTTGCCGGCGATGTGGAAATTATTTCTCTTGATGCCTGTTTCGTAAGAACTGCCTTTGAGGAATGTGCAGCTTTTGAGAGTTCAGATCCGGTATTGAACAAACTCTGCGAACTTACAAAGCGTTCTTATGAATCAAATTTCACCGGGATCCCGACCGACTGTCCGCACCGGGAGAAAAACGGCTGGACAGGAGATGCTTTTATTGCGGCAGAAACCGGGCTTTTCTTCTATCGTTCCGCCCCTGCTTATGCTTCATGGCTTCAGACCATTCAGGATTGCCAGCGGCCCAATGGTCAGATCCCCTGCATTGTTCCAACCGGCGGGTGGGGATATAATTGGGGCTGCGGTCCGGCATGGGACGGTGCTTTTGTAATGATTCCCTGGTACATCTATTTATATACCGGAAATGACACTCCTGTACGCGATCATTATCCGGGGATCAAACGTTATCTTGACTATCTGGGCACGCTTGCGGAAAACCATATTGTCAGATCCGGTCTCGGCGACTGGTTTCACTGCGATAACAGCCGGAAAGTATCGGCGGCTGTGACTTCTACCGGATATTATTATCAATTTGCACGTACTGCAGCAAAATATGCGGAACTGCTCGGGATAGCCGGGGATGCCGAACATTTCCGCAGCCTTGCGGAAGAAATTTTTCAGGCATTCAACCGTGAATTTTATCAGGGCAGCGGGATCTATGCAAAAGGTGAACTTACAGCATTGAGCTGTCCTCTTTATCACGGACTGGTCCCGGATTCAGAGAAAAATAAAGTTGCATCAAAACTGGCGGATATGGTTGAATCAGGCAACTGCCTTTGCGATTTCGGCATCCTCGGTGCAAAATATACCCCACGGGTACTTTGCGACACCGGGCGTGCTGATCTTGCTTTGAAAATGATCGTCCATGAGGAATATCCCGGCTGGGGGCATTGGGTGAAAGAAGGTGCAACAACGCTTCATGAATCGTGGAAATCCACGTCCTCTTTGAATCATATCATGTTCGGTGACATTGCCGCCTGGATGATGCAGTATGCGGCGGGGATACGCCCGGATGAACGGGCTCCGGGATTCAGTAAGGTGACATTGGCTCCGGCATGGCAGTGCGGATTGACCGAAGTGAAAGCCGAATACGGATCCGCATCCGGAATGATCCGGGTCCATTGGCAGAAAACCGGCTCTGATATTCTTTTTGAAGCAGAACTGCCCGTCAACGGCAAGGTGATCCTGCCGGACGGAACAAGCAGATTTTTGTCCAAAGGAAAAAATCAGACAGCAGTCAAGAATGACTTTTAAAATCCACTCTACAAAGTATCAAATATTTTGTTATTGTCCCATTTTTTGTGAAAGTTGTTCAAACTGCGGTGGATGCAGCGTGGATCAAGGTCTTTTTTTGCGCCGGGTACGGTGCGGGATCCGTCTTCGCCCTGCGTGGCTGCGCCGTGACAAGGTGTATAAATGGTGCCATTTAAATTGCCAATCATTGAGATATATAGAATGGCACCATTTTTTTGAGATATATAATATAACAAGTCCCGACAATTTCAATTAACTCCGGTGATTTTTACCGGACAGTAGTGTAATAACTCCATTGAATTGATGTTTTTCAGAACGGGACTATCCCGTCCTGGGTATTATGCCTGAAAAAATGGCAGTTTTAAGTAAAAAAGCCCCGTTTCAGCAGATATTATACTCTTGTAATGCCGAATTTACCTGATTGATCAAGTTTTTTGCTTCTGCTTCAGAGATGTCAGCGGTGGCTGCTGTTTTTATCAGATCGGCATCGGTGATGTTGCGTCCTTTGCCGTTGACCATACAAGTTTGTTCGCCATTGATACCGGCACTGGGCGTCAGGTCGTAGGCAGGTGCAAGCTGCCACTGGAGCTGTTCGTTCAGCAGAAATGAAAAGTTCTTGCTGTGATCGTCTTTATTGCCGCTTTTGACATTGAAGATCATCCGGCGTGCCATTTCCACTACGTCAGCATGGTTCCGGGTCAGAATCCAAGTGAGTTTCAACAGATTTTCGTAATCAAGCGAAGCAAAGCGGTGCGACGCATGGAGCAAGCCGCAAGCGGTATGGGTGTGAACTTTGCCCTTCGGAGTACGGTCAAAACGCTGAACTCCGAAACATCCGCGTTCATCTTTCAGGGGGAAAAGATGAGTTTCCGGCATGGTGATCCCGGCGGCCTTTGCCGCCAGAGAGTAACGGTATTCCAATTCTCCGGCACTCTGCGGATCGTGTCTTTCAGAAAACTTGATGATCCACGGAGTAAAACCGTCAGGAATTGTTTCACCGCCATGAATGATCTCTTTGCGGTCACTTGAAACATACGCCACAATCTTGGGGCGGGCTCCACCGGATGAGCCATTGAGTTTCAGCAGTTCATCCAGAACAGGGCTTTCTTCGCCAGCAAGAATCCTGTCTACTTCACCGGAGAGTGAATCAAGTTCAACATCTCCGTACAAGTCAGAATCTTCGGCTGCCGGTTCGTATTCCAATGCGCCCATCGGATTGGCTCCGATGAGTGAAAGCCGGTCAAGAGGTGTCATTTCTGCATAAGATTTGCCCAACTTACGGAGTTTGCGGTCAAGAAGCAGACATCCCCAGCCGTCAGGCAAGCTGTCGTTAAAGAGTCCGAAAAGTCCATCGAAAACATGGGCTTTTTCTTCAAACACTCCCGCTTTCAAAGGCAGTTTGAAGGGCGACAACTCAATACCGCTTTTCAGGAACTTTGGAGCATATTCAAAGAAGATCCGCTGTTTTTCCTGATGCAGTAAGCCGACTTCCTGACGGCAGCCGTACATATTCAAAAAGACTTTAAGTTTCATTTCTTCCTCGCTCTCTGCCGCACCTTTGCGGCTTTGAACTCATAAAGCGAAGCAGGGACATCATCGACAGCAAAGATGTTGCTGAAGTCATCCAATCGCCCCAGCACCAGAGCGATGCGGAGCAGATGATTGAACTGGACTTCGCCGGTCTTTTCAAAACGCTTGACTGTGCCGACTGCGATACCGGCTTTGCCGGCAAGCTCCTGCTGGGTGATATTCTGCTCCAAGCGCAACGCTTTGGCACGCTGTGCCGTCTGAAGCATCACATCAGCGGGGGTAATTAAAAGAATATCGGTCATTATGCTATCCTTTATCTATTGTTTTCAATATATAATATATAGCATAATAGCTGTAATTCAAGTGATTTTTTCTAAAAACTGTAATCTTACTGATAGAAACTGATGGTTTTTTTTGTGGCTTGAAACGTGGCTGATGCGGTGCTATATTAAGTTTGTCAACATGACGGAAAATCAATTATGTAATGAAGCAATTTCAAAAGTCATTCAAAAAATGGCAAAGATACCATTCGCAAAGAGCTGTAATGGGTAATTTGAAAAGAGCTGCCTGCAGGGTAACAGGTAAAAATGCTCCCTTTACAGAGCGAAGCGGGGGGCGCTTTGACAGGTTTGAGGAGTTTTGAAATCGTCTCTAATGTCCGGGAAATTTCTTATGTCACTTCCTCCTCTTTCTCTCGATCTTTCTTATCCTGATAAAAATGTCATGACTGTTTACATGGGAATGGCTGCGGGCCTCGGGGTCAAACGTATTTCCATTGATGCCGTTACGCTGCGGAAGATCGCAGAAGACAAAGAACTGGCTGCCGGCATTGTTAAAGCTGCCGATCAACACAAGATCACCGTGTTTGATGCCCATGCACCTCACAGTATGTGCGATTCTCTCGGATGTCCTCTGCCCGGAGCATTTGAACACTCCGTCCAAACGATGCTGACCTCTTTGCAGTCTGCCGCTGAAATCGGTGTCAAAGTCCTGACGATGCATACCGCACGTACCCGGCTGGTCAACGGATTTGCTCCGGAATCCGGCCCCATTGAATACGCTGATCTGGATGGGGCTGCCGACAGAACTCTGCGCCAGCTTGAAATACTTATCCCTGAAGCGGAAAAACTGGGGATCTGCATCGCATTGGAAAACCTCTTTCTCCCCTCTGCGACTGCCGCACATCTTATGAGGATCATGGAAAAGGCCAGACATGCCAATCTGGGATTCTGTTATGACTCCGGACATGCTCTCATCGTGGAGGATTTCCCCGGAAAAACTCCGGAAATGATCGCCGGTTGGATCGCTTGCGGATGGAATAATGACACCATAACTTTTCAGGGCGATCAGCTGGATCTGATGCTCAATGATGTTATTACCACTCATTTCCATGACAACGACGGCAAAGGCGATCTGCATTTGCTTCCCGGCAACGGTATCGCAAATTGGAAACGCATCGCCGGGAGAATGAATAAAGCCCCCAGATTGCTCTCTGTTCAAAGTGAAGTCGGTAAAGGAGAAATGATGGCTGACATCCGGGAAGCTTTCCGGATGTTCGCCGAAGCAGGTTTCCCGATCCGAAACAACTGAACAACAGTTTGCCGGGGGGGGATTTTTTTCGCAAATGTCCGTTTATGTCTGTACTTATTCCGTATTTGTCCTGAGGTTTTGCGACAGCCCCTTTTTATATTTTCCGGTTCTGCAGCGGCTCAACGCTGTGCCGGAAGGAAAGACTCCCGCAACGCTTCAGCATTGCCGTGGAAGAATTTCTCCTGCTCTTCCGGACGTCCCCAGCGGTAGTAAAGACCGCCGACAAATTCAAAATACGACTCCCAGAACTTTGCCAGGCGCAGCGCACGCGCATTGCTCGCCGGAACTCCGTAGAATTCATCGGTTGCAAAGTGTATTTTGTCATTGAAATAACGATCGGTACCGTCATGGACACGGCGGTCGAGGATCTCATTGAGTTTCGGTACTGAACGCAGATAACCGCTGACATCACAGGTGATATTTTTATAATAGTAGATATTGTTTTCCATTTCCTCCATCCACGGCCATCCCTGATGACCGCTTATGATGTGAAGATCAGGAAACGCCTCGGCAATGCCGGCAAGATACACCGGACGCATGTTTTCCGGTCCGTAAGTGTGCGTATAGCTGCCGTCGAAAGCACCTCCCTGCGCCACGATGCCGGTATGGAACAATACCGGCATACCCAGTTCCTGCGCCCGCTGATAAAGCGGAAAATATTCCGGAGCAGAATAGGGTTTGAGCTGTTTATAGGGTTTCAGCCCGACGAACCCCATATCCCGCAGACGGGATATATCATCTGGCGTATCCTTATCCAGATCCAGAAATCCGAACGGCAGGAAAAAGTCCCCGTAGCGGCGGACTGTTTCCAGAAGTTCCTCCCTGGTGGCAAACTGCGAATTTCCCAGAGAGCCTATTCCTGAGAGATCCATGAGCCAGATCTGCTCAAAAACTCCGGATTCAACTATATCGTCGATACCCTCTGCGTTATGACACAGATGCGCATGTGCATCAATGATCTTCATGGTCTGTCACCGTCAGATATTGAATCTGGGACGCGCGGCACTGGCGTAATCTGAAACAATAAGCAGATTTTTATGATTGCGGGCATGGGTCACCGGATAGTCATCCCCCGGCTGTCCGAGCGCGGCAATACGCAGAATGGTATTGGCCCACAGGAAAGTCGGAGTTTCATTTCTGGTCATCAGCAGCATGCGCCTGGCATTGAGACACTGCTTCATACCCATGGTGATGGCGCGGTGCGGGAAGTTTTCCAGATTGCCGCCGACTCCGCTGTGACGGGTGGCATCGATAGTACGGGTGAACTCATTGATATTGAGGATGCGCGGATCAGAGTCTCTGACTCCCGGTTCCGGTTCGTTGAAAGCAACGTGACCGTGGATACCGATCCCGCCGTAGCAGACCTCGATACCGCCGGCATCTTCGATCATTTCGGGCAGGTCTTTGATGTTTTCCGGAGTCGGGAAAATGATCTGTTCCTGCGGCATCAGCAGGTCAGGACGGATGCGGTTGAAAAGCAATGGTCCGATTTGACCGCGGAAACTCAGCGGATGGGTCGCCGGGATCAATTCATCTTTTTCATCATCGACATATTCATCCATGAAAAAGAAACGGACATTTTTCAAATTCAGATTGCGATAGTTGATCTTTTCCGCCATGATGCGGTAAGGCTGTGTCGGTCCGACCGGCATAATGAAGGAGATGATCGAATTTCCGGCAGCCGCCTTTTCAAACTCTTTTACCATTTCCTCTGCGAGAAATTCATAGACCTCATCAAGGGTATCAAACAGTTTGAGCTGACCTTTTGCCTCTTCTATCACTTCTTCAGTGGTAAGACTCAAAATACGACGGACTTCTTCTGAACGTTTCATTTTTTATTTTCCCTGTTTTAAAGTTTTAAAACTCTGTGAGATGATATCTAACATAACACGACTTACGGATATGTAAATAACAAATTTGATGCACTTGTTGTATTTTTGACGCAGCAGTGATAAAAGAAGCAATTTCAGACGATCATGCTTGAATATGTCTTTTACCGGTTGTACATTATAAAAATAAAGTTATTGTCCCATTTTTTGTGAAAGTTGTTCAAACTGCGGTGGCGCATCGCGGGCAATCTCGCGCCTCACGCCTGTGCCGGTTTGGTCGTGTACAAAGGTACACTTCCGCACCGTACTCGGCGCAAAACTCGACAGTGCTCCACGCTGCATCCACCGATCGCAGACAGAACCGTTTCTTGAGCTTGAAAAAACATGCTGTGTGATATATTTTAATTGAGAAAAACATATCTGAATAAGGATAAAATATAAATTTTTCACAAAATTTCGGACATTATC
>JAZSGR010000168.1:0-21580 GCA_045532825.1 Victivallaceae bacterium | reverse complement strand
TTATGAATTCACATCACGCTGCGCTTTTTGGTTTTGCTAACCAAAACGCAATTCTCTCCTTGCTTGCCGGTTGCTTCCGCTGCGCGAAAGCTCTGCGGCGGGCAATGCCCGCCTTGTCGTTTCCGGTCACTCGCTCCATTTTTTTCCCGAAAAACAGATCACGGCGAGAATTGCTTTGATACGTATTCAAAAAAAAGACTTTCAAAATAAATTTTGACGTCTTTTATGAATTCACATCACGCTGCGCTTTTTGGTTTTGCTAACCAAAACGCAATTCTCTCCTTGCTTGCCGGTTGCTTCCGCTGCGCGAAAGCTCTGCGGCGGGCAATGCCCGCCTTGTCGATTCCGGTCACTCGCTCCATTTTTAAAATTGCTTCTGATCATCGTCCATTTTGTCCATTTTTGTCCATACCGGTCCATTCCAAAACTTTTTCAGCAACCGGTGCAATTACGACTTTCAGTTTTTTTATATTTTCATGCACATTCCTGTCATAAACCGTCGATCCCCCCGTTTTTGTCATTATCGGTCCGTATGCACACAGATTGCTTCAGGCAGGTAAAAAACGCCGGAGAACCGGAAATATCTGCTCCGCAGTTGTAAACGCAGGCGGAAGATGATATATTATCCGTGCGGAGTTTCACCGCTGAAATTTTATATACAGATGGACGAGCAGAAAATGAATGATAAAACTTACAGTTACGGAAAGATAGCTGAAGTATTGTATATGCTGCTTTACACCGTACTGCTTTTTCCGGCAGTTCTGAAATTCGGCAGTGTCTTTTTTGTCGATCTGCGTTTTCAGCAGGTGGTTTCTGCAGCAGATATAAGTTCCTCTTTTACGGCAGCCGCGTTCGGGGTATCCCTGCTGGCAGTCATCGCAGAAAGAGAGATCGCAAAACGCAGCGGCGGAAATCTGAAAGAGTCTTTGCTTGCCAATCTGCCGCTTACCGGATGCGGGATCATGTGGTTTTTATCTCCGTCTTTCCAGCTGCTGATCCTCAATATCCTTCTTATGGCATGGAGTGCCGGACGAACTGCCGCAATCGGCAAATGGAAAGAGTTTAAAAATCTGGACAGCCGACGCGCACTGTGGATCCTTTCCGGAGTGGTTATGCTGTATGCACTTGTCGGGACTTACCAGCAGTGCCATTCTTTGGATTGTCTGGCAATGTCCTGGTTTGACTGGGGGCATTTTTATGAGTGTCTCAATAATTTTTTCCGCGGCAAACCATTTTATCTTAATTTGAACGGCGGAAGTTTTCTCGGCAGCCGCTTTTCTCCGTCTCTGATACTGCTCCTGCCGGTGGTCGCAACCGGCTGCGTTCCGCTGTTCTTCTTTGCCGGAAGCCTCATGGTTGCATCCGGAGCGATTTTTGTCTACCTTATCGCAAGATCTCTCAAGATGACGGTCAATGAGTCTCTTGTTTTTGGAATATGGTATCTGCTTATACCGGGTGTCGCCAATATGAATCTGCCGCTGCTTGACGGACCGCATGAAGTATTTATGCTTTTTCCGCTTGTTCCGGCAGCAGTATGGTGTGCGGTCAATAAAAAGATTACCGCAACTGCAGTGCTGATACTGTTGGTTCTCGGCGTTCGGGAAACGACAGGAATAATTGCCGCCGGATACGGTATCGTGCTTTTTATAAACAAAAAGAAAAAGGAAGGCGGCATATTGTTTGCTGCGGGACTCCTCTGGGGCATAATCGTGATGAATGTCCTCATGCCGCTTTTTGATCCGCCGGTAAGTGGAACTTATGCCCATGTCGGATTTTATTCCCACCTCGGAAACAATATCGTTGAGATCGCTCTGTCACCGGTTCTCAAGCCGGCTGTATTCTGGAAGGCGTTGTTCAACAGCCACACATTTCTTTATTGGTGCACCCTTCTGCTGCCTTTTGCGGTGTTCATCTGGAAGGCGCCGCTTTTGCTTCTGCCGGTCCTTCCGGAATTTATCATGGTTTCGGTTGACCGCAGGTTTGACACCCAGACCATCGTGCGGCATTATCAGGCTTCGATACTGATCGTACTGGTGATTGCCGCATTATACGGAGCTGCAAAACTGCGCAGCTGTGAAAAAATCAAAGTTTTGTTCGCCGGTCTGAAGACTCCTCAATGTTACCGGGGATGTGTGGCTTCTGCCGTTGCCGCCGCATTTTTGTCTTCTGTGTTTTTTGTGCAATATCCCGGACTTCCGGCAAGTGATCCGCAAAGGCGCGTATTCAATAACGGAAACGTGACCCCTTTTGCAGATGCCACCGGAGCGATCGCACGTTTCAAGGCCCTTATACCCGCCGGAGCGAAGATCACTTCCGGTCCGATGTTTGCAAGTGCGCTGATACCGGATTACGACATCCACTTCAAGTTTGAAGCAAACGAAGAGACCTTGCAGGATCATGTTCTGCTTGAGAATTTTTCCGCATTTGAATTTCCGGAAGATAAACTCAGCCGTTATCTGCACAAGTCTCCCAACTGGCAGCTGGTGCATCAGGAGTTCGTTGACGAACGCTCATTCCAGCTTTTCAAGCGTACCGGAAAGCCGGTCGTAAAGAAGGCTCCGGTGGTGAAGATCCCGGAAAAAGCCTGGCAGAGTGCCGGACAGCTGATCCCGCTGCCGGAAACGCTTGCTGTCGAAGTGCGTGCCGCTGTCATCGCTGCCGGAAAACTGCGGATCGGTGCCAGAATCAAAGCTTCCAACCGGAATGATGCCGGTTTCAAAACCGCTGTTTCTTTTGCAGACGGTACATTTCTGACTCATTTCACCTCGTTCTGCAACGGAAAATATCCGGCAGATCTGGCTGAAACCGGAGATGCTTTCTTCTATGTCATCGAATTTCCTGCCGATAAACAGATCTCCTCCTGCCGGATCGATGTGATGGAACTTAAAAGCATAACAGCTCCAAATTAAAACGCTCAATGCAAAAAGAACACCTCAAAAGCCGGATCCAACTTTTGAGGTGCATTTTTTTGCGGAATTCCGGTCATGTTTTTACAGGACCGAACTACGGCAGGGGGCAGATTACATCATGCCGCCCATGCCTCCCATACCGCCCATGCCGCCTGCGGCAGGAGCAGCTTCTTTTTCTTCCTTGATATCGGTGATGAGACACTCGGTAGTAAGGAGCAGTCCGGCGATGGAGGCGGCGTTCTGCAGAGCGGAACGGGTCACCTTGGCAGGATCCAGAATACCGGATTTGATCATGTCAACATATTCACCGGTAGCAACGTTGAAACCGTAGTTATCTTTGCCGTTCTTGACGTTTTCAACAACCACACCGCCTTCGTAGCCGCCGTTGATGGCAAGCTGACGCAGGGGTTCTTCGACCGCACGGCGGATGATGTCGGCACCGACAGCTTCATCACCGGCGAGCTCCAGGTTTTTCAGAGCGGCAGCAGCGCGGACCAGTGCAACACCGCCTCCGGGGACGATACCCTCTTCGACAGCGGCGCGGGTGGCGTGCAGTGCATCGTCAACGCGGTCTTTCTTTTCTTTCATCTCAACTTCGGTGGCTGCACCGACGCTGATAACAGCAACACCGCCTGCGAGCTTGGCAAGACGCTCCTGGAGCTTCTCACGGTCGTAATCGCTGGTGGTCTCTTCGATCTCACGGCGGATCTGGGCAACACGTCCCATGATCGCATCCTGGGTGCCTTTGCCTTCGACAATGGTGGTGTTCTCTTTGTCAACGGTGATGCGTTTTGCCTGACCGAGCTGTTCAAGAGTGACGTTCTCAAGTTTGAGACCCAGATCTTCGGTGATGCAGGTTCCGCCGGTGAGGATAGCGATATCCTGCAGCATGGCTTTGCGGCGGTCGCCGAAGCCCGGAGCCTTGACGGCACAGACGTTGAGGATTCCGCGCATTTTGTTGATGACCAGAGTGGCAAGAGCTTCGCCTTCGACATCTTCAGCGATAATGAGGAAGGGTTTGTTCGCCTTGGCAACGGACTGCAGCAGCGGGAGCATGTCGTTGAGGTTGCTGATCTTCTTTTCGTGGATCAGGATGTAGCAGTCTTCGAGGACGGCTTCCATGGATTCGGCATTGCTGACAAAATAGGGGGAGAGATAACCCTTGTCGAACTGCATACCTTCGACCACATCAAGAGTGGTTTCCAGAGTTTTGGCTTCTTCAACAGTGATGGTACCTTCCTGACCGACCTTTGCCATGGCTTCGGCAATGATGTTGCCGATGGTGGTGTCGCCGTTGGCGGAAATGGTGGCGACCTGGGCGACTTTATCGCTGACGCCGGTGGAAATGGCGGCAAGTTCTTTCACCACGGTTTCGACTGCTTTTTCGATACCGCGTTTGAGTTCCATCGGATTGCTGCCGGCAGTGACATTCTTGAGACCTTCGCGGTAGATCGCTTCGGCGAGAACGGTGGCAGTGGTGGTACCGTCACCGGCGATGTCATTGGTCTTGCTGGCGACTTCCTTGACCATCTGGGCACCCATGTTGGCATAGGGGCAGGCAAGTTCGATCTCCTTGGCGACGGAGACACCGTCTTTGGTGATCTGGGGAGCACCGAATTTTTTATCCAGAACGACGTTGCGTCCTTTGGGACCCAGAGTGGCTTTGACAGCCTTGGAGAGCAGGGTCACACCTTCGAGAATGCCGCGGCGGGCTTCATCGGAAAAAACAAGTTGTTTTGCCATGATTGACTGTTTCCTTTATAAGTAATGAAATGATTGATTAACCGACAACTGCAAGGATGTCGTCCTGATTGACGACTTTGTATTCCTTGTCGCCGACTTTGACTTCGGTTCCGCCGTAACGGCTGGTGAGAACGATATCACCCTCTTTGACATCGAAGGGGATCTTGTTGCCCTTGTCATCATTCTTGCCGGTGCCCAAAGCGACAACGCGGTATTCCTGGGGTTTTTCCTTGGCGGAATCCGGAATGAGGATCCCACCCTTCATGACCTCGGTGTTCTCGCAGATCTCGAGCAGAACGCGGTCGCCAAGCGGCTTGATGTTGCAATTTGCCATTTTTTTATTCTCCTTATTGTTTTTATGCACTGTTTGTGCTGGTTGAACCCACACCCGGGACCGCGGATTACTCCACGACCTCTGCATCGACTACGCCGTCATCGTTCTTCGCGCCGCCGTTGGCATTGCCTGCCGGCGGAGGAGGAGCTCCGGCGCCCGCCTGCTGCTGTGCCTGCTGGGCGGCGTAGACTGCTTCGCCGAGCTTCATGGCGGTTTCCTCAAGATCCTTCATCTTCGCCTTCATGCCTTCGGTATCATCAGCAGCGATGGCATCTTTGAGGGCGGTAAGTTTGGTATCAAGCTGAGCCTTGACATCGGCGGGAACCTTGTCACCGAATTCCTTGATCTGCTTTTCAAGCTGATAAACCATGGAGTCCGCATGGTTTTTGGTTTCGACCTTGTCTTTGGCAGCCTTGTCTTCTTCTTCGTGAGCTTTGGCTTCATTTACCATGCGTTCGATCTCCGCATCAGAAAGACCGCTGGAAGCAGTGATGGTGATCTGCTGTTCCTTGCCGGTTCCGAGATCTTTGGCGGTCACGTGCAGGATACCGTTGGCATCGATGTCAAAAGTAACTTCGATCTGCGGGACTCCGCGGGGAGCGGGAGCGATACCGTCAAGTTTGAACAGACCGAGACTCTTGTTGTCCTTGGCGAATTCACGTTCACCCTGGAGCACACGGACATCGACCGCAGGCTGGTTGTCGGCTGCGGTGCTGAAGATCTCACTCTTTTTGGTCGGAATGGTAGTGTTGCGCGGAATAAGTTTAGTCATGACTCCGCCCATGGTTTCGATACCAAGTGACAGCGGGGTGACATCGAGCAGCAGCACGTCGTTGACCTCTCCGCCCAGCACACCGCCCTGGATGGCAGCACCGGCGGCGACGACTTCATCGGGGTTGACGCCCTTGTGAGGCTCTTTACCGAAGATAGCTTTCGCAGTATCCTGGACCTTGGGCATACGGGTCATGCCGCCGACGAGGATGACTTCCTTGATTCCGGAGGCACTGACATCGGCATCGCGCATGCAGTTGTCGCAGGGGATCCGGGTACGTTCAAGCAGCGGATCGCAGAGACGTTCAAGTTCGGCTCTGGTCATGGTGATATTGAGGTGCAGCGGTCCGCTCTGGTTCATGGTGATGAACGGCAGGTTGATGTCGCTGGACATACTGCTGGAAAGTTCGCATTTTGCCTTTTCCGCAGCCTCTTTCAGACGCTGGAGAGCCTGCGGATCTTTACGCAGATCGACTCCGTTCTCTTTCTGGAACTGGTCGGCAAGGTGATTGATGATGACCAGGTCGAAGTCATCGCCGCCGAGGTGGGTGTCGCCGTTGGTGGCTTTCACTTCAAAAACGCCGTCGCCGATCTCCAGAGTGGAAATATCGAAGGTACCGCCGCCGAGGTCGTAGACGGCAACGACTTCTTCAGTCTTTTTGTCGAGACCGTAAGCGAGGGCGGCTGCGGTCGGTTCGTTGATGATACGCAGGACTTCCATACCGGCGATCTTACCGGCATCCTTGGTCGCCTGACGCTGGCTGTCGTTGAAATAGGCGGGAACGGTGATGACCGCCTGGGTGATCTTTTCACCGAGATATGCTTCGGCATCAGCCTTGAGTTTCTGCAGGATCATTGCAGAGATCTCCGGGGGGGAGTAGACGTGATCGCCGACTTTGACGTGGGCATCGCCGTTGGGGGCTTCGGTGATCTCATAGGGGACCAGTTCGCGCTCACGGATGACTTCTGCGTATTTGCGGCCCATGAGACGTTTGATCGAAAAGATGGTGTTCTGCGGATTAGTCACAGCCTGACGTTTTGCAGTCTGACCGACCAGACGCTCTCCGGACTTGGTGAAAGCCACGATGGAGGGGGTGGTGCGGTTGCCTTCCGCGTTGGGGATGATTTTATACTCGCCGTTATCCATTACAGCCATACAGCTGTTGGTGGTTCCGTGGTCGATTCCAAGAATTTTACCCATGATATTGTTCTCCTTTTTGATTTTTTTGGATATTTTCTTTGCCCCCTATACAGCAATGACCGTGCCAATACCGGAAAGTGTGCCAAAAAGCGTGTTTCCGGAGTGCAAGTGCGACAAAATGACACAGTACGCTGCGACAGGACTGCGCGCTGCAACTGTGACAGGTTGATTTGTGTCACGCTCCGTGCTATATTAATGTAACGATGACTGCGGATCATTGCGGTGTGTGTTGAGTGAACATACATCCTGCGGGTGAATCAGGTAAAAATCCTGAACTGTTGCGCAACTGTGAGCCTTACGGCAAGTCAGATCCCCGGAACCGCAGAGTACCCCGTTGTGCGCATAACATAAAGGAGGAACCGGTAAATGTACACTAAAGATTTTTTCCGCCGGGTCTGCGGTTTATTTTTTTGCCACAGGCAAATGCTTCATACGGCAAAGCCGTGCTTAATTCGATCAACGTTCACGTTGATCGAGCTTCTGGTGGTGATTGCGATCATAGCGATATTGGCAGGGATGCTGCTTCCTGCGCTTCAGCAGGCGAGGGAGCGTGGCAGGTCGGCTGCGTGTATATCCAATCTGAAGCAGTTGGGTGTGATGCAGGCGCAGTACACTGACATCAGCGGCGGCTGGTTTTGTCCGGTTTATTACATGGACAGCAGCTGGGTGATGACCTACTGGGACTGGGCGCAGGGAAGCGATTGGCAGGAGGATAAGGAAAATTCCTCCGGTATTCTGGCAAGGACTCTCAATATGACGGGTAAGAATTCGGCGATACACCGCTGCCCTTCAAATGTGATGAAAACATCTGGTGTTGCCGCGCAGAATTCAGGTTACGGCTACAATGAATTTCTGGGATTTGAACCGTACAATAATTACCGGGGAGTGAAAACTTCAAGGGTTCGCAATGCCTCCCGTACACTTATGTTTGCCGATGCAGCGGTGACGGAATACGGCAGTGAGAGCAGTCTGATACCGACAAGTACGCTGTATTCTCCTGATGGGATAACTTTTGTGCAGAGCGGCGGCTTTGTGCATTTCCGTCACAACGGCGGCGGCAACGGCTGTTTTGTTGATGGACACACAGAGATGAGCCGGAGTATCCACGGCGGCAAACCGCATCTGTTTCTGGGATACTGGTCGGCTGACAACAGCAGTTATGATCCTGATTTCAGGAAGTGACATCGGTTTTTTCTGTAAATATAACGCACCGGAACAAAACCTGGTATTGAAAAATCAAAAAAACGTGATATATTCTGTGAGTTGCAATTTTTACTTCGGAGAAGTGTATACTTTTTCCGGAAGTGTTGAGACGAAAAACAAATGAGCTGTTTTTTAACATAAGGAGATGAAAACATGGCAGTTCCGAAAAGAAAAACGTCCCGTATGCAGAAGCGTCAGCGCAAAGCTGCAAACCGTTATGAAGGAGTTCAGGCGAACTTCTGCACCAATTGTTCCGCTCCGGTGGCTCCCCACCGTGTCTGCCGCGCCTGCGGCAAGATCAACGGCGAGCAGATCCTCACCGTCGAGGCCTGATAGAGCATTGTGACCGCGCCGGAGTTTTTTTCCGGCGTATCATACAAAAAGCCGCAGACAGGTAACAAAATGAAGATCGCCGTAGATGCAATGGGAGGAGATTACGCTCCCGGTGTGGTGGTTGAAGGACTGGCTCTGACCGTTCAGGAATATCCTGATTACGATTTCGTTCTGGTCGGTCATCGCGAAAAGGTCAACTTCTACCTCGAAAAATACGGTCTGGCAGACAATCCGCATATCACTGTATGCCATGCAGAAAGTGTATGCGAAATGTCCGACCCGTCGGCGATCGCTCTCCGTGGCAAAAAAGATTCATCCATCACCACCTGTGCAAAGTTGCTCAAGGAGGGGGCTGTGGATGCCATGGTGACACCGGGACATACCGGCGCGACTGTTGCGGCGACGAAGGTTCTGCTGCGGACTCTTCCCGGCGTGGACCGTCCGGCACTGGGGGCAAACATGCCATCCCAGCCCGGCAGGTTCCTGCTCATGGATGCCGGAGCCAATCCGGATTGTACCGCACTCAACCTTGAGCAGTTCGCCGTAATGGGCGAGATCTATGCTCAATATCTGTTCAAGAAAGATCGTCCGACCGTCGGTCTGCTCAGCGTCGGCGGTGAGGATATCAAAGGATGCGATCTTACCAAAGAGGCATTCAAACGTCTGGAACGTCTGCCGATAAACTTTGTCGGCAACGTTGAGGCGGATACTGTTTTTGAAGGCGTTGCCGATGTTCTCATCAGCGACGGTTTTGCCGGAAATGTTCTGCTCAAAGGAGCAGAAGGTCTGGCAAAATCAACCTTCGTCTGGCTCAAACGCGTTCTCAAAAAGAATGCTTTGCGCTATGTCTGGGCAATGCTGGCACAGAATGTGTTCAGAGAACTTAAAGCTTTCGGAGATGCCGACAATGTGGGCGGTGCTCCGCTGCTGGGAATCAATGGCATTTGTATCATCGGTCATGGTTCCTCCAATCCCAAGGCGGTGCTCAACGCGATACGTGTCGCCGCCGAATGTGTAAATTTCCGGCTGAACGAAAAAATCGTCGCCGGGATCAAGGCTGCCAATGAAGCAAATGCGAAACTGGCGGCAGAACAAACTGGCAAATAATTCCTTTTTGCCGCGAAAGCGGTGTTATCCGGAGTCAAAAACGAACCGGTATCAGGGAGCAGGAGAAATATGAGTATCAGAATAGCCGGAACGGGGATGTATGTCCCCGAAAAAGTACTGACCAATGCAGACCTCGAACGCATGGTAGACACCAGTGACGAATGGATCAAAACCAGAACCGGTATTGAAGCTCGTCACATCGCAAAAGAAAATGAAACCACCTCTGATATGGCATATCAGGCGGGATTGCGCGCCATTGAAAGTGCCGGTATCACCGGGGATATGATTGATATCATCATCGTTGCCACTGCAACGCCTGATTACGTTTTCCCCAATACCGCAACTTTACTTCAGAACCGTTTTGGCGCAAAAAACGCATTCTGTTTTGATATATCGACCGCATGTACCGGTCTGATTTCATCTCTGGAACTTGCTTATTCCCTGCTCGAAGCCAAAAGAAAATACCGTTATGCTCTGGTTTTCGGAGCAGAAAAACTTTCGTGTATAACCAACTGGAGCGACCGCAATACCTGCGTTCTTTTCGGTGACGGTGCAGGTTGCGTACTGCTTGAAAAGAAAGATGACGGTGATGACAGTTCTTCGCTGCTTGCCAGCGCACTGCATGCAGACGGGCAGTACGGCAATATCTTGAAAATGCCGGCAGGCGGCAGCGCAATGCCGGCATGTCATAAATCGGTTGATGAAAAACTGCACACCATCCACATGGAGGGCAAAGAGACGTTCAAACTGGCGGTCGGTGCCATGCTCGGAGCATGTGAAGAGGTGATTGAAAGTGCCGGAGTGTCGGCTTCAGATATCGCACTGGTGATACCGCATCAGGCAAATATCCGAATCATTCAGGCTGTTGCCAAACGTCTTGAAGTTCCCGGTGAACGGGTTTACTGCAATATTGCCAGATTCGGCAATACTTCTGCGGCATCCATCGGTATCTGTCTTGATGAGGCTGTGCGTGCCGGTAAGGTCAAGCGCGGTGATCTGATTCTGCTGACCTCGTTCGGCGGCGGTCTCACCTGGGGCGCTGTGCTTATCCGTTACTGAAGGTGAAAATATGCCGCGGGATCATTTTATAAGCGACAACCTGATAAATATCCGGGATCGGCTGCGTCAGAATTATGAAATGAACAACGCGCAGTCTGCGGCAAAACATGATGCATCCGGGCCGGAGATACATATTGATCTGAAAAATCCGGTCATTCAGACTCCGGCATCAGGCGGCCGCTCTGCGGAGCGTGAGTACAATGAACTTGCCGGCAGGATACAACATGATCTGGCTGCCGTTTCGGCTGAACTTGAGGAACTTTCCGGAAAGCAGGATGCTTTGGAAAAGTTCCGTTCCCGTCTGTGTGATCTTGGTGCTGAACTGCAGAATATGGATACGGCTGAGTCGCTTGCATTCTTCAGAGAGTTCGACCGCCTGCGGATAAATTACTTTCAGTCATCCGGAGAGGTTTCCTGTATCCGTAATAAACAGCAGACTGTTCAGCTTCCGGTTCAGGAAACTGCCGCCCGCGGACGGCGGGATTTTCTGCTGCCATCTGCGATCCTTGTTGCTGCTCTGATAATTGCCCTGACTCTGCTGGTCATATTCTGACATATCTTTGACTTCACGGCAGTATAAGTCTGATTTTTTGTTGTTGTCCCATTTTTTGTGAAAGTTGTTCAAACTGCGGTGGCGCATCGCGGGCAATCTCGAGCCTTGCGCCTGTGCCGGTTTGGTCGTGTACAAAGGTACACTCCC
The DNA here is from genome assembly GCA_045532825.1 of Victivallaceae bacterium. Taxonomy (GTDB): domain Bacteria; phylum Verrucomicrobiota; class Lentisphaeria; order Victivallales; family Victivallaceae; genus UBA1784. The sequence continues at coordinate 10,220 of JAZSGR010000168.1, read as the reverse complement.
GCACCGTACTCGGCACAAAAAAAAGACCTTGCTCCACGCTGCATCCACCGATCGCAGACACGTTTCTTGAGCTTGAAAAAACATGCTGTGTGATATATTTTAATTGAGAAAAACATATCTGAATAAGGATAAAATATAAATTTTTCACAAAATTTCGGACATTATCGATTTTTTTGCAGTTCCTACTTGAAATATCCCATAGCGGTATTATAGTAAACGGTGTCTTTATATCGTTGTTTCCGGAAAGAAAAGAGGTCAGTAATATGCATGGTGATTTCGGTAATGCCGTCAATGAATATTTTGTAAAAGAGTTCCGCCGTATTTACGATGAACGTAAAGTGCGTATCGGCAGACTTGATACTCCGGAAGCGGTGCTTGAATATGCATCTGCGGTGCGGCAGAGGATCAGAGAGGTTTTTGATCTTGAAAAAATTCCGCGTACCCCGTTGAATTGCGAAATCGTTTCGGAGCATGATTTCAGAAGTTACACCCTGAAAAATCTCATATTTGAAAGCCGTCCGGGCTATCATGTCACCGCCAACTTGTATCTTCCTGCCGGAACAACAGCTCCGGTTCCTGCGGTACTTCATCTCTGCGGACACAATCATGATGGTAAAGCCTGTGCAAACGGCGTGTCTCTCAACGTCGGATTTGCCGCCAACGGCATTGCGGTGCTGGCGATCGATCCGGTATGCCAGGGCGAACGTTACCAGCATTTCATGGAGGATGAAAAAGATCTTTGCGGTGCTCACAATATGATCGGCAAAGAATTGATCCTTTTCGGTGAACATTTTGCCGCATGGCGTGCGTGGGATGCGCTGCGGGCAGCTGATCTGCTGTGTACGCTGCCGGAAATCGATCATACCAGACTCATGCTCACCGGATGCTCCGGCGGCGGAACGATGACCACCTGGGTAAATGCTCTTGATGACCGTTTTATCGCCGCTGCTCCGAGCTGTGCCGTCACCCGCTGGCGCAGAACTGTGGAAAATGAGCTGCCGGTCGATGCTGAACAGATGCCGCGTTTCCTTGCCGGTGAGGGATTGGATATGGCGGATTTCCTCATAGCTTCTCTGCCGCGTCCGATACTGGTGAGCGGTGAGGAAAATGACTTTTTTGACAAGCGGGGACAGCAGGAGGTCGGCAGGGAGCTGGAATATTTATCAGGTATCCTTGATGCTCCGTTGAAAAGCACATTTTTTACCGGTCCAGATGGACACGGTTTGAGAGCAGAGCAGCGGGAGGCGATACGTAAATTTTTCTTTGCAGCTGCCGGTGTCGAACCGCGCGGTATCCCGGAGGATGCCATTCCGCGTCCGGAAGAACATGAGAAACTTGCCGCCCCCGGCGGTGAGGTGCTGAATATCCCGGGGGAGCGTTCGGTAATGAAGGTCGCTTCAGATATTTGTGCAGAGGTGATCGCCGCAAGAAAAACGCTTGACCGGAAAACTCTTGCCGGAGCATTGAAAAGCTGTCTGGCACTGCCGGAAGATATTCCGGTTCCGGATGATTACCGCCGGCTGCCGCCGCGTCCCCACGGAGAAAAACAGTGTTTCAACCGTTATCTGATCGAAAATAAAGAGCGCATCCTCGGTGTTATTTACGCCATGACCGGTGTATGCGATTTCCAGCTGCCGCGCTGCCGCGAAGCGGTGTTGTATCTGCCGGATGGAAACTGTTGTGAAATTGCTGATCTTCCTGCTGAATACCGGGAAGAAAAAACCGTTTTCGGTATCGATACATTCGGCATCGGTGAACTTGCTCCGACATCCTGCGGCATCGACAGCAGGGACTTTACGGCGTTTTACGGAGCCAGCTGGCATTTTGCCGGATTGGCTGCCATGCTGGGGAAAAGTTTCCCGGGACTGCAGATGGAAGGCGTCCTGAGTGCCATAAAACTTCTGCGTGCCAATGGAACCGAACGTCTTACCGTCATCGGACGCGGATGCGGTGCAGCCCTTGCTGCATATACCGCCTTGCTGGCGGAAGATATGGTCAGCAGGACAGTTCTGCTGGATGCGCCGGGATCTTTTGCCGGTCTAGTGGGAACATACAATATGCGTTCAATTGCAGAAATGGTTCCTGATATTCTCAAATACACCGACTGGACGGATATTGCAGTTTCTGTCAATGCCGAAATCGGATAAGAATCCGGCTGTACCGGACTGCAAAAGGAGATGGAACGTATGAAGATATTGATCATGCTCGTGCTGGGATTTGCCGTTTCCGCCGGAAATCCGGCTGCGAAAAGTCCTTATGCCGGCAAAGTCAGGCGTACAAGTGCCGGAGAAGTCTATATCCGGATCAATGTCAAAAGACAGAAAGGCGAAACCTGCAATCCCACTTCCATGTCGATGATCCTGCGTCATTTCGGCATTTTTGCAAGTTCGGAAAAGCTGCTGAAGGCAGGTAAAGAGACCGAAGCCTACAAGTACAGCGGTTATTTGCAGAAAGAACTGGAAAAATACAACATGAAAATGTTGTTCATTCCATATAAACATGGTCACTCCGGAGCGTATACCAGTGTGGTGCGTGCAATAAACTGCGGCCTGCCGCTCCAGTGGCTGGTCGATCTGCTCAAGGCTCCGGATTACGACATCGAACCGCGCCGGAGAGCGGCGCTTGCCAAACAGGGACCGGTAGCAGGACACGCCAGGATCATCAACGGATACACGTTCAATAAAAAAAGCCGACGTCTGGAAAAATTCATATTTACTGATCCCTGGGGAACGCGCCGTCAGGAAATAAAACTTGCGGATGCAGGTGTCATGACCGTCGGATTTTTCCTGATAGTTCCGGCAAAACTTGATCAGGAGATCATCAAATACATATTGGCTCCGGCGTACGGAAAATAACGGCTGTGCAATTATTTCCGTTTGAGGTCTCAGGATGCCGCCTGAAATGCGGTTTCTGAAATGACCTCCTGATGTGGATCGGTCGAACTCCTCACATTCCCATATGTGAAAGTCGGGGCAGACGGAATGCCGGATTCTGTTCGCGCACAAGTTCGGTGACTCTTACAACTTCCACAGCCTCTTCAGTTTTGACCCGGTACGGTATGCCTTTGCGGATGGCATTGTAGACATGCCGGTAGATCGTGGAAATATTGTCATCGGTATCCGGATTTACGGGAAATGTTTTTTCTATCCAGTGGAGTACTTCCGGATTCCGGTACGGTTCCCACTGATTGATGGAGATCGCCGGAGTGCCGGGATCGGCTTTGATATTTTCCAGCGGATAGTCTGGATCAAGATATTTGAGCCGGAACTGCGCTCCCGGATCAGAGGGCAGTATCAGACTGCCGCGGTCGCCGTGCACCTCGTAAACATTGGATTTGAGGGCGGCACCGCCGCTGAATTCCACATCAACGACACGTCCGTTGCGTCCGGTCAGCAGTATTTTGAAATAATCTTCCGCATCACCGACGGCGGTCACTCTGCGTAAAATACCGGTGACGTCTTTGATTTTGCTGCCCATAAGTTGAACCGCGTGGTCGATGAGATGCGGTCCCCAGTTGTTCAGCTGGCCGCCGCCGAAACGGAGGATGGTCTGCCAGTCATTGCGCCGCTGGAAAGAGAAAACGCTGTGCCGGATCATATAAATATTGCCGAGGACTCCGGACTCCATGATCTGCATGACATGGTTGAATTCGGGTTCAAAGCGACGGTTCTGACGGCAGAAGAGTTTACCGGGATACTTTCTGGAAGCTGCAAGCAGCTTGCGGGCATCGGCATAGGTAAGTGCGATCGGTTTATCCAGAACGACATATTTGCCTTTGCGCAGAGCTTCCAGAGCATATTGAGTATGTTCGACAGAACGGCATGCGATCGCGACCAGCTCCACACCGGGATCTTCGATCAATTCCAGGTGTTTGCGGTAACAACGGATCTCCGGAGATATACATTCTTTCATTGCTTTCGCCCGTTTGAAATCCACATCGCAAACCGCAGTGATCTCAAACATATCTGAAAAAGTTTTCATTTCAGACACATGCATACCGAATCCGGCTCTTCCGAGTCCGATGACACCGACTTTGATCTTATCCATGATATTCCAGCTTTTTTTTGCAGTATTCCCGGTTCCGGCAGATAAAGGATGCAGCCGGAAAACCATACCGGGAGAAGTTTCCATTAATATACATGCTGTTGGATTTTTTTCAACCTGCGGAGCGTGAACAAAGCCTTTTTTTTGCGGAGCAAAAACACAGATATCCCATAATTTTTCAAAAAACAGGTGTTTTTGAAAAATTGTTATTGTCCCATTTTTTGTGAAAGTTGTTCAAACTGCGGTGGCGCATGCATGTGATTTGGCGGTACACCTTGTCACGTCGCAGTCCCGCAGGGCGAAGACGGATCCCGCACCGTACCCGGCGCCCCAAAAAGACCTTGCTCCACGCTGCATCCACCGATCGCAGACAGGACCGTTTCTTGAGATTGAAAAAACATGCTGTGTGATATATTTTGATTGAGAAAAACATATCTGAATAAGGATAAAATATAAATTTTCACAAAAATCCGGACATTATCGAAAAATTGATGATGTCCGGAATTTTGTGAATCCGGAAATATCACGCAATATGACATTGCTCCGTTATCCGGTTATTATCATGATGGTAATGATCCATAATGTTTTTGAATATGCACCTCTGCCGAAGTTCTGTGAGTATTTTCTGCTTTTGATGTTCGGGAATAACGAGAGTTACTTGAGCGTATTCCGCAGCCACCGGAGATTTGCTGTCTTTGCCGGAATATGATCCGTTGACGGCTGGATATTTCAAAAAAACGCCTTGCAATTTACAAAAGTATATGCTACAGTAGCTCTGTTGGAAGCAAGTGTTACAGAAGTGTTACAGGTTTTATTGAAAAATGAAAAGAGTCGGTGAAATCGTTGAAACTTTGCTGCGGGAGTTTAAAACAGCACCCCCTGCCCCTGATTCTCCCGTCGAATCCACAAGGGAAATTGCTGCCCGTTTTAACATTTCTCCGGTAACTGCAGACCGGGCTTTAAAGGAACTGGTGAAAAAAGACATATGTTACCGGATAAACCACAAAGGGACCTTTTTCAGAGGTTTTCCTGATGACAAAGCTGACTGCCCGCTTATAGGATATGCTACTCCCATGGATCATAAGCTGGAAAGCTCGAAAAATCTGCACCGGACTCTGCTGGCATCTCTGCGCCGCAAGTACCGGGTGCGGATCATCTGGTATGATGAACTGCTGTCGTCTGAAATCGCCAGAGAGGAGTTGAGCGGACTTGACGCACTTATACTTACTTCTGAAGTTATAGATCAGAATGTTATGAATAATTTGAAAGATTTTTCCGGACCTGTTATACTTTTAAAGTGTGAATTTTTATTCACAGCTCCTTTTCATCAGGTGATGCCGGATTTTTCAGAATCTTTCAGCGAAGCCGCCCGGTATATCGCTGAGTTTGCGGTGAAGCCGGTCATGATGATTTTCTGCAATCATCCCAACGGGATATTCCGCTTGAATTATATGAAGCAGTATATGATCGATGCGGGAATCCAGCCGGAACATATAGAAGTTGTCGAAGTTGAATATGCTGATTATGAGCTTTCAGCATGGCGCAAGGCCGAGAAGATCTTTCCGCATATTGACGGACGTTTTATTTTCTGTACCTCAGATGTAATAAGTTCGATAATCATCAAATACGCCGGAGAAAGAGGCAAGATCGCCGGACTGGACTATGAATTGTTGAGTTACGATAATCTTGATCCTGAAGATGATTTTCTTTCAGTCATCGACAGCAACTATATAAAAATTCCGGAAATCACTCTGATACTGCTGAACGATGTCTTGAATTCAAAAGAAAAATATCGCCGGACCGTATATATTCCGACCCGGCTTTTGATCAGGAAAACTGCATTGGCAAAAATGAAAACAACACCGGCACAGGCGCAAGGCTCGGGATTGCCCCGCGCTGCGCCACCGCAGTTTGAACAACTTTCACAAAAAATGAAAAACAACATCAACACCCCAAACAACAAAGGAGAAAAATGAAAAATTATTCTGACTCACCAATGGCACCCGCCTGCAGGCGGGCGAAGTGCGGCTTTACACTCATCGAACTTCTCGTTGTAATAGCGATCATTGCTATTCTTGCCTCCCTGCTGATGCCGGCTCTGGGACGGGCAAGAGACGTTGCAAAAACTTCCAGCTGCCAGAATAATATGAGACAGCTTTATCTTGCGGCACAATTCTACAGCGACAGTTATAATGTGCAGCGCGTTCCAAACCGGATGTACGGAGAGGGACCTTCGGGCCGGACGCCTGTTGCAATTTCGGATCTCTGGCACGTTCTGCTGATCAAGACCGGATTTATTACACCGGCTCCCGGTATCTCCAAAGATGCTGACGAACCCAACGGAACTCCGAAAATTCTGCAGTGTGATGCCTGCGAAGGCGGACCAACTGACGTGAACAGCGGAACTTACAAAAAGAGTTGGGCAACGAGCAGATCAACTGATTATGCGATTTCATGGTACCTGTCGACCTCCTATACTTCAAACTGCTATCAGCCGCGGGAAATAATCCATGACAACCCCGGCAAAACAGTATATTTTACAGAATTCACTTCAGGCAAAAATGGTATAACAGTCCTTGCTACAGATAATTTCTCGTGGACCGCCAAATCACGGCACAAGACAGGAGTAAATTTTTTGTTTCTGACCGGCAATGTTAAATATGTGTTGGAAAGAAATATCCCGTACAATAATGCTGACGCAGGCGGAACATGTCAAAATCCTGATCAGACCTATTTCTGGAGATACAAGCCCAAGGCTCCATTTACTGATTGGAGCATTTGACAGATAAAAAAATAACAAAAGGTGTGAGCTTATTATGATGATGAGAACAATCAGTGGAATAGCGTCTGCTTTGTTCTGTCTGCAGATTGCGGCGGCAGATGTCGTAAAGATACCTTTTAAACCGGATCCTCCTGTCAGCATAGACGGAGAACTGGCAGATTGGGCGGAAGTGCCTTGCGGCATTGCTTTGTCCGGAAAAAAACATCTCCTGCAGGTCAAAAGTGTGAAACAGCCGGCATCAGAAAAAGATTTGCAGGGCAAGATCTTTTTCTGTTGGAAACCCGCAGGGCTGTATGTGGCTGCCGGGGTCAAAGATGAGGCTTTACAGCAAAAAGGTACCGGATCAGATATATTTTCAGGAGATCACATCGAATTGTTTATCGATGTTGCTCCGTACGATAAGGATAACGGTGTGAAGTTTGGAAAAAAACAGTATCACATCGGTATCAGTCCCGGAAATTTTGCAGCTGTCAAACCGGAAATCGCAGTTGTATATCCGGCAGGGAAAATCTTTAAAAATTCGCTCTGTGCTTCCAAACGGACTGCTGACGGCTGGAATCTTGAAGCCTTTATTCCGTGGAAAGAACTTGAGGGAAAAAGTTTGAGCATGAATAAGGTCATCGGACTTACCGCATGGCTTTGTGACAGCGATGTCAATACCGGAGGGACATCAAAGGTTGAACATATCCTTACGACCGGGAAAACAAATGCCCGTTTCCGGAACCGGCAGGATCTCGGAACTGCTGTATCCACCGACGGCAACGGCAAACACAATGCGGTCATCCGCAATACAGAATCTGTAAAGATCGCAGATGCTGTAAAAATTTCAGAACAGCAAAAAAAGGAATTTTATTTTACTGTCAAAGAATTGCCTGAACACCTGTCGCCCGTATTGCGGTTGCATGCAAATTTGTACACAAAACAGCTTTTCGGCGGATATTCCCGTGCGATGAAGATCTTTGTCAACGGCAGAGAATTGAATCATTTGAATCTGATCGCTCCTGCAAACGGATTCCGTACAAAAAACGGCGCGCGGGGAACGATCTATCAATCCGGCAAAGGTTATCTTGTTCCTTACACCCGGGACGGCAAGGCTGGCAGCAATCATGTTCATACCCGGCGTTTTTTCAGCATGCATTACAATATGCACGATTTTGCGCTGAATCTGACCGGGATGCTGAAATCCGGTAAGAATACGATAGTATTTATAAATTCCAATCCGAAAAAGTTTACTTATCCGCTGGAGTTGACCAATATTGTTATTGCTTTTGAGCATGTGGAAAAAATTGCGCTCCGCAAAGGGGCTCCCACGGGTGAATTGCCATTTATCCGTTTGAAAAAAAGTTTTCCGCTTAGCAAAAAAATCACCGCTAAAGCGAACCTTATAGAAGTTCCGCTGTCCGGCAAAAACTTCGCTGTTGAAAGCCGTTTTTCAACTCCGGACGGAAAATGGGTGTCAGGTTCATGCAAGTATTTCAGACATGAGCGCAAGATTGAACGGAAAAATGAATTACTGCTGGTCAGTGACACATTCACAAATTTGACGAAAGAAAATCTGCCGCTGATGCAGGAGCATACAGTGAAGGTTCCGGGGAAAAAATCGATCTTGCACTTATGCGGACTTGAATATACTTCCGGTCGTAATATCCGGCGCAGTGACGGTAATTTTTCTGTCTTTGCCGGCATCCCCGGAGAAGGCGGAATAGGTCTTTATGCTGTCAATCCGGTGTTCCAGGTCCATTTCGGAGCATTTATTCCGGCTCCGCACAGTGCGGCAATGTGCGACAGGGAATTGGTTTTGCCTCCCGGAAAATCCGTTACCCAGCAATTCATTCTGGTTCCCATGGAAAAAGGCGGATATTTTGATTTTGTCAATGCGGCAAGACGCCATCTTAAAGTCAACATTCTGCTGAATGGCCCTGTCGGAACATTTAAAATATGGATGAAAAATTCAAATTTTTCCAACCGGCTCAATACATATAATATTTATTACACTATCGCCGGTATGGATTTTTCTTCTTCCGAAGGCGGCTTGGGGCATTATATGCTGGACAATCATGCTTTACGCAAAGCTGAAAAAAATCTGATCGCCCATATCAAAAAGATCCGGCCCCGGACTAAGATCCTGCGTTATTTCCACTCGCAGATCGAAGGTGATCCCGGGGTGAAGTACAAAGAAGCACAAGTGCTGCTGAAAAATGGAGAGCATGCCCGTTACGGATCAAGTCAGTATGGTAATTTGTATTTGAATCTGGAAAACACCGAGTTTTCCGGGATCATGGAAAAGGCTCTGGATGATATCCTTGACAACTGGGATGTTGACGGTGTTTACTGGGATGAGATAAGTATGAGCGGAGTCCATTATCACTACGGTAAGCCCTGGGATCAATATTCCGGAGATATAGATCCTGTAACTCACCGTTTGGAATGTTTGAAGTCAAGTGTTTATCTGCTTCAGCTGCCGTGGAAACTGCGGATGATAAACAAAATCGTATCCAAAGGAAAACTGCTGTATACCAACGGCGGACATGGAAGAAGTCCTGATTTTGCCGGAAAAGTCACTTACACATTTACCGAATCAGATCATGAATCACAAAATGCCAGAGTGCATTTTACAACTCCGTTGTCGTGGGGAAATTCGACCAATATGAACAGTTACAATCCGGCTGTATATTATGAAAAATTCCTGCGTGTCCTTGATTACGGATGTATGTTCAACCCTTCTTCGATCGCAGCTCCGGTCTATGCAAATATTTATCCTACGGTTACCGATCATCTTTATCCGGCGACTCCTCTGGAACTTCACAGCGGATATATCATTGCCAGGGAACGGATCATAACCAAACAAAGCGGATTTTTCGGTTGGGAGGATAATTCAAAGCATGAGATCCATGTTTATGATGAGAGCGGCCGGGAAATTAAAAAGCATAATATGAAAACAGTTCATAAAAATGGTCAGAACTGGTCAGAGATCCGTCTGCCTCAGGATTGGAGCGCGATCATAATACGGAAATGACAGCAAAATCAATCGAGCAGGAGGCTGCTCATTATTTGAGCAGCCTCCTCTCACACCACCGTACGTGCCGTTCGGCATACGGCGGTTCAAATTGGAACAAACTGGAGCCATTCTGCAAAACTATTTAAATTTGAGGTAACAACCGAAAACGCTCCATTTTTCAGATCGAAGCGAGGACGCTTTGACTATTTTGATGAGTTTTGAAATTGCCTCATTTATTATCTGTTTGTTTTTAACAGTTATTGTCCCATTTTTTGTGAAAGTTGTTCAAACTGCGGTGGCGCATCGCGGGCAATCTCGAGCCTTGCGCCTGTGCCGGTTTGGTCGTGTACAAAGGTACACTCCCGCACCGTACTCGGCGCAAAACTCGACCTTGCT
>JAZSGR010000001.1:0-15641 GCA_045532825.1 Victivallaceae bacterium | reverse complement strand
GCTGCATCCACCGATCGCAGACAGAACCGTTTCTTGAGCTTGAAAAAAACATGCTGTGTGATATATTTTAATTGAGAAAAACATATCTGAATAAGGATAAAATATAAATTTTTCACAAAATTTCGGACATTATCTATATTTGCGGCTATTGCAAAAATCCAAGGTTGGTATTATCTTGAATACCGGAGGTTTGCCGACGATGCTTCATCATATAAAGAACAGAAAGAAAACTCACAGAAAAACCGGCAGGGAATGCGGCGCTTCGATGTTCGAAGCCATGGTCGCACTCTGTTTTATGTGTTTTGTCTTTTTTGCACTTCTGCAGATCTATCAATGGTGTACGGCAAAGATATTCTGCCGTTATTCGGCTTATTACGGAGCTAAAGGCAAAAGTCTCGGATACAAAACCAATCTCGCTCTGCGGGCAGCAAGAGTCGCGGCTATCCCGGTATCAGGACAGTCGGCAGGTTTCCGGGGATACAGCGAACTGGATGATGCTCAAAACTATATGGCAAGCGGTGATGCAAGCGGTGTCTGGTACCGTTACTGGTATCCGCAGCGTGCCAGCGAACCGGAAATCGACTTCTGGGGAAACTACGAAGGCGACAATGTAAATGCCACTGTCACCCTGAAGCGCGCCCCCCTGCTCTCGCCAGCCATCGGCAGGTGGATGGGGATCGCGGAAAATCCGGAACCGGCAGGTTCAAGCAGCTTTTACAACTATTCAAAGATCTATCTGGAGGACTGACAACTATGAAAAAAGATTCCGGACAGGTGCTTATTTCAGGTGTCATCATGCTGACACTGCTGCTGCTGACTCTGCTTTACATGTTTGACGTCCACAATGTGATACGCGGAAAACTCAAGCTGGAAACCGGTCAGCAGGCAGCTGCGCTCGCCGGTGCCGCATGGCAGAAAAACTCCCTCAATCTCATAGGGGAGATAAATTTATTCAAAGCCTGCTCAGCTCTGCTTGAAGGCGATGACCACTGGACTCATCCGCTGCCGGATGTCCCTGAAGATAAAAACGATCCGGAATATCAGCAGAAAAGAAAAGAGCGGCGCGATGCGCTCCAGGGCAGGATCGATCTGCTCACTGAAATGCAGACCAGAGTTTCATTCATCGGTCCGCTGATAGGGTTTGCCGCAGCGCAGCAGGCAGCCAAAGCAAACGGTCTGCCAGCCGCAAGACGGGAGGCTATGTACAACTATCTGCGCAGAGTAAGCTCAAGTGTAAGATACGGCGGGACAGAAAACACGATAAACAATTACAGATGGCGTGATCCGTATATCATGCTTTTGAGCGAAATCACTGAACGGGGCATCGCAGTTTATCCCAATATCCGTACTGCCTCCTCCCCGGTGGTCGATCCGCCGGAACTTGCCAATGAAGAATTTTATGCTGAAATACTGCGGCATCTTGCGGAAATCGAAGCAGGAGATCCGCCGGAACAGAGCAGCTGGCTGGCTCTGCGGAAATTCGTCAAAGAGTGGAGCCACCTGGAATTTCAGGGCAAATGGTGGAATATCGATTATACGCTCAACCGCTTTCCGGATGAATGCGAAATTTTCACCCTCGGTGTACGTAACGGTTTTTCGTCCTACAGCAACTATCTTACTTACGACGACCACAACTGGAACATCAGCAGCGCACTGTTTCAATCCGCTGCCGGTTCGCCTGATATCCAGAACAGCATTTACCGTTCAGCAGGCGATCTGCCGTCAGGGGTGAATATGAAATGGTTCTGTTATGATGAAAGCTGGTATCCGGAATATTACCGCTCCGCATCAAGTCAGTATGAAGACGATCATTACGATTACTGGTTCGGCGGCAAGACTCTGCGCCGCAAGGTGAAGAAACAGTACCGGTATGAAGGTCCTGCGGCGTATGTGGAAGGCAGTGACGTATACATCGACCGCGCGGTGCGTCAGAGAGTGCGGCGCAAACGGGCGGAATTCATCACAAAAAAAGAACGCTCTTCAGTACGTGTGGGACCGAAACATGAGTCGCAGTCGGATAACGAATCATATTCCACAAGTTACCGTCCGGGAGCCATTGCCAAAACTCTCGGAGAACTTGCCAACGGCAATCCTCCGGTATCCGTACCGCTGGTGATGCCGGTGTTCGATAAAGTGGTGCTGATGCCGACGTATATGCCGATACCGTACGGTTTCAGCGTACTGCGCGATCATTACTCCATTCTCGCCACGTTCCTCAGCTGGCTGGCGGCGGAAAATTCCCTCACCGATCCGGAACATCCGCTGCCCGCAGGATGCGAAAACTTCCTGAAAGCGTTGAAAACCCTGACCGATCCGGAGTTCCGCAGTTACGGATACAATCATCACTGCACGGTAAATCTTACACTTGCCATGCTCCGCAAATGGGATAATATCAGAAAGCAATATGTCTATACCAAAACCAACCGTTCCGGTCTCGGATGGCTGCAGGAACCGAAACTCTGCATCGACACAGCCAATGCCGATCCGATCAGGGAGCAGGAGGTCTATGTGGAGGATCATATCAACGGCGGGAAAGCTCTCCGGATATACACCGACAGGGTCGCACGTACGTATTATGTCGTGGACTCGACAGGAAAGATCATCACCAATGATGATCTTGATCCCACATTGATGTACAATCACGGCGGCGGCACATGCAACTGCCAGAACTGCTGCGGGTTCGGCGGCAAAACCCATAAACCCGATACACAGAAAGGTCCGGTGAGATTGTGAACAGGGAGTCAGGACAGGCAACTCTGGAACTGGTGACTCTGCTCATCGGATTTATCGCTGTGTTCCTCGGTTTGATCTTTATATGCAGCCTTGCCGACAGCGATATAAATATTCTGCTCGATGCCAGGAACAATGCTGAATTGCGGGCGGCAGCGGAAAATCCGACCGCAAGCGCAGGAGCGGAATTTGCCACTTCATCCAACGGAGTGCATGATATTTACAATGACAGCACGGTGATGACGTTTTCTCCGCAGGACCTGCCGAATTATACAGCCGGAAATACCATTTCAAATTTTCCGTCAGCGTTTACCGACCGCAGCTATTCAGTTCCGTCAAGCGGAAGCAATATCCGGGATCAGCACGCCAAACTTGAAGCATGGAAAAATTTCAATGCCGTTGACAGCAATGTTTTCCGCAACGATTTTGCAAGCGGATTATCCATGCAGAACGCTCTTGAAGCCGCACAGCTGGTCTCCGGTACTTCAGATGAAAAAAACCAGCTTTCTCTTATCAACAGTTCACATCAGAAACCCGGAACCGCCCAGAGATTACGGAACACCTTTTTCACCTGGTTCGGAGTAAGAGTCTCTGACAACGCATTGAAAAATGCTCCCGGCAACCGGGTATATATGCCGGTACTCAACTGATCTTACTGCTTTTCAGGCGGACACAGCAAGTGTTCCACCTCGGGATTCATCAGAGATCTGGCTATATTGGAGCGAAGGTCCGGGATACGTTGTTCCCATTGTGCAAGAGTTCCGGCAAAATATTTGCGGTCTCCGCTGTTGAGCTGCTCTTTGTAACAGCAGACTCCGGCTTCAGGAAGATCCATGAGTGCGGCACATTCGCGTATAAGTTCCTCCGGCACCAGGGCAAGCGGACGTATCACGCACGGCTTGCCTTCATCTTTGGGATGAACCACCGGAGCCATGGTAGAAACCCCCTGTCCCCGGCACAGACTCATAAGGAACGAAATGATTATATCATCAAGGTGATGTCCGAGTGCAAGTTTTCCGCAGTCAAGCTCCTTCGCCAGACCGTAAAGTCTGCCGCGCCGCAGTCTTGAACACAGTACACACGGTGCACGGGAAAAATCTTTTTCACTGATTATTCCCGGAATATCCATGCCGATGATGCGCTGATCCCAGCGGCGCGCTTTGCAGTATGCACTTATCTCTGAAACATTGAACCCCGGAAATCCCGGATCAAAGGTGACTGCCGTCACTTCAAACGGCACCGGAGCCGCCTGCCGGAGCTGATGCAGCAGTTCCAGCATGACAAAACTGTCCTTACCGCCGGAAAGTCCGGCAAGGATGCGGTCTCCTGCGGAGATCATACGGTAACGCACAATGGTCTCTCCGGCGATACGGCGGAGTTTTTTAAATGGCGGAGCTGTCGTATCCAAAATATCACGATCCCTTCAGCACATGGCTCTGTAAATCATGTATCCGGTGGCAAGCGTAAGCAGAAGCATGACAGCTCCCAGGATAAGCGGAACATAACGGCTTGAAGACCGGTCGTGTTCATCATCATCCACATCAGCAGAACAGCAGCTCATATCGACCTTTTCATCAGAGCTCCCGGAGCGTATGCCGGTCAGGGCGTCTTTGACGGTTTTCCAGTCGGCAGGTCGGTCGGCAGGAGCTTTGCAGATCATAGAACCAACCAGTTCCGCCAGTTTTTCATCCACCCCGGGATTGACCGCAAAAAGCGGTTCCGGATCGACCTCGACATGCTGACGCAGAACATCATCCATACTGCCGCGGAACGGAGCTTTACCGGCGAGCAGTTCGTAGAGCATTATTCCGAAACTGTAAATATCACTGCGGACTCCGGTCGACAACTGTCCGCCCATGATGACCTCCGGAGCAGCATAGAGCGGAGTAGCCATGATCTCACCGCTGCCGTCATCACTTCCTGCAACATGAGCCAGTCCAAGATCGGCAAGTTTCAGAACGTTGTCACGGTCACGGATCATCAGGTTATCCGGCTTGATGTCGCCGTGGATGATATGAAAATGGCTCCAGGCAAAGTCAAGCGCATCGGCAAGGGATATGGAAATATCCAGAAGAAAAGGCAGCGTGATCCGCTCGGGAGCAGTGGTGCGGATTTTTTCAAGCGAAACTCCTGGAACGTATTCCATGGCAAAGTAATAAAGTCCGTCACTGCCGCCGACATCCAGTGCCTGGATGACATGCGGATGCTCCAGTGATGCCGCCGTACGCGCTTCACGGATGAAGTTGCGGATGTAGACCGGATTTTCCGCCAGATCCGGATGCAGTATCTTGCACGCCGCGATCCGGTCGACCGCAAGCTGGCGCGCCAGATATACCACACCATTGCCGCCACTGCCGAGTACACGCAGCAATTTGTATCCGCCGATGATCGTTCCCTGAAGCTGATCGTATTCCATCAATCGGAACTTTCTTCCGTTTCCGGAATATTTTTTCCGCCTTTGGCGGCTCCGGAATAAATACCTATAACAAACTCACCTTTCCACTCACGTTTGAGTGCGGCAAGCTCCGCAGCAGTGCCGCGGATGATCTCCTCATGGAACTTGGTCGCCTCACGGATCAGTGCCAGACGGCAGTCCGGAGCGATCTGCGCGATCGCTGAAAGGGTCTTGCCGATGCGGAACGGTGACTCGAAAAAGAAGTTGGTCATACCGGAATCGATCATCTCACGCAGAAAACGATCTTTCTGTCCGGGTTTGACCGGGGCAAATGCCCTGAACGCAAATTTATCGACCGGCAGTGCCGATGCCGTGACCGCAAAAGTCAATGCCGACACCCCGGGAATGACCACAGGTTCGATCCCCTGCTCCACCGCTGTGCGCACCAGCAGAAATCCCGGATCTGCAACCGAGGGTGTTCCGGCATCAGAGACCAGGGCAATCGAACTGCCGTTCTTCACCTGTCCGACCAGATCTGCCACTTTGCCGTGTTCATTGAAAGCATGACAGCTCACCAGCTGTTTTCCGTGGATCTCAAAGTGACTCAAAAGCTGACGGGTGTGACGGGTATCCTCCGCCGCGATGATATCCACCTCTCTCAATACTCTCAACGCCCGCAGGGTGAGATCCTCCATATTGCCGATCGGTGTGCTTACGATATACAGACTGCCCATTTTCAGAGATCCTGCAGAATTTATTCTATTTCAAGTCTTCCGTACTGCTCAAGCAGATGGAAATCGGCAAGCTGGATGGGCGGAACGGTGGAAAGCTCCTTCAGCGGCAGACGGCGGGAATAGTTCTGACGTGCGATCAGAAACACCCAGGGTTCGCCTGCGGCAAATTTTGCTCCGTATCTCTCAAAAACCGCGATCGGAAACTTGAACTCGATTTTCCAGCCTTTATCTGTTTTCTGCCAATCATTCAGTGTGCCGTCCACACTGGTGCGGATCTCAAACTCAGGTACATTATCCGCCGAATCCGGCAGGAACACATAAGATCTTGAGGGGAAGAAAAAGGTGGTACGCAAATTATTGGGTGTACCGTACATCTCCCAGTAATAGGTATCATTGGCGGGTTTGAGAAAAACTTCGATGATATCGCCCATTGTATAAAGATGCTGCTGATCGCATTTGCCCTGCGCCACCACGTCGGAGTCCTCCATATCAGCGGCGACATACCAGTATTTGTCACTGTGGAGCATTTTCAGGGTACCCACCTCATTGAGATGCACACCGAGTTTCGGATCACGCTGCGCAACACGGGAAAAATCCCATTCTTCCGCAAGTTCCCATTCTTTGGCGGAAATTGTACCGTCTATCTCAAAATCATTACATTTTTTTACCAGATAAGCCATTTTATTTATCTCCTGTGATAAATTACAGCTTTAATATAGTTATATTTGCATGCGTTTACAAATGTTTCACGGAACAAATCTGCGCAAATGAAGATTTTTTATGATCAAACCGGCAAATGCACGACAAAGTGACCGGAGTTGACCGGTCATTATCATATGCGGTATGACTGCAACGGCATGACAGCCGCCTGGGGGCAGCGGCGCATCAGGTGTGAAGTTGCCAAACTGCGTTTGGCAGTGAAGATGCTTGTCACGGCGTAATCTGCTGCCGCAGATGAAGCCGGATGAAGACGGCGGCTTTTGCCGCCTTGTGAAGTGCCCCTGCGGGGTAAGGTTGTGTTGTATTTTGCGGTAAGCGGCTTACGCCGCCGCACAAATAAGCCGTGCGGGTAAAAACAGTGCGCAGTCAGCACCCTGACGGTAAATCTGTGCGGCGCATACTCTCTGTACTCCGTACTGGCCGGCAAGGGAAACAGTCTGATAATTTTAAAATGAATCCGCATCGCGCACCGATTGACGGTAACGCGTAAATATACTGGACTTGGATACGAATCCGGCAAATCTGCCCTCCGGATCACGCACCGGAAGGTGATTTACACTGTAACGTTCGATGTTGGTCATCGCCCACGCAAGATCATCGTCGGTCGAAACCATTCCGCGCGGCTGGACCATCAGATCAAATATCAGCAGCGTGTTGAAAAATTGCGGATTGAGCATCGCCGCAAGTGTCTTATCCAGATGGACCACCCCCTGAAGAACACCGTTTTCATCCAGTACCGGATAGATCTCCCTGGTCGTCTCTCTTGATTCCAGCAACCCGGCAAGGACAGATGCCTGATCTCCGGCATGCAGTACCGGATACTCATGTTCAAGCGACAGACGCACCGGAAGACGCTGCAGCGTGACCGAATCACGGTCGCCCACCAGCAGCTTGCTTTCGATAAGCGCTTTGCGGTAGATCGACTCCGGTTCAAGTTTGCGGGCCACAAACCAGGAGACCGCAGAGGACATCATCAACGGCACCAGCAGAATGTAGCCGCCGGTCACTTCGGCAATGAGAAATACTCCGGTAAGCGGAGCACGCATGACGGCTGTAAAGACTCCGCACATTCCCGCCACGACAAAGTTGGATTCCTGCAGTTCGATGATGCCGGTGAGATTTACCATCCTGGCAAACGCCAGTCCGGTAAAGGCTCCGATGAACATGGAGGGCGCAAAGATACCGCCGTCACCGCCGGACTCAACTGTGAGAACCGAGGAGATCACTTTCACAAGGATACAGGCGATTATGATAAGAGTGATGATAAGCGCATCGTTGTTGAGAAAATGCAGCAGCGGCGCACTGGCTTTCAATGCGGCAAGATCGCCGTTGAAGGCATGTACGATGAAAGCATATCCCTGTCCGCGCAGAGTCGGGAACACCAGCAGTATCACGCACAGCAGTATGCCGCCGGTCATCAGACGCAGTTTTGCACTGGGCAGCTTGCGGCGCATTTCCGCTCCGAGGTAATACGCCGTGCGGATGACGTATACTCCCACGACCGCAGAAAATATGGCGCAGAGGATATAAAACGGCACTGCATCCGTACGCCAGTCCGCAGTTATAGCCAGCATGGGTTCGGCGGATCTTGAAAAGATCACCCGGTATACCACAGCCGCCACACCGCTTGAAATAAGCATGGGAACAAGCGCGCCCACACTGAATTCAGGAAGAAGCACCTCCACTGCGAACAGAACTCCGCCGATCGGACTGTTAAAGATCGCAGAGATCGCAGCCGAGGTCCCGCAGCCGATCAGCAGCAGACGCTGTTTGCGGTCGATGTGCAGTTTGCTGCCGGTATTGGCTCCGATCGCTGCTCCCGTGAGAACACTGGGAGCCTCAAGTCCGGCAGAACCGCCGAAACCCACCGCAAGTCCGCTGGAAAGTATATGGTTCCAGATCTCGCGGAAGGGAATGTAAGTCTTGTGCAGATGCAGGGCGAGGATCAGCGGACTCAGACTTTTTGCATAACGTACTCCGCCGAAAATCCTCTGTACCGTGTAGGAGAGGATGATACCGACCAGCGGAGTGAGAAAAAACAACGCCATCCAGCCGAAGCGTTCAACAGCTTCACCGGGGTGGTTGAATATCCATAAACTGGATCTTTCCAGAAAAGATACCAGTATTTTCAATAATGCGGCGGCAACCGCACCTGCGGCTCCAATGAAAAACGAGAGGGCGATTATCAGGCCGCGCTCTCCGGATTTCTTGCGCAGCAGCAGGATGAGACGCCGGATCCAGTTGCGGTGCAAGCGAAAAAACAATCGTTTCATAGCTGAATTTTTCCGTTCAAAAATAAAATCATCTTAATACAATATCACCGGAATTCTGTTTTTTCAAGAGGTGACAGGTGTTTCGGGATGAAGATATTACGATTTTTAATCTGTTCTGTGAGACTGCAGAGTTTATAAGCATCATCAAATGTTTCTGTATTTCCAGATCTTTTTCCTGAAGATCGACGTTCTTTTCATTGGAACCTGTCAGCAGATAATCTGCATCTTTGAGTTCAGCCATCAGCTCATCCACGGTTTGCGGGAGTGTTTTGAAATATTTCTCCTGAAATCCCGGATCGGCGTTTTCGTGGCGGCGCGGAAGATAAAATCCGCGTCTTTCAAACAGCAGAAGTATGCGGCTGGTGCGCGGAGTCTTTCCGGCAGCTTCCAGGATCTGTATGAAGTCAGGGTCCCGCTGGGCAAAGCTCAAAAAACGCAGCGGATCCTGACGCACCGGTTTGACGATTTTCCACGAAATGAAAAAGTGTTTCAAATGCGGATAAAGATCAGAAGTCAGAAACGTTCCGGCAAGTATCATCAGCAGGAAAACATTTTTCATTCTGCTGGAAAGACCATTGAGTGCCGCCGCTGCCGGAAAGGCGAGCAGAAACAGCGCAGGATACAGAAATCGGGTCTGCTGTGAGGTCAATCCCCAGAAAAGATACATCACGGCAATCGGAATGAGGAACCGTTTGATCCACTTGTGGTAACGCCCGGTGCGGCTGAAACGGAAGGAGCAGAAAAGCAGAAGCAGTATTGCCGGCTGCTGAAAACCGCTTACTGCTCCGTCGTAGAGTTTTCCTGCAAAGGCGGTGGTGATCCAGCCGAAAACCGTACCGTAAAGCGGTCCCATGCCGTAGCGGGCGGCTCCGAGCTGATAATGATAGTCCGCCACTGCCCGGGAGGTTCCGAAAATCTCCGGAGCAAACGGATAAAACGGATTGCCGGTATGATACCAGATGCGGAAAAAGTACGGCAGCAAGACTGCGGCAGCTCCGGCAATGAAGAGAAGCAGATATTTCCGGTTGCGCCTGTCAAAAGCACAGAGCAGAAACAGTGCCAGTGCCGCTCCGCCGGAAGTGAGTTTGACCGCCATTGCGCCGCCTGCGAATGCTCCGGCAAGCAGACAGGCGGCGGCAGGTTTTTTCCGCATACGGACCAATGTCAAAACTCCTGCCAGAGTGAAGAGGGCGACCGTGTTTTCCGCATACAGCGAACGGGTCAGTATCATGGCAAGCGGTGAAAGACATGTTGCCGCCGTCAGAACAAAAGCCGTCTTTTTTCCGAATATACGCAGTGAGGAATACAACCCGCCGGCAAGGATGACAAACAGCAGCGTATTGAACAGGCGCGGAAAGTTCATTCCTCCGGTGATCCAGCCGGGGAGAAGAAAGAACTGCAGAAATCCCGGCCAGGCACTGTACGGATTATCCGGCAGAACGGCGATGGAACGGTTGAAGCAATAGCGTGAAAGAAGTCCGAGCTGATAGACCTGTTCATCCCACGAATAAGGCGGAAGCAATGCAGAGCCTGCCAGTACCGCAAACAACAGCCCTCCGGAGAGGAACAACAGCGTTTTTTTGTATAAACTCCGGAACAGAAAGAATATTCCGCAGCAGGCAAAGACAAGCAGCAGCAGGATAACTGTTTTATTGCCGCAGGCGGTCCAGACTCCGGGAACAAGAGAAAATGCTGAAAAGAAAAACACTCCGGAAATCAGAAGTCCTGCGGCGAATGCGATCACATCGCTCCGTCTTGATATCAGGCATCCTGCGGCGAATGCACCAAGAGCATAAACGGCACAGAGTGTCAGGGAGTAAAGTATCCCCGGCTGCTGTGACATGATAAATTCTGCGGTCGATATCATAATTTTTTCCGGTTTTTCAGAGGAGCATCATCCAATTCCTGATTGCGGATCAGTTTGGATATATCTGCTGGAGCCATATCGCGCATTTTCATCAACTTTTCAAACCGGGAATTTTCATCAGCAATGCTTTGGCTGTCAGCTCCCGCCTGACGCAGGACCGACAGTTTCAGCCATGATGCCACGGCACTGTAAGGATAATATTTCAATTCTTCATCAAAATAATAAAGGGATTTGTTAAGATCTCCTTTGACGGCAAATGCACGTCCGAGCAGGGCGTTGCTGTGATAAACCGCAGGCAGACCGTGGATGATGCGAATCTTTTCCAGATGCCTGATTGCATTATCCGGGTTGCGGAAATCGAACAGTTCCACGGCTCCGGCAGTATACAGGTTTTCCCCGGTCGTGCGGTATCTCAAGCTCTGTTTCAATCTGATCGCGGCAGTTGACGGATCTTTCCGGGAGAGTGCCATCCTTGCTTCGCGCAGATTGAAAGAGGAATGCAAAGTTGCAAAAGCAAGCAATGCGGCAAACACGAGAAACAGCCAGCCTGCGGCACGCGGCAGCGGAGTGCGGAGTATTTCTGCATATTTTGCGGTTCCGTTGGCGGCAACCACTCCGGCTCCGAGCAGGAACCAGCTGCCGGTAAGCGGCAGGGAAAGCAGTACATCGAACTGACCGTGGATACCGAGCAGAAGCACGCACCATGAAAGCCAGAGTCCAGGACGGTTGCTGAAACGGATACCGCGGATAAATGCGAAGACCAGCAGTGCGGAGAATACCACCCCCGCAACTCCGTAACCGGCTGCGAAGTTGAGGAACTCATTGTGCGGATGCGTGTGTCTTGCAGCTGCAAAAGGAGTGAAATAATAAATTTCCGGCAGGTAGGGATTTATCATGCTTTCAAACCTGTCCGGACCGGCACCGAACGGCAGATGGGCAAGTGTGAAATCCAGACTGCCGCGCCACAGCTGTATACGGGAGTCGGGAGTTTGTTCGATAATGCTGCCCGCAGAACCGGTGAACAGCACCAGAGTGATGATTACCGCCCACAGCGCAAATGCCCAGCGGCGGTACGGGGATATGTTGCGGAAACAGAGCAGGATTATGACTGCTCCGGTGATACCGGCAAAGGTACCGCGCGGCAGAAGTTCAGGTTTCACTGCCGTAAAAATCACCAGTTCGAGGATGACTGCCGCCATGGAACACATTACTGTGCGCTGAAGGCTGAGATGAGGAAAAAGCAGAAATATGCTGGTACCGGTCATGGCAAGGAGAGTGAAATTCCAGTTCCAGTTTCCCATCCAGCCGGAAAAATCCTGACTGCACACTGTGACCGCCAGGACTGGCAGAAAAAGTATTTGGCCCAACAGCGGAAACAGTCTTTTCAATTCTCCTGAATACAGCATGCCTGCCAGCGGAACCAGAAAGAAAAAGAGTGCTGAACACAGGAATACCGCAGTCCCGCCGTAGATCAGCTGCTGGATCACGGCAGTGATTATTCCTGCCGCCGCAAAGATCAAAAGCCAGCGCAGACGGTTTATTTTCCAGATGCTTGCAAGCTTTTCTGCTTTGAAACATACCGCAGCTCCGGCAAGCAATCCGAGTACTGCCGGCGTGAAAAGCTGGACGTCACCCCACAGCGGAAGACGGGAGAAAAAAAGTTTTTTCCAGACAAGAGGATATGACAGCAGCGGTGCAAACAACAGAAGCAGAGGGAATGCCCAGCGGGATATCTTTTGGCTTTTCGATGTGTCTGCACCGGTCATTTATCACAGCTCCAGCATAAGAGTCACCGGTCCGTCGTTCTGAATGTCGACGTGCATTTCAGCTCCGAATTCTCCGGTGTAAGTGGGAATGCCGTGTTCCCGCAGACGGGAAACAAAGGCCTCGTAACAGGGAATGGCAAGATCGGGACGCGCCGCTCCGGAAAATGAGGGGCGGTTGCCGCGGGAGGTATCTGCATAAAGAGTGAATTGCGAAACCACGATGATCTCTCCGGATATTTGTTTGATATCCAGATTGATCTTGCCGTTTTCATCCTCAAAGCAGCGCAGTGCGGCGCATTTGTCGGCAAGTTTCCCGGCGGTTTCAAGTTTGTCGTCCACTGAAACCCCGAAAAGCACCACCAGACCTTTGCCGATACTGCCGGTCGTCCGTACTCCGCCGTCGGGATCGTGGATATCGACCCTGCCGGAGGTCACCCGCTGTACCAGGGCTCTCATCGGATCAACCTGGTGAATTCGTTACGGGTGGCAAGTTCCGCACGGAAACTGCCCTGCATCGAACTTGTGGTAGTGAAGGAATTCTGCTTTTCCACTCCGCGCATCTGCATGCAGAGATGCTGGGCTTCGATGACAACTCCGACGCCCTGGGCATCGAGGATCTCCATAAGTGCCGTGGCGATCTCTTTGGTCATGCGTTCCTGTATCTGCAGACGGCGTGCGTACATATCGACTATTCTGGCCACTTTGCTCAAGCCGAGGATCTTTTTATTGGGGATGTATCCCACGTGACACTTGCCGAAAAACGGCAGCATGTGATGTTCGCACATGCTGAAAAATTCAATATCACGCACGATGATCATATCATCCGACTCAGCTTCAAAGAGGGCTCCGTTGACCACCTCTTCGATATTCTGGGTGTAGCCGCGGGTCAGGAACTTCATGCTTTTTTCCACCCGTTCCGGAGTTTTGACAAGTCCTTCGCGATCAGGATCTTCTCCGATGGCGATCAGCATATTTCTTACAATATCCTGCATTTCGATCACCGTTTTGAAAGCACATCTTTCTGGTAACGTTCGATTTCCGAGTACCAGTCGAAACCGCCGGGAACGCCGCAGCGGGCGCAGTATTCATCCCAGACGGCGGCAAACGGCAGGGTCTTCATCTCTTCCAGCAGTGCCAGACGTTTTGCACCGTCTCTGCTGTCTTCAGCTGCCTTGAGCATGGAGGCGGGTTCCAGAAGAGCCTGGAGCAGGGCTTTACGCATGTTGCGGCTGCCAATCACCCAGGCTGCGATGCGGTTGATGGATCCGTCAAAGTAGTCCAGACCGATGTGGACGCGCTGATCGAAGTTGTGGCGGATGATCTCCGAGGCGATCGCCTGAAGTTCTTCAGAGAGGGTAACTACATGATCGCTGTCCCAGCGGACTCCGCGGCTGACGTGCAGCAGAATCTCATCCAGATACATCAGGGTGCTGCTGATCTTGTCGGAGATCACTTCGGTCGGATGAAAATGTCCGGCATCCAGACAGAGCAGTTTGCCGCGGCTCATCGCATAGCCCATGTAAAACTCATGGGAGCCGACAGTGCAGCTTTCAGCACCGATACCGAAAAGTTTGCATTCGACCGCATCAAGGTTGTATGCTTTGGAGATCTCTTCCGCAAAAACTTCATCCAGTGCGCTGCGGAGTCTTTCTCTTGCCGCCAGACGGTCATAAGGCGTATCTTTGAAACCATCCGGGAACCAGTAGTTGGTCACGCAGGGATTGTTGAGTGCCCTGCCAAAACCTTCAGCGATCTTGCGGCAGGCAATGCAGTGACGGATCCAGAAATTGCGGATACCGCTGTCGGCATGGGAAATAGTGAGGCCGTCAGATGCAAGCGGATGCGAAAAACAGCTCGGATTGAAGTCCAGACCGGAACCATTGGCTTTTGCCCAGTCGATCCAGCGGGAAAAATGTTCGACAGCAAGTTCATCGCGGCTGACTTTTTTACCGTTGGTCTCGGCGTAGATCGAGTGGACATTGAGACGTTTCGGTCCGGGGATGAGTTTCCATGCCTGATCCAGGTCGCCGCGCAGTTCATCGGCATTTCTTGCTCTGCCGGGATGGTTGCCGGTAACTGCCAGTCCGCCATCCAGAGCAGTATCATTTTCAAAACCGTTGACATCATCACCCTGCCAGCAGTGGATGCTCACCGGGATCTTATCAAGACGGATAAAGGCTTTTTCCACATCTACGCCGTAAGCGGCGTATACCTGTCTGGCGATTTCAAATGCATTCATTTTTCTTTTTTCCTGTTGTTTTTTTCGAAATTTTCAATCCCGTGCTTAATATACTGTGAAAACTCTTATTATTCAAATGTTTTGTACTGTACTGCAATCAATATGTGCGTATTTAATTATCCGCGCCGCTGTCAAGATAAACCATGTCGGTAAAACTTGCGCTGCAGTACCGGCAAGGTATGACAGCTTTTCCGCCGCCTGGGCTAGCATACCTGACCGGTTATGCACCAATGCAGTATGACCGCTGCGGTATGACAGCCGCTTGGGGGCGGCGGTTTGATGTCCGACCTGTCTGACTTGTCCGACCTGTCTGACATCTGCGCCGCCGAAATTAGCCGTGCGGGTAAAAACAAGCGCAGTCAGTACCCGTGGGTAAAATATCGCGGCGCACTGCGATACCTGTAAAGTGTAATAGCTTTTCCGCCGCCCCCCCGCAGGGCAGGGCGGCGTTATGATGCTGCCGGCAACCGGTCGCCGCCCCCACATATATATCAGGCATGACCGGCTATACAAAACTTGCGCTGCGTTACCGGTAAGGTATAACTGCTCTCAAGACACCGGGCTGTCAAACCTGACGATCGTACAGCCCATGCGGTATACCCGCTGCGGTGTGACAGCCGCTTGGGGGCGGCGGTTTGATGAGAGTTATGGGAATAATGGGAACTATGAGATTTATGAGATCTCTGCGCCGCCGAAATTAGCCGTGTGGGTAAAAATGCGCGCGGTCAGTACCCTGACGGCAAAAAAGCGCGGCGCACCATTTACCCATTACTCTCATAATTCTCATAACTCTCATTATTCTCATTTCATGCGCCGCCCCCACATATATATCAGGCATGACCGGCTATACAAAACTTGCGCTGCATTACCGGCGAAGCACCGTACGCCCAAATGTAAAAAAAACAGCAACGCTTAAC
>JAZSGR010000211.1:0-12870 GCA_045532825.1 Victivallaceae bacterium | reverse complement strand
GCAGCGTTGCTGCATGAAGCGTTTGCCTGCGGCAAACATGAAGCACTTGCTTTGCAAGTATGATGCGGCGTATTTTTGTAAGCGGCACTCTCCGTATGTTTCCGTACACATCCGTACTGATCCGTACAAATAAAGCGTTTGAAAAAATCACGGCAGTATTGTGAAGTGACCACCAGCAGCTCTATCAAGGTAAAAGCGGCTCTTGCGGATGCAAAAACGGTGGTAAGTCTGCCGTATTTTACAATACCGGTCTGTTTTTGCGGCGCAGAATTTGTATCCGGCAATGCGCCGCCCCTTACGCTCAGCACACCATTAAAACCATTTAACGTTTTCCCCTGACTGCAACGATCGTACCCGACTGTTTTGCTGTTCATTTTTCCGCACCTTCTTTGAATTGTTATATCATTTAATGTTTCAGTTTTTTTCATCATCCTGCCACTTGCCGTCTTTGCCTTCCAAATGAAGCGAACCGAGCCGTTTTATATTCTGTTTTAACGGTTCCGGGATCGGATTCCGGGGATTTCCCTGTGGATCAAAAATGATCCAGCAATTTTCATCATTGTCGTTCCCGACGGAACCGACCGGTCTCATAAAGTGATAAAGTTCCATGAATCCGGGGGCGAAACCGTTCGGCGGAACAATTGGCACTCCCTGATCCATCTCTTTTTTCAGTTCCTCCAGATGTTCTGAATAAATTTGATGCGTGGAACAATGGAACCGGCAGCAGAGAGAAGCTGCCAGTCCTGCGACCTCCCCCAGCATTCCTAAAGTACGCATGACCCTGGCACTGGAAAATACCACATGCGTCAGACTTATGCAACGTCCGCCGAGAAACAGATTTTCAACATCTTTGGCACAAAGACAGCGGTAAGGTACCGGATATACCTTCCCGATCCCCCGGTGATAAGCGCATGAGAGGAACGGTTCACCAAATTGGTCTTCATTTTCCGGATCAGGGTAATGCAGATCAATACTCCAGCTGAGTGAAGCTGTTGCATCCGGATAACTTATTTTCTGCTCCACATCATTCTGTGAAAGAATAAGATCACCGACAACTCTGCAGCTTTCCCGTTTTCCGCCGATGGCGGAAATCCATTCGAGATCATAGTTTTTCCACTTTTCCCGGTCATGTGCACGGTTTTTCAAATATGACCAATTGGCAAAACATGTCATCAATCCGTAGTCGCGTATATATTCGATATCCATGATCTGATCGCGGTACTGTCCGGTTTCCCAATCCCAGCAGCAGTTGAAACGGCGTATTACCCGGTCTTCATCGAACGGGATGCCCCAGTCGATATCCGGGAATGGAACCTCCTCCCGGCGGAGCGTTGTCTCCCACAAGGTGGAGTGCCCCATCACCAGACGGTCCGCAGTTTCCGGAGCAAGAGACTCATCAAAATCATTTTTTGCCTCCCGTCCGTACATCACCCGGCAGCCTGCCAGACGTGCCAGCACAGCATCTCCGGTGCAGTCACTGAACACCTCAGCCTTCCTGCGGGTCTCCTTCCCGGTCCGGACATTTTTGGTGATGACAGCAGTGATCCGGCGCGGTTCTGTTCCGGAACACTCCGCACCGATCAGGATTTCATTCAGCAGCAGATCCTCTCCCTCATTGAAAAGAACGGTTTTCCGGTCATCTTCAAAGAAAGCTGCTTTTTTCTTCATCCCCGGATGTCCTGCAAGCGGACTGATCATAAGTGCCGGATCACCTAATTTTTCATACGGAGTCAGGTGCGTTTTACCGCCTGCCCACACCCGGACTTCGGAACTTCCGCAACCTCCCAGTACCGGACGGTCATTGATCAGTAAAGTTTTCAGTTTCCGGTGTTTCGCCGCCAATGCTGTACAAATTCCGGCATATCCGCCTCCGCATACAACCAGATCGTAATGTTCCGGATCATCTTCAATGACAGTACGGCAGACTTTTCTGCGGAATTCAGCAAGTTCCCTGCCGTGTTTCGGCGGAACATCAGCATTTTCCCGTATCAAACAGACCGCATCGCAACGTCCGTCAAACCCGGTAAGGTCGTGCAAGGCAAGTTTATGCCTGCCGGAGTTGAGAAATATTGAACCGGCACACTGCCAATCCCATTCCGGACCATTGGTTCCCAACTCCTGCGGAAAAACCGTATCGTCGATTATTACCTGAAAGCGTCCTGCCGGAGTTCCGCGTTTCCATTCCGCAGTCCAATCTCTGGTTCTCACCATGACCTGCCACGCGGCATCTTCTTCTGTACTGAATCCGGTAACGGCATCTGCGACCGGTTTTCCGATACCATGAGCAAGAAGATATGCCGATCCCATGGCTTCGACACATTGTGTATCAACGGTCCAGCCTCCGGGATTTTCAAAAACAACGGTTTCCAGAAAAATACAGCCGGTCATGATGCCTCCTTAACAAAATCACATTGGATGAATAACCCGGATCATCTGCTCAATTATAACCGGACAAACTGTCCACATACATTTGGCAGACATAAAAGCCGGAATTCAATAAAAATCCATCTTTTTTTTTCGCAAAAACCTCTGATCAAAACACATATTAATGTAGTTCTGAATTATAAAAAAAACTGCGTCTATTTGACTTTTTTTTAGCACAATCTGTCCGATTTGAGAGACAAGCTGATCAAACGCAAGACGGTACCGCTTCATTTTCCCCAAACCGCCGGCATTTGAAAGTCGTCTTGTGTTTACTGATGAGCAAATCACATTATCCCGTTTTACCGGATGCAGTAGTTTTTTATCTGCTCGAGCCATTCGAGCTAATTTTTCAGCATCTATTCGATCACTTTTTTTATCACCTTTATAAATGAACGCCGAATCTCAAGACATTGCTAACTCTTACAGTATGAAAGAAGTTAAGAAAGAATATTTTAAGACAGGAAAAATACCAACCGGGTGGGAATTTAACGGTCCAAAGACTGCAAAAGGTAATCTGGGCGAGGTTGAATGGTTTATCGGAACTTATAGCATAAGAAACTTTAAATTGGAAAATGGAATCGCAACATTCACGGTGTATAACAAATCCGGCTGGCATTCCGGAACACGATTGCCCGCAAGTTGGACGAAGGCGATAAAAGAAAAAACTTCTTACGAAATTTTTGACTTGGTCACAGATGCTCCGCGAGGAGAAGTTATTAAAACAATAATTGAAAAATATTTTCCTGAAGCATCGAAAATTTCCGGTTCCGGATATATATTAAAGCTGTTACCAAGCTATGGCGGAGATTGGGAGCAGTATTATGAAATCCGTATGGAATGGAAAAAGTAAGTTAATATTATTCCTTGTGATCTTTATTGGAATGATTCTTCTTCCGGGGTGTGATGATTTTCCAACACGCCCCGGTGAAGGATTTTATTCTTATCAGTAATTGGTGCCATTCCACATAAAAAACTATCCATAAAGAATTTATAATTAAATTATTCGCTTTTTTTTCGGTATTCCCGGACGCAAAAACAACCGCACGTCTTTTTTCCCGTTCCGCCCCTGCTTCACAGGCGGGGAATGGAATAATTAAATCATAAAGGATTGATTTATACACTGTTCCATAGAATGGCACCATTTTCCAATTAATATTTATACATCGTTCCGTAGAATGGCACCGATTCCCGATTCATAATCACCTGTTTTTTACAAAATAATAAAAAGAGTATAAAGAAAGTATTGTACATAGAAACGATAAAAAAAATAAAAACAAAATTAATGTTGATTCATTTTTTAATAAGTTAATAAGAACAGGAACTGATAATAATCTTTTAGAAAAGATATTGATCCATCCGCAAAAGATGATTAATCCGTTGAAACCAATTATAAAAATTTGCAATATCTTAAAAATTTTTTCTGCCTTAAACATGGTATTCTATTCCATAAGCTTTTCTTGTTGCATTAAACGATTTTTTGCATTTTGATTCAACTGTTCTAACGCATTTAAAATTATTTCTTTTGAATAGGCATACAGATTATCTAATACCCCTGTTTCAAATGCTACAATGCCTGCAAGAATGTCGTTCAAAGGCAATATCCCAGTTAACGTTCCAACGACTCCATTGTCAATTGGTGCCATTCCACATAAAAACTATCCATAAAGAATTTATAATTAAATTATTCGCTTTTTTTCGGTATTCCCGGACGCAAAAACAACCGCACGTCTTTTTTCCCGTTCCGCCCCTGCTTCACAGGCGGGGAACGGAATAATTAAATCATAAAGAATTGATTTATATACTGTTCCATAGAATGGCACCATTTTTCAATCTTGTCCCTGCATCCGTCAGGACTGCTGTGCAAGCGGGAGGGTGACGGTGAATGTTGCTCCGCCGCCGGGAGTATCCGAAATGGTTATGGTACCGTTATGGGCATGTACCACCGCTCTTACCATGGCAAGACCGAGACCGTTTCCCCGGTGGGTGCGGCTGCTGTCCAGACGGACAAAGCGTTCAAACACCCGGGGTTTATCCTGATCCGGAATTCCCGGACCGTTGTCGATCACCCGGAACTGCACTTCATTTTCTGAACAGGAGGTCTCCAGATGTATACTGCCGGAATCGGGAACGAATTTCAAGGCATTATCCAGCAGATTGCCGATCATGCGCTGTATCTTTATGCGGTCGGCATGGATAAGTATCTGCTGCTCCGGAACCGTGAGCTGCCAGTTGATATTGCGTTCTTCTGCCGCAGGCTGGTAAAGATCGTGCAGGCGGCAGAGCAATCCGCGCAGATCGATGATCTCCCTTGACATGTGTTCGATGTTGGATTCGGTTCTGGTGATCTCAAGCATGGTATTGATGATCGCCACCATATCATCACATTCTTCGGCAATGTTCCCCAGAGCATCGCTCCACTGCTCAAAGTCACGCTGACCGCGGACCGTGACTTCAGCAAGTACGCGGATGCGGGTGAGCGGAGTTTTCAGGTCATGCGCCACATCATCGGTCGCTCCGCGCAGTTCGGTGAGCAGCCGCTCGGTGTTGGCACTCATTTTGTTGAATGCTGATATCAATTCTGCGATCTCCTGACCATGATAGTTCCCTGATACCCTTCTGGAATAATTGCCGCCTGCGATATCCTTCGCTGCTTCACCCACCTTGCGGATTCCGGAGGCAACTCTGCCGGAAATCAGCCAGGCTATGAGGATACCGGTGGCAAGGATCGGCAGACCGATGACCAGAAAGTCGGAAACATAATGTTCCACACGGGTATGCAGTTCATTGAGAGTCCTGCCGGAAACAAGTTTCGCTCCGTCGGGAAAGGTTTTGACCAGAACACGGAAATTTTTATTACTTACCGGCAGTCCCGGCTGCGGCAGGATCAGCTTTGACGGATAATTTGAGGAACTTGCCGTGCTTTTGCCGGAGTTGTCAAAAAAATTGTAGAAAAACATTTCGTTGCCCAACTCTTTCCTTTTCCGCATCAGCCGACGGCGGATAAGATGGATATGCGGCTGCGGATTTATCATGCGGGAATAAACTTTGCCATCCTGATTGTTGCGGCGCAGCATATATATCCGGTTGTCAACATAGCCGAATACCGTGGGCGAACCGTAAGGATCGGTGACAGCAGGTTCGTATGCCACCTGTGCGATAAATCCCGGAAGATGCTGGTCGAAAGCCATGAGCAGATCCGGCTGCAGATCGTAGACCGGAAATTCCACTCCGAGATTGCGGGCGTTTTTGCCGACAAAGTAGTCAGTCAGACAGCGGTTGTAAAGCTCCTCAAGCTGCTGATCCATTCTGCGGATGAGCAGCTGATAGAGATTGTGTCCGGTGAAAACACTGGTCGCCGCCGCGATTCCGACAAACAGAACTGCGAACCAGAAAGTCACCTGTGTCCGCAGGGATACTCTGTATTTATTCCAGAACATAACCGAAGCCGCGGACCGTGTGGATGAGTTTGCGTTCAAATTCTTTATCCACTTTTTCTCTTAAACGGCAGAGTCTGGTTTCCACGATATTGGTCTGCGGATCAAAGTTGTATTCCCAGACATTTTCGAGGATCATGGTGCGGGAAACCACTTTGCCGGTATTGCGCATGAGATACTCCAGAAGTGAAAACTCCTGCGGCTGCAGATCGATGCGCTTGCCGCCCCTGATGACTTTGCGGCTGATGAGGTCGATGGAAAGATCCGCGACCGTAAGCGTGGTCGGCTGCGACAGACTGTGGGTGCGGCGCAGCATCGCCTGGATACGGGCAAGGAGTTCGGTGAAAGAGAACGGTTTGGCAAGATAATCATCTCCGCCCGCCTGAAGCCCCAGGATCTTATCCTCAACAGAGCCTTTGGCACTTAAAAAGATCACCGGTGAGGTGCAGCCCGCCTGCCGTGCCTGCTGTACCAGACTTATACCGTCGATACCGGGGAGCATCACATCGACCACGGCGATATCGAAGTTTTCAGAGGCAAGCTTTGCCAATCCGTCAGTGCCGTTGTTGACAGCGGTCACGGTGAAACCGGATTGTCCGAAGCCTTTGGCAATAAAATCAGCGGTTTTGGGATCATCTTCGATCAACAGAATGTTCATTCGGGTATCCTCCTTATGTTGGCGCGGTTTCAGCGACAGCGACTGCTGCCGCATAATGTTTTTCATGCGATATGGATATGCTCCAGGAGACGATTCCTGCCCGTTCCGCGGTTTTAAGAGCCGCACCGGTGAGCCGCAGCTGCGGTGCTCCGGAGTCATCCGGCAGTATCTCTATTTCATCCGGGGAACAGTTTTTGCCGAAGCCGCAGCCGAGCACTTTTGCGACGGCCTCCTTTGCCGCCCAGCGTCCGGCGAAATATTCCGGTCTGCCGCCTTTTGCCGCACCGCAGACGCGTTCCTGTTCGGTAAATATCCTGGAGTCGAAATCATGTTTGTTTCTGATTTCGTTTATCCGTTCAAGTTCGACGATATCTATTCCGCAGCGTATCATCGTATCACCTGCCTTCCCCGGAGTAATCATTTCTCACCTGAATGATATCCATGCTTATCTGTTCCATAAGTTCCCGGTGTGACGGAAAGGCTTTCTCATCCCGCAGCCGGCGGAAGAGTTCCAGTTCCAGCTCTTCGCCGTAAAGTGTACCTTTGAAGTCCAGCAGATGAGCTTCGACCCTGCGCACTCCGACACTGAACGTGGGGGAAAATCCGATATTCACCGCTGCCGGATAATATCTTCCGCGGAATTTGACGGCTCCGGAATACACACCGTCGGGCGGCAGTACGCCGTAATTTATTTCAAGGTTGGCAGTCGGAGCATTAAGTACGCTGCCTGCGACATGATTGCCGCTGTGAACTTTTCCGAAAAGTCTTACCGGTCTGCCCAGCATGGCGCGGGCAAGATCGAGCTTTCCTGCTGACGTGCATCGCCGTATGGCGGTACTGCTGACGGTTTCGCCGTTCATCTCAAGTTCTTCACACGGAGTAAATACTATACCGTGTTCCGAAGCAAAATCTGCTATCAGTTCCCGGTTTCCGGCTCCGGCTTTACCGAATCTCCAGCGGCTGCCCACACAGATGCCGCAAACTTTGAAGTTCTGACCGTTCAGCAGTGACAACAGAAAATCCTCCGGCTTCTGTGCGGCGAGTTCTCCGGTGAAATTTATGATACCAACGGAATCGGCTCCTGCCTCATGGAGCAGGCGGCATCTTTCCACAAGCGGCAGCAGGAGAGGCGGCGGATCAGCGGGAAACAGCACCTGACGCGGATGCGGTGAAAAGGTGACCGCCGCCGGAACTGCATGAAGATCCTGTGCCATCTGCCGCAGTGTGGAAATGATCCTGCGGTGTCCGGAGTGTACTCCGTCGAACACCCCGAGGGCGAGTACTGCGCTGCCTGCCGGCGTTGTGTCGAAATTTATTCCTGCATCCACGATTGTATTTTCCGCTGTTTTGCCGTATATTATATATCGTAACATATTGTCGTTATATTAAAATACACTCAAAGAGCATATCCGTCAAGACGGAAAAGAGGTCATTGTTTGAATTATGAAAACAGTTTTGTATCCCGGATCGTTCGATCCATTCACCAACGGGCATTACGATCTTGTCTGCCGAGCCGCCCAGCTGTTTGATAAAGTGATCGTGGCAGTGGCTGTTAATGCCGGAAAAAGTCCGATGTTCACCCTGGAGGAACGCCGTCATCTGATAGAGCAGTGCTGTTGTGATCTGCCTTCGGTCGAGGTGGTGGTCATCGAGGGACTGCTGGTCGATTCTCTGGAAAAATACGGAGTGCAGGCGATACTGCGCGGACTCCGGGCGTTTTCTGATTTTGAATATGAATTGCAGATGGCTCTGATGAACCGCAATCTGCGTCCGCAGTGCGAGACCATATTTCTCACACCGACATTGAAAAACTCCTTTGTCTCCTCCAGTCTGGTCAAGGAGATCGCGCGTTACAACGGCGATTACAGCAGTTATGTTCCAGCTCCGGTAGCGGAAGCCATCCGCAGAAAGCACTGCGGTGAACATATATGAAAAGTACTCTGCTGGATAAAAGTTTCCGCATCCTTGAGAAGATCGCCCTGTCGCGTGAGCCGGTCACGCTCAAGGAGCTTGCCTCGGATCTTGAACTCAATACCAGTACGGTGAGCAGGATCGCTTCGGATCTTACTGAAAGAAACCTCATCCGGAAATCCGGTTATCACAGTTTTGTTCCGTCGATCGGCTTGTTCCGCATCGGCAATGCCGCCGGAGACACTCCGCTGATACGGGCGGTTTCCGGAGTCATGGAAGAGCGCCTTGCTGAAATGGGGGTCAACGGGGTATTCGCCGGTATCGACGGCGGATACATCGTTCACATGTATGAAAAAATGATCGATCAGACAAGCTGGATGCCTTCCCGTCTGCCGGTATGGAAATCCAATCTTGCCGCGCTGCTTCTGGGGAAACGCAACGATCAGGAGATGATCGAAAGATTTTTTTACAACACCTGGAAGGGGGACCGCAAAGATGCGGCGACCCTGCGCGAATGTGAACTTCTGCGCCGCAGATGTGCGGAGGCAGCTGAAGCAGGTCATGTGGTATTCAAAGATCCGCGTCTCGGCTGGAGCATAAGTTTTCCGGTGGAGGTCTCCGGAGAGCTCTACGGTATATCGATATTCGGCAAAGACATTGAAAACAGCAAACTTGAACTGCTTGAGTTTGAGTGTTCCCGTCTGGCTTCAAGATTGTCGTCTGTCCTCGGGGAACTCTTTTACTGAAGGAGTGTCAGTGCCTGACCGTATCTTTCAGCAGCTGTTTGATGTAATGCGACGGCGAAGCACCGTAATATTGCTTGAATGCCCGGGAAAGATGGAACGATGAGCAGAACCCGAAAGTCTCCGCTGTCAGCTGGATGGTTGCTCCATTGAGCAGCATCAGCTTCGCCTGTTCGAGGCGCAGCTGCAGATGCCGCTGCATGACCGGGATACCGCGTTCCTGCAGATAACGGTGTGAGAGCATGGATACGCTGATATTGAGTTCTTTGGCAATATCTTCTCTGCTCAATGCGCCGCCCAGAGAACGGCGCAGTAAATTATCCACATTGTCGGCAAAGCTGTTTTTTTCAGCCGTCACCGACTTTTTTTGAGTGTGCATCATGGTGAGCAGCTGCAGAAGTTTCAATCTTGCTTCGTAGAAACTGTTTTCCGGCGGCATCATGGCTGTTTCCATGATGATCTTGCTTAAATTGCCGTCGGTGTCATCAAAAGTTATCAGTTTTTCACCGTTGAACAGGGTATCGATACCGGCTGCTTTGCCTCCATAAAAATATATCATCATGCCGTGCCGCCATATATTGGGCAGACTTTGTATTTCCAGAGCGGTACCGGGAGCAAAAAGATAAAGTTTGCCTGCCAGTTTTTTCTGCCACTTTTTTTCACCGGCGAACCGCCACAATTCATACTCCGCTGAAAAACTCAATATTCCGAGATAACAGGTGAGAGTCACTTCGTGAATGATTTTTCCCTTTATTTCCGGCAGAGAGATGTATCTTGCCCGGAGCACCTCCGGCAAGCCATCATTGCATGGTGCTGCGGTAAAATTGTGATAAAATATATTCATTGCACTTTTATGTATGTTTATTGCATTATCCGGCATTGTATTATGGTTGCCTTTGTTATATAATATATATTGTAAACCAAAATAATCAATAGAAAGAACAGGTTCAGCGGGTAATGTTTTTTACACAAACTGTTTTCCGTGTGCCGGGCGATATCAGATTGAGATCACGTTACGGTTTTACCGTACAACAGCCCGATGGCAGTTATAAGTTTACCGGTAATGATATCGGGTCAGATATTCTGATCGATTTTTGAAAAATTTGTGGAAGATTTTTGGTGAAACAGTTTTTGCCGTTTGCCGGTAAAGCATTCTGCAACCGTCTTGCAGAGGAGGAAAAAATATGAATTATTCAGAAGCAGGCAATAAAAGCTATTTTGAACTTGAACGCTCCATGGATTTCAAGGGGAAAACGCCGGTATCGGTGCATTTTCCGTTGAATCTGCCGTACGGTCAATCACTTGTTTTCAGTGATTGTGCGTTCAATATCATGTCATTGCCGGTGCCGCCGGATATAAGTCAGCGCAATATCACATGTACCGCCACGCTGCAGAAGATAATGGTGCAGATGTGCAGTTTTCTGCCAGGCGATCCGGCATTCATCCCGGAGTTCCGGCAGATTGTGTGGAAACGTCCGGCAGGCGGGTATCCGATAGCCTGCGGCAGCATATTCATCCGGAATATGGAGTATCAGCTGGAACTTTGTACAGATCCGTTTTCCCGGGCGGTATATGCACGTTTCACTGTCACCAACCGCCGCGATATTGCGGAAAAGGCGGTCGTACGTGTGTTCCAGTCCCGCACCCGTGAGCGCGAGTGCATGGATTATCACTATTATCCGTTCCGCTGGGATGCGGAAAAGTTGAGTCATCTGGTCAAAGATGAGCTTGTCCCGGCAGTGATCGATGCCGGAAAATTTGAAGTTGCGGAAAACGATTCTTTTGCTTTTGCCGATGAAGATTACAACCGTGATTTCGGTTGTTCCCGACCATATATCGCTGCTCCGCACATGCGGGTGAAGCAGGGGAACGGATACACCAGATTTGCGTGCGAACTTGAGCCGGAGGAAAAAAGCTCATTCACCGTTGCGGTCGCCTTTGACGGAGCGGATCCTGAAAAGATCTCCGGTGATTTCGATACGGTCTGTGAACGCAGCCGCAAATTCTGGGACTCCATTCTTACGGACAGCAGATGTTTTTACGGTAATGAAAGGGAAAGTGACATTTTCCGCGCTCTGCAGTGGGGATCGCTTCAGCTGCTGCTGGATCTTGACAGTCCGTCACTCGGCAGGATCTGTCAACCGTCACAGGGCGGCAGCTCCGAGCGTTTCTACGTCTGGGTATGGGAGGCGATGTGCTGTCTGCGTCCCATGCTGCAGCTCGGACACTTTGAGGCGGTGCGCCGGGTGATTGAATTCATATTCAAACTTCAGGATGGCGGTTATCCTCCGGAGGGGGATTTTACCAGTCTTGAAGGTGCGATAGGCACCACCGGTCCGCGCTGGGCGAATGCCTCCGGCTCAGCTCTGGTACTGGCTGCGGAATATGCTGAACTTGCCGGTGATAAAAACTTTATAAAAGAATATCTGCCCAGGATGTTCCGCGCCGCCCGCTGGATACTCAATGAGGTGAAAGCCACACAGCGGTATGAAGCGGATGGTTCAAAGAAAATCGGATTCGGTGTGATGCCGATGTGCCGTGCCACAGATGGAGATCACGGTTATATCCTGGTTCAGACCGATCTGTGGTCGCTGGCGGGCGTGGAGGCTTTTGCCCGGCTGCTCCGTCAGCTGGATGATCCGGCTGCGGCGGAGATCACCGCCAGAGCGGATGAGTACAGAAACAATCTCTCTGACGCCATTGATTCGGTCCGTAAGGAAAATGGTTTCATCGACCGCAAACTGACCGATGACGGACTTATTGCCAAAGTTTTTTCAATAAGTTCCGGCGCGGTAAAGCTGCTCAATGTTTTCGGAGATCCGCGTGAGGAGCGTTTTACAAAGCTCATCCGTTATTACGAAAACAATCTTTTCAACGGCAGGTTCTGCGGTCCGATGTTTGACCGGGTGAATTACATCGGCAACAGCGAAGGCAATCTTTTCACCTCCTACCTGAAACTCGGGGAGTGGAAGAAGGCTCATCTTGCGGCTGCAACATTCCGGTGCTGCGGTATGTCGCAGGATCTTTATCTCACCCAGGAGCGTTTTTCCGAAGTGGATGAAGCCTTTACTCCGTGGCAGCCCAATGCCAGCAACAACGGCCGTTATCTGCAGTTGTTGATAGAATCGCTTTATCTGCCGTGTCCGGAGGATGAATACATTTTGTGCGGCGGAGTCACTCCGTTTGCGCTGTTGTCAAAGGAGCATTTTGTTCTTGAAAAGCTCCACACTCCCGGCGGCACAGTTTCGTTGTCGCTTGAAGACGGAGTGTTGACGCTTTCGCGCAGCGTGTCTTTTGCCGCTGGCAGCAGATTCCGCCTGCCGGAATATTTCCGGGTGCTGGAATATCCGCCTGAACTGAAAACTCTGCCGGATAACTGTTTTGAACTTTGCAATGCCGTTACGGTTCTGAAATTTAAAACAGAAGTTGCCAGAGAAAAACTTTGCTGAAAAAACATATCAGGCAGCAGAAAAAACGCGCAATCAGTGCTGGGCAGGTAAAATATCGCGGTGCACCGCAGTACCGGTGAGATATAACAGCTCTTGCGCTGCCTGGGCTAGCATACCTGACCGGTTATGCACCAATGCAGTATGACCGCTGCGGTATGACAGCCGCTTGGGGGCGGCGGTTTGATGAGAGTTATGGGAATAATGGGAACTATGAGATTTATGAGATCTCTGCGCCGCCGAAATTAGCCGTG
>JAZSGR010000079.1:0-10908 GCA_045532825.1 Victivallaceae bacterium | reverse complement strand
CCTTTGTACACGACCAAACCGGCACAGGCGCAAGGCTCGAGATTGCCCGCGATGCGCCACCGCAGTTTGAACAACTTTCACAAAAAATGGGACTATAACGAAAAATAAATCCATTCAGTTACGGAAAACAAAACTTCCGTTAAGCATCGTAAATTTTATTCCGCTCGCCACAGAATAAGGTGATGCAAAATCTGCATTATCGGTCAACTCGTCAGGATCCAACAGCACCAGATCAGCTCTCCTGCCTGCAGCAACAAGACCGCGGTCATCAAGTCCGAAAGTCAGAGCCGGCAAACCGGTCGCCCGTCTGACCGCATGTCCCGGGGAAAGTCCATCTTCCAGAAGCATTTTCAGAAAACGCGGGACCGTTCCGTACGAACGCGGATGAGCCCCTCCACGGTAACCGGCTGAAAATGCATTTCCGTCACTGCCCGGCATGCAGAACTCAAGATGCATAATACGTTTGAGATTTTCCTCATTCATACCGGCAAATGCACCGCAGGTTCCGGAAGCATCCTGTGACATCAGTTCGACAACAAGTTCGACAGGATCATCGGCGATATCCGGCAGCAGCATACCGCAATACTTGCGGTATCTGCCGGAACCGGTGGAGGCAAGACGGACACGTTTCCAGTATTCAGAATTGCGTTCTGATCTCAAGAGTTCAGCCAGATGTTTGCGTTCCTCCGGATCCCGTAATTTTCTTTCTATTGACACATCATCCATATCGCTCCATGCGCCCGGCAGTATCACACTCATCTGGGTCATGGATTCCACATAAGGATACCGGTCAACTGTAACATCTATACCTCTGTATCTTGCTTCTGCTATAAGTTCTATTGCAGCAGAAAGTTTGTTCCAGTTGGCAGCTCCGGCTGTTTTAAAATGGCTTATCTGCAGCTTCTTCAAACCGGCATTTTCAGCAAGGAACAGAGTATTTCCCAGAGATTCCAGCAGTTGATCTCCCTCGCTGCGCAAGTGGGTGGTAAAAATTTTGTTTTTTGATGCAATGATTTTCATCAGTTCGATGATCTCACCATCTGAAGCAAATTTCCCCGGAACATAAAGCAGTCCGGCAGAAAGTCCCGGAGCACCGGCATCAAGAGCAGCGGAAAGCAGTTCTTTCATACGGTTCATATCTTCTGGAGAAAGAGTCTTTTTTTCGTAACCGGCGACAGCTGCGCGCAGGGTATTGTGTCCGCACAGCGGGATCACATCGGGAACACATCCTTTTATCTGCTGATTTTTCCGGTAACCGGCAAAGTCATGCCATTGCAGCTGAACATTGTAATTTCTGTAAAGCTCTTCCAGATGCTCACGGTTGTTGTCAGTCAACGGGAAAGCGGATAATCCGCAATTACCGGCGATCTCTGTCGTTACGCCCTGCGAAACCTTTGAAAATCCGTCAGGATATGCAAGCACGGAAATATCAGAGTGTCCGTGTGCATCGATAAATCCCGGACACAGCAGAAGTTTTCCGCCGTCAATGACTTTTCCGCATCCGGTAAACGACTTGCCGCAGGCAAGGATAGTGCCGTCTGCAGCTACCAGAACCTCACTTTTGACCGGTTCACTTCCGTCTCCGGCAATGACCCATACATTTTTAATGTGATATTTGAAGCAATCCATAAACTCTGTAAAACTCCGAAACGCTCCACGCCTGCGCCGGACAGCCGCCGGGAACATGAGGAGCATCTCCGTCTGCGACTTCCGGCAGAGAACCGGCAATACCGCTTTCAAAATATTTGACTGATGACATAAGAAGGGCAAGTGCACGCTTGCGGAGAGCTTCCCCGCCGCAAATGAACAATGCCTCGCAATACGACGGGAACGGCCAGCACCAAACCGTTCCGTTGTGATAGGAAACTTTGCGTGAAGTG
The DNA here is from genome assembly GCA_045532825.1 of Victivallaceae bacterium. Classification (GTDB taxonomy): domain Bacteria; phylum Verrucomicrobiota; class Lentisphaeria; order Victivallales; family Victivallaceae; genus UBA1784. Next base: position 9,028 of record JAZSGR010000079.1, on the reverse strand, counting down.
TCTTCCGGGCCGCAGTATTTACCGCAGTACGGATACTCCGGATCATTCAAAAGTTTACCGTCTTTTTCCACCGGCAGATGATAACTTACTCTTCTGTCTGCCAGTGAACGTATTCCACCCGGTACCAGAAGTTTTTCACATGAATTCAGAATGATGCGGCATAACTCCGGCTTTCTGACAGCCCCCATGGTGATTGCCAGCAGCTGATTTGGACGGTTGTGATCATCAGGATCAGCGGATGATGCCGGAGTTCCCGGTTGGCAATGCAGACAATCAGAACAACTGTACTGATCACGCAAAAAGTACTTTTCTATACTTGCCGACACCTCATTTGCCAGCTGCTTGAACCCGAGAAAATCAAGAGAAGCATACCACAATGCCTGGATCTCCACCGGATAACCGGCCCGCGGAGTACCGGCTGGATAATTGGTATCCATCCAGCTGAAATGAGAAGGACTGTAAACAAGTTTGCTTTCCGGATCCATCTTTATTCCGTTGGGAGTACCTGAAATGTAATTTTCGACAACGGAATGCAGAACCGTTTTCAAAGTCCTTCCGGAACAATCCAGCTCAAGGATACTTTCATCACCGGTTGCTGTGATATAGTCCCGGACTGCGATTATAAGATAAAGCGGAGCATCACTGGTATCACGGTTTGCTTCAAATTCCCCTCTTATGACATTGGGAACAGTGCCGCTGCGCTCAAGACCGGCAAATGCCCGTATGATCCTGACAGCCTCCTGCTGAAACTCCTTTGCCCGGACCAGACCGCGCAGAACAATAAGAGTATCCCGGCCCCAGTCGAGAAACCACGGATAACCGGCAAGCACGGTGGATAGCCCGTCCCGTTTTACAACGAACCGGCGCAGTGACTCCATCAGAAAATCTTCGGGCGTCATACTTTTGCAAAACGCCTCATCCGGCCATTTCAAACTTTTGACCGGGACATCTGGATCATTGACCCAGGCAGTGAGAGTCATCATGCCTTCCGGTTTCAGGACGGTCTCAAAATATCCCGGACTGAAACGGTCAGTACAGGATTCCAGACCGTAATATGCCTCATCCGGCAATTCGCACATATATTTCCACTCCGGTTCGGAGACAAATTTACCCCGGTCACACCGCATGGAAAAAGTACAATCGTGACGTTTGAAATCAAATCCGTCTTTCACAGCAGTGATGGATGACGGAAAATTATTTTCCGGTCCGGTAAAAGCTTTGGTGAGATGATGATTTATCCGGTCATCCACAGCCGGACGCAGTATCAGTTTTGCATGAGCAGCCGTTCCTGTTCCGTCCGGATCGTTTTTCCGGCGGAAAACACAGCGTACAGCATTGCCGTTTTCAGCCATGGCAAAGGAGATTTCAAGAGCGATCGTACATCCCTGTCCTGCAGGTATCCTGAACTCCCATGAAGCTGCATTGCCGGGAGTGGATGAGAAATTTTTCAAACGGTCAGAATCGATCTCCTGCGAGTACCCATTTGTGACCAGCCAGCCGCGCAATCCGGCAAAAAACACCCGGCGATCCACCGGATAACGGCGGTCGCAGTTTACAGCAAGCAATGCCTGATATTTACCGGTTATCTTTCCCCATGCCGCCGGAAACAATGCATAACTTCCGCTGCGGTTGGAACAGAAAACCATATTATTACTCTCCCCGATGCTGCTGAAAGAGAAGTTCACCTTGAGATTTTCCGCCTCCGGCAGCAGAATGATTTTACCGGAGTGAAGAGTTGTCATTGTTGAAAAACGGGTAATAACAACAGTAAACGCGCTGTTTCTGCTGCTTCCGTTGCGCATACCACCGGCAAGGACAACATGCTTTGCTCCAGAAACCGGAACACTGTATGATAAAAAAACAGTTCTGCCGTCAAGTACAAGTTCACAGCGGAAACGGCAATCATCTTCGAGCAGCAGCATATCCCCCGGAGCAAGCATGACTTCGCGCTTATCATCATGATCATTTATGCTCCAGTGCACAAGCGGAGCAGGAGTTGTGCCGGAATATTTCTCAACGAATTTTTCCGGTGAGGCAGTAAACTCATCAACAGAACATCTGCCGGCGGCTGCCGGATCTCCGGTCATTGAAAGAACAGCTGAACGTGCCATGACAGCCTGGCGTAAAACCGTTATCCGTTCCGGTTCATGAAGAGAACGTTCTGTTATTTTAAAATCATCAAAGCCTATACAAAGCCCCTCCCCCGGAGCAAGGTCGATGAAGTAGTCATCGTGATCCTGACCAAAGGTGTAATATCTGTCAGTCAGCAGATCTCTGCCGCAAGCGGAAGAGTGAGTCCTGTTCCAATGGACTCTGGAAATATTGTAACAGTCCAGATTGAGCAGTATAAGCAGTTTTGATTTGAAATTACTGCGGACTGCTGCAATCACATTCCCCCCTCCGGTCTGAACCAGACGAGTCCATGCTTCAGGGAAAAACGCAGGATGTTCAGCCAGCAGATGATTTATTTTGGAAATGAGATCATTCAGGTTTCCAGCTGCTCCGAAATTCAAAGCACCGCAGCCGTGCACATCGATTTTTTCCTCTGCCAAAAACTCTGAGCCGTTCACAAATCCGAAAGAACTGCCGGCGGTAAGCAGTGAACATACAAGAAACCGCAAACGGGCATACACTTTTCCGGATGCAGCAAGACGCATATTATCATGAGTTTCGGCAAAACTTGCCAATGTCCCATATTCATGGCTGGCATGTTCCATGTAAGGCTGATAACGTGATATCTCATCACGGGTGTAATTCTGGAACAGTTCAGAGTATCCCCAGTCCAATCCTTTTTCTGCGAGCAGCACTTCCTGACGGTCGACCGGACCGCCGAGTCCTTCAAGCAGAAATACGGTATCCGGATATTCTGAACGTACCTTTGCGGTTATATATTCCCATGCCCCGGCAGGGAGCATGTAACCTGCATCACATCTGAAACCGTCAATGCCGCGTCTGCACCAGAAAATGAACACCTTCGCCATCAATTCATGGACTTTTGGTTCATTGTAATTGAGTTTGCAGAGATCCGCCCACACTACTCCCCATGCTCCGGGACTCTCAAATGTCCCATCAGGATGACGAACAAAGTATCCCGGGTGTTCACACTGAAGTTTCGATGCCCATCCGGTATGATTGACCGGGATATCCATAAAAATCATTCCCTGTCTGGAGTGAACGGCATCGATCAGCTCACCGAACTGTTCCAGCGGAGTCGCTTTTTCATCAAAATCCGCCAGTGCCGGATCGACATTGAAATAATCAAGCGAGGCAAACGGACTGCCGTACCGCCCCATTCTGCCGTATTGTACCGGGACCGGATGTACCGGCAGCAGCTGAAGTATCCGGCACCCCAGCCGGTCAAAGATGTGATCAAGTTCGGCAATAAGTTTGCGGAATGTTCCGGAAGGAGGGATAACGGTATACCCTGCGGCATCCAGCTGAAATATATTTTCCGGTATTTCCGGAGCGTGCGCCATACGGAGATTGGGACCGAACTGTCTTACAAATGCTGAATAAATACTGTTGCAGCATGCCGTCCACGCCGGTTCGACTTTGAATTTGAAATTATCCCCGGATGCCCAGCGTATACCGGAACAGTCAGTACCGATGACACAGCACTTTGCTTCAAACACACCGGTTTCTGTAAACGGCAGACGCAGCTCCCACATGCCGTCGGCTTTTTTTTCCATGGGGATATCATGCCAGTCCATTTCCAGCACCGGTTCATTTTTTTCGACAGCTGCGATGATTTCTTTGCGGCGGACCGGGGCTCTGCCGATATTGGTTCTGACCACTGCATTGCCGCACACACTTGCCGGTGTATGCAATTCAAAAGTAACACACTCTCCGGCAAAAAATATTTTTTTATCCGGAGATATTTTCTGCTTCAGCATAAAAACACTCCAACTTTTCAGCTTACAGGAATAATATATCATAATTAAAACACTTTTCAACTTTGACGTAATGCAATATATGTGTTATATTATAAGGATGACAGTTGAAATCATTGTAACATTCAATTGAATTTTGGAGAAAAAGTATGGCAAAGATCCATCCGACCAGTATCGTATCAGAAGGAGCCGTCCTCGCTGACGGAGTTGAAGTCGGTCCTTTCTGTTTTATCGGCCCGAACGTCACCATCGGTGAAGGAACCCGTCTCATCGGTCACTGCAACATAGACGGACATACCACTCTCGGTAAAGAAAACCTGATCCATCCTTTCGCCGCTCTGGGGCAGCCGGCACAGGATCACGCCGTTGAACCCGGCAAAGCCACCTATCTCAAGATCGGTGACCACAACATCTTCCGCGAAGGATGCGCCATCCACACCGGAACCAAGCCGGACTCCTGCACCATCATCGGTAATAACAATATGTTCATGAACTGCACCCATGTTGCCCACAACTGTGAAATCGGCAATAATGTCATTTTTGTCGGATACGCTGCAACTGCCGGTTACTGCAAAGTTTTTGACAACGTACTGCTTTCCGGACTTACCGGTCTGCACCAGTTCTGCCGGGTCGGACGTTTTGCGATCATTTCCGGCGGATCTGTATTCAGTAAGGACATCCCCCCCTTCATGATGGCAGAAGGACGCAACGGCGGTGTAAAAATGATCAACAAGATCGGTTTGATCCGCGCAGGTTTCGATGCCGAAACCATCACGGTCATCAAGCACATCCACCGTCTTTACTACCGCAGCGGTCTTACTCCGACCAATGCTCTTGAAAAGATCCGCACCGATCTGCCGCAGACTCCCGAAGTCCTGGAGTTTCTCGACTTCTGCGCCACCAGTAAGCGCGGAGTCCTTGCCAACGGCGTGAGCGGACACCGCGATTGATAATCAACCCCCATTTTATTCAGGAACAGATCTTTATGTTGAACGCATTGGAAAAAAACGGCAAATTCTCCCGCCGCCGCGGACCTGTGGTCCTCGCTATCTGTGACGGTATGGGAATCGGTAAATACGAAGACGGAGATGCAGTAAAACTTGCCCACACTCCGGTACTTGATGATCTCATGGCTACTTGCCCCTGCACCAGTCTCAAGGCACACGGCACTGCCGTCGGTATGCCTTCTGATGCCGACATGGGCAACAGCGAAGTCGGACACAACGCCATCGGTTGCGGCAGAGTCTTTTCCCAGGGTGCAAAACTTGTGGAGGAAGCCGTTAACACCGGTAAACTTTTCGAAGGTGAAACCTGGAAAAAACTGATTGCCAATGTGCTTGAGAAAAAATCAACTCTCCACTTTATCGGACTTTTTTCTGACGGTAACGTGCACAGTCATATCGAACATCTCAAAGCCATGCTTGCCAGAGCTAAAGATGCCGGTGTCGAACGTGCCCGCATCCACATTCTGCTCGACGGACGTGATGTTCCGGAAACATCCGCACTGCTTTACATCGATCCTTTTGAAGAATTCCTCAAGACTCTCGGTGCTGACTTCCGCATCGCCTCCGGCGGCGGACGCATGGTCATCACCATGGACCGCTACGGCGCAAACTGGGATATGGTCCGTAAGGGCTGGGAAACCCATGTTCAGGGCAAAGGAGAATACTTCACCGATGCACACACTGCAGTCGAAAAACTCCGTGAACGTACCGGAGCCATCGACCAGGATCTGCCGCCCTTTGTGATTTCCGACGACGGCAGGACTCCGGTCGGCGCGATCAATGACGGAGACTCCGTGATTTTCTTCAACTTCCGCGGCGACCGCAGTCTGGAAATCACCAAAGCATTTGAAGACGGTGCAGATTTTGACAAATTCGACCGCGGAACTGTCCCGCAGGTCATCTATGCCGGAATGATGGAATATGACGGAGATCTCCATGCTCCTGCCAATTATCTGGTCAATCCACCGGAGATCGACCGCACCATGGATGAATACCTCTGCGCCTCCGGTGTAAAACAGCTTGCCATAAGTGAAACCCAGAAGTACGGTCACGTGACTTACTTCTTCAACGGCAACCGTTCCGGCAAATTCGATGAAGTCATGGATGAATACATCGAAATACCGTCTGATATCGTTCCCTTTGAACAGCGTCCCTGGATGAAGTGTGCAGAAATCACTGATGCCGTTGTCGAAGCTATTGAATCCGGCAAATACGGAATGATCCGCCTCAACTTCCCCAACGGAGATATGGTCGGTCACACCGGCAACATGGATGCAGTTCTGGTTTCAATGGCGGCAATGGATCTCTGTCTCGGCAGGATCAAAGCTGCTGTGGCGAAAGCAGGCGGCGTACTGGTTATCTCTGCTGACCACGGAAATGCCGATGATATGCTTGAACACGGCAAAGACGGCAAAGTGAAAGTTGACGAGAACGGCAATCCACGCCGCAAGACCAGTCACTCACTCAATCCGGTCCCCTGCATCATCTATGATCCGGAATCAAAAGGAGAATACGCAGAGGAACTCAACAGCGGTCTGGGAATAAGTTCTCTTGCAGCGACCTGCATCGAACTGCTGGGATACAATGCTCCAGACGGTTACGATCAGAGTGTGCTGAAATTCAACTGACAAAAAAAGCGCATCCTCAAGGCACTCTTCTCAGTGAAGGGTGCCTTTTTTACGGTTCATTATGCAGTCGTAATGGAACGGCAGAAAAACAGCACATCAGGCTTCATTAAGGAGGAGGCTATATGTATTCGATAGGACTTGATTTCGGAAGCACTGCGGTCAGAGCTTTGATCGTTGATTTCGACAAATGCACAGAACTTGCCGGGGCAAGCACAGATTATCCGTGCGGCATCCGCGGAGTTTGTCAGAAAGAAGATGATCCGTTGTTTGCAAGGCAGGATCCTGCGTCATATCTGTCTGCGATGACTGACAGTATCATAAAAGCCCTCTCTCTGGCAAAAACGATTGATCCGTCGTTTGATGTCACACGTATTGCCGGCATCGGTGTCGATGCGACATCTTCCACGATCATTCCCGTGACACAGGATATGACGCCTCTCGCCTTTCTTGACAGTTTCAAAGATGATCTTGATGCGTTTTCGTGGATGTGGAAAGACCACACCGGAATTGCGGAAGCAGCAGAAATAACCTCTCTTGCCCAAAAACAGCATCCGGAATATCTGTCGCGGTGTGGAGGCAGTTATTCTTCGGAATGGTTCTGGTCCAAAACACTTCATGCTCTGCGTACAAACAGGAAACTTTTCCGGACGGCATACGCCTGGGTGGAGTTGTGTGATTTCATTCCGGCGCAGCTTGCCGGAATAAACAATTACGCAGAGCTCCGCTGTTCAGCCGGAGCGGCAGGTCATAAGGCGATGTTTTCTGAAGACTGGGGCGGACTGCCTGCGGCAGACTTTCTGTCTCAACTTGATCCGGAACTTGCTGAACTTGCCGGCAGGATGTATAAAAAAACCTATGCAGGAAATCAGGTTGCCGGACGCCTGTCATCAGCCTGGGCGGAAAAGCTCGGACTGCCTGCCGGTATTCCCATTGCATCCGGCATGATCGATGCCCATTCCGGAGCAGCAGGTTCCGGAGCCGTTCCGGGTAAGATGGTTTGCATCATCGGCACCTCGACCTGTGATATAACCGTAGCAAAATTCAAAGACAAAGTGCCTGAAATAAAGGGAATCAGCGGCATAGCTAAAGACTCTGTCCTTCCCGGATATTACGGCATAGAGGGCGGACATGCCGCAGTAGGAGACAGCTTCTTCTGGCAGGCAGCTGTCATCGGTGGAAAAACCGATTTCAGAGAACTGGAAAAAGAGGCTTCACAAAAGTCCCCTTCCCCCGACGGACTTATTGCAGTAGACTGGCTCAACGGCAACCGCAATCCTTACGCAAATGAGAAGCTGCGCGGCATCATGACCGGCATGACTCTTCACACCACGCTGGCAGACATGTACCGTGCCTGGATAGAAGCGACAGCATTCGGTATCCGCCGGGTCATCGATATAATGACGGAAACAGGTTTTGACACGGAAGAGATAATTTGCTGCGGAGGAATTCCGGAAAAGAGTCCGCTTTTAATGCAAATCTATGCTGATGTGCTTGGTAAAAAGCTGCTGCTTCCTGCCAGCAGAGAAACCTGTGCACTGGGAGCCGCGCTCTGCGGTGCCGCTGCCGGAAATGCGGTAAATTCAATAGAAGAAGGTCAGAAAAAACTTTGCAGTTTCAAGGAAAAATGTTATTATCCTGATCCGGCAAACCAAAAGGTATATGACACTCTTTATGCAAAATACTGCAAAATAAGCCAGGAATTTGCAATCGGCAGCCTCGCTGAAATCATGAATCAAAATCAGTAAAACGGCACAGTATCCTGCCATTTCCCAGCTCACGGAGAAAATCCGTGAGTATTTTTTTATCGGCACAGCGCATGGTGCCGGAAATATTGACATCAGCAGAAAACTCCTCCTGTAAAACAGAAAAACCCATTGTATCCAGAAAATTTCTGCAGCTGGCATAAAGCGGATAAGGTACACTGAAAGCGGCATTGCACATTGGAGCATATTCAACACACTCTGCAACAGCCACTACCGCTCTTGCAGCATCTCCGTAGGCATGAACCAGACCTCCTGTACCGAGTTTTGTACCTCCGAACCAGCGGGCAACAGTGATTATCGCATTGGTTATACCGCTGCCCTGCAACACAGCCAGTACAGGACGTCCTGCGGTGCCGGATGGTTCTCCGTCATCGGAACAACCTGAAACATTCTGTCCGGCACCGATAGTAAATGCGTAGACGATATGTCCGCCGTTATCGTAATTTTCTTTTCTCCACCGCCATAATGCTTTGGCTTCCTCTACAGTTTTTACCGGCAGAATCTCTGCAAGAAAACGTGAGTTTTTAGCCATAGTTTCCGCTTGTGCAGTTTTTTTAAGGATCAGCATTATAAAAAACAACCTCCGTTATTACATTTTTTCAACGGTTAATATAGCTGTACAAATAACAACTGACAAGTTTTTTGCATAAAAAGTTATTAAATTTGCGATTTTTTTCCACAGATATCCCATAATCTTTCAAAAAACAGGCATTCCCGCCAAATTTGAGCGGGAGAAGGTTGAG
>JAZSGR010000172.1:0-23903 GCA_045532825.1 Victivallaceae bacterium | reverse complement strand
GTGGAGCAATGTCGAGTTTTGCGCCGAGTACGGTGAGAGAGTGTACCTTTGTACACGACCAAACCGGCACAGGCGCAAGGCTCGAGATTGCCCGCGATGCGCCACCGCAGTTTGAACAATTTTCACAAAAAATGGGACAATAACGCAGTTTTATGAGGTTTAATTGAGGCAATTCTTTATTTTGAGTTTTTAACAACTTCCCCCGGTTGCGTTGAACTGCCTTTTGACAGATATCTTCCCGGATAGATCGATGTATTTATCCCGGTATGGACACCTTCACCTATAACTGCCCCGAACTTGCGCCTGCCGGTTGAAACAAGCTGACCGCAACTCCGATACCGGTGATTTTCTCCGTCATGCCGCAGATTGGAAATGATCGTACCGGCACCGAAATTCACCCCGGATGAAATGATACTGTCACCGACATACGACAGGTGTCCGATACTGACATGATCTGCAAGAATGGAATTTTTGATCTCCACAGCCTGTCCGATATGGCAATGGTCTCCGACAGATGTGTTTCCACGGATATAACAGTTGGGGCCGATCTTGCAATTCCTGCCGATGACCGCATTACCTTCGATACAGACTCCCGGCAAAATCACACTTCCTTCGCCAAGCTGGATCGTACCGTCGACCGTCACCCGCTCCCGGATAACACCGCGGATATCCGGTTCAAGTCCGGCAAGCAGCTGTTCATTCAAACGCAACAGATCCCACGGATAACGGATCAGCAATGAAGCTTCATCCGGATAAATTTCCCTGAATTCTCCGCCGCAGTTGTATGCAATAACCGATTTGTCTTCAGGCGATACGACTTTCACCGGAACATCATCCATAAGCAAACGGACAATGTACGGAGAAGGGATAAAATTTCCGCAGACGACGGCCTTTGATTTGGGAGACTCCGGGAAACAGCTGCGGATGATATCCGCTACATTTCTGCTGCCGAATTTAAAATCCTTCACATCACCGGCAAGCGGATACAGGGTATCCAGACGGACAGAGAGAATATCAAGCATGATCCTACTCCTCCTCTTTTGTACCGATCTCCTTTTCCACCGCATGACAAAGCCGCTTCAGGTGCAGCTCCACATCCCGGCGTTTTACGGCTTCCACCAACAGCCGTATCTTATTTTCTGTTCCGCTGTAACGGACAATGACGCGGCCGCTGCTGCCCAGATCTTCCACGCATTTACGGATCGTTTGCGGCAAAAGTGAAAGTTCCTCCAACGGACGCTTTTCTGTGACCGGCAGTGAAATAATTTCCTGCGGAAAAACCTGCATGAACGAAGCAAGTTCACTGAGTTTCTTTTCGGAATGCTTCATGTATTTCAAAACGTGCAGCGCACTTATAAGCCCGTCTCCGGTGGTGGCGTAATCCATAAATATGATGTGTCCGGACTGTTCTCCGCCCACATTGAAATTGCCCTCTTTCATCCGTTCTATAACATAACGGTCCCCAACATCGGTAACTTCAACATTGATCCCGGCATCTTTCATGGCTTTATGCAATCCGAGATTGCTCATACCGGTGACAACGACAGTATCTCCGGCAAGTTTTCCACGGAGCTTATAATCCAGTGCAAGCATACCGATAATTTGATCTCCGTTGACGATTTGACCATTTTCATCACAAAAGATCACCCGGTCGGCATCCCCGTCAAGAGCGATTCCGGCATCTGCTCCGCATTCCCTGACCATTCGGCACATTGCATCCGGATACAGTGCGCCGCATTTGAGGTTGATATTGTATCCATTGGGCTGCACTCCGATTTCCACAACGTCCGCGCCGAGTTCCCGCAAAACCAACGGAGCGATAGAATAACATGCCCCATTCGCACAGTCCACAACGATCTTCATTCCGGCAAGCGAACAGTTTTTGATGGAACTTTTGGTGAACTCAATATACCGTCCGCGGGCATCGTCGATACGGAATGCCTTACCGATACGATCACTGGCAAGCGGTTTACCAAAATCGGATTGATCAATGCGCCGTTCTATTTCATTTTCTACCGTATCCGGTAACTTGAATCCGTCCGAGCCGAAAATCTTGATTCCATTATCGGACGCAGGATTGTGGCTGGCAGTGATCATAACTCCGCAAACAGCCCCCATGGATTTAGTCAGGTGAGCTACGGCAGGCGTGGGCATAGGACCAACCGCAAGCACATCGACACCAACGCTTAAAATACCGCTGGTAATTGCAGATTCCAACATATATCCGGAAAGCCTGGTGTCCTTCCCGACAATAACTCTGCGGTGCTTATCATATTGATTTCCTCCCAAATGAGCAGCAGTCGCCTTGCCGATAAAAAGTGCCATTTCGGGGGTGATGGGATAGGTGTTTGCCTTTCCACGGATTCCGTCAGTTCCAAATAATTTTCTCATTTTTTTCTCCCTTGTTCATGTTGTAAAAAGTCAATTCAGGTTAAGAAAGACCAAGGGACAAACATTCGAACCAAGCGGATCTCCCGAATTGCGTTCCATTTGCGAGCAGCGGCAATAACAACATATATCGTCACTACTCTTGTAAACGACAACCGGTGATCTTCGTATGTTGTCAGGGAGAAGAACCAAACGTTTTTTGCAAACGCCCAACACTGCTTTTGATCTACCTTTCCAAAAGTCGTATTATTAAGATAGCATATCCCCGGCAAATTTTCAAGCCTCAATGCTTTAAAATATCAGCCTGGTATCATGAAAAATGATGCATCAATGAAGATTGCAGGAAAAACTGCGGACTTCCCGCTTGGGTCCATCCGCAGTTTTCATTCTGATAAATCCGGTGCCGTACCGGACAGAACCGGAGAAAAATCGCTCCTCAAATTTCCAGTTTGCCGACGATATCTCGTATACTGCTGTATCCGTGACGGTCAAGATAGGCGTTGATGCCGTCGATGACCTTCAACGGAGCAAACGGATCGACAAAGTTTGCCGTTCCGACCGCCACCGCCGAGGCTCCGGCGAGGAAAAACTCAATGGCATCATCTCCATTCATGATACCGCCCATGCCGATGACCGGGATCTTCACCGCCTGCGCAGTCTCGTAGACCATCCTCACTGCGACCGGTTTGACCGCAGGACCGGAAAATCCGCCGGTTTTGTTGGCAAGCACCGGACGGCGGGTCTCAATGTCGATGCTCATCGCAGAGATCGTATTGATGAGTGAGACCGCATCACTGCCGCAATCCTCAGCGACTTTTGCGAAATCACTGATCTTCGTCACATTGGGACTCAACTTGGTGATAAGCGGCAGAGCGGTAACTTTGCGTACTGCCGAAATGACTTCAGCCGCAAGCGCAGTATCAGTACCGAATGCGGCACCTCCGGCTTTCACATTGGGACAGGAGATATTGATCTCAAGAGCCGTGATACCCTCTTTTTCCGCTTCAAGCCGGGAGGCTACTTCAGCATATTCCGCCACCGTGGTACCCCAGATATTCACGATGACCGCGGCTCCGGTCTTTCTCAGAAACGGCATATATTCTTCACCGTGGAGAAATTTATCGACACCTGGTCCCTGGAGTCCGATGGCATTGAGCATGCCGCCTGTGACCTCCGCCACACGCGGAGTCGGATTTCCGTGCGACGGGGTCATACGGATACCCTTGACCACCACCGCGCCAAGACGGGAAATGTCATAATATTTGTTGTATTCAAATCCATAACCAAAAGTTCCGGATGCAGTCATCACCGGATTTTTCAACTGGAAACAGCCAAGATCGACAGCAAGATCAGCCATGATATTTTATTCTCCTGTATAAACATCTTCAAGTTTGAAAACCGGTCCCTCGGAACAGGAACGGGCATAACGCCAGCCATCCGCACTGCCCGGATCATTGACTTTTACCACACAGGCGAAACAGGATCCGACTCCGCAGCACATGCGGTGATCGATACTCAACTGACCATCCTGACCGAGCTTGTTGAGCAGTTTCGCAAGTGCCATCAGCATCGGATGAGGACCGCAGGCATAGAAACAGAATTTTTCCTCCGGTCTTTCCGCCAGCAGCTGCGGAATGAGATCGGTAACAAAACCCTGCATTCCGGCACTGCCGTCATTGGTGGCAAGACGCACATCGAAACCGGCTTTTTCATAACGGTCGGTGAGGATGATATCCGCAGTCGATCTTGCGCCAAGCAGCAGCACACCATTCTTTGCGCTGCGGGTCAGCATGAATGTGGCGGCTGCCCCGTATCCGCCGCAGACGGCGACCGGAACGGCATCTTCCACCGGAACAAATCCGTTGCCCAGAGGTCCCATGACATCGCAGCAGACTCCAGGAGCGATCCGCGACAGTGCAGCAGTTCCTTTGCCGACGACTTTGTAAACCACATTGACCGTGCCTTTTTCAACATCGGTATTGCAGATGCTGAACGGACGGCGCAGTATCCAGTCTCCACGGTCATCACCGATCTTCACATGGACAAACTGTCCGGCACACGCTTTTTCAGCGACTTCAGGCGCGTAAAATTCGATCGAGAAATAGTCACCTTTGAGGTTGACATTACTCAAGATTTCCCCCGCTTTACTCATTGTACACCTCTTTTTCAGGATATATATGGATTGTTTATTTGTTCATATCCGACGGAAGTAGGTCTTCCGTGTCCGCAATAAAGGATCAGATCCGTCTCGCGCGAAAGTATCTCACGCTTGATCGAGTCGATCAATACATCAAAGTTTCCGCCCCAGAGATCAGTTCTGCCGACGGATGCTTCAAAAATCGTATCTCCGACAAAAAATGCCGATGTTCCGCCGTGTCTGAACAGAAATCCGGTACCTCCGGGGCTGTGTCCCGGCAGACGGGAGATCATGAAATCCCCCTCCGGATCGAATTCACTGGTTGCCGGCAGATCCTCTGCACGGCGGTAGTACGGAAAAATATGGTTGTCAGGACTGTTGTAAATGAATTTATCCTCATCACCGAGCCAGACTTTTGAAATACCCAGCGCGGATGAGACTTTTCCCGCAGCTCCGATATGATCGACATGGGCATGAGTGAGCAGAATGGCTGTCTGCACAGCATCGTACCTGCGGGCATATCTGATGATCTCCTCCGCATCAGCTCCGGGATCAATGATGTAAAGATGCTTTTTATCCTCAAGCCAGACAAAATAGCAGTTGGTCGCCAGCGGACCGGTGGAAAGCGTTTCTATTTTCATTTGCGTTTTTCTCCATGCGGTATTAAAATGACCTTGCCGGCATCCGGACGCGCAAGTGTGCGGCGGAAGGTGAACAACCGGTCGCAATCCACTGCCGGAATGATGCCGGGACGGATATTTATTTTACAGTTGATGTTGAGCTTTCCGCGCGATACGGCACAATCCTGAACAAAATTTCCGATGCTGAAGTCACCCAGCTGAAGCTTGGCAGGACGGCTGCTGCTGACGGTGAACTCTTCAGGATAACTTATATCGTAACCGACAGACAAAACGAAACCTTTATCCCGTATGAACGGTGTTTTACGGGACTTGCCGACCGTACCGGCAGCTTCAGCAAAAACGCCGAAAAACGGCAGATCGAACTCCCGGTATCTGCCGACAGATGACACAAATCCGGGACAGTGCAGAGTATATTCGACTTTGCCCGGATAACTCCGGAAATCCGTGACCGGAACTCCGCGCAGCTCCGCCGCCCGCGAAAGACGCGAGGCAAGAGAGGCAAAATGCCTCCGGCGCAGCTCCGGAGTAAATTCCGAATACTTGCGGTTGGCAGACTCAAACTCCGAACCGAAATAAAGATCGGATATCTTTATATCCGCAGAACCATCCTTTTTTATATCGATTTTGATCTGACGCCGGATACTGCTCTCATATCTGTGCCGGACCCGCAGCGACTCTGTGCGCCGGTTGCGGAGTGAAAACATTATGCGGTCGGCGGAGTTGAGCGTCCCCGGTTCAGCATACTGCGACGTGTCATTGAGATACATATCAAGTGACGGTACATAAAGCAGCACATCGTTGAATATCTGCTGCGGAAACCGTTCAAATCCCCGGATATGACGTTCTGAATACAGCAGTCCGGAAACCGGAACAAATTCGCTGTCGATATCCAGAGCTTTCAACATGGCGCCAAGCAGGATCGCCCGGTCGGCGGAGCTGCCGTATCCGGAACGCAGTGTGACATCCGCCGGTGAAAGATTTTCCAGCGGCAGTTCACTCAATCCCGGTCCGGCTGCGCGGATGCTGCGGGCAACATGATCTCTTACTGCGGTAACTTTCCGCATAAGCTGCTCTTTTTCCGAACCGCCGGAGGGCAGAGTTTTTATAAGTTCTCCTGCAAGACGGAGCGACTCCGGATTGGCTGATACATCACTGAGTTTCAGGAATGTACTTTTCATATTTCCGGCAATATTCTGCCAGTTCCCCGCCGAGACCATGACCGTCGGAACAAAACTCCAGAGTCCCGCCTGATTGCGTTCCGCCGGGATACGGCGCATATTGGCGGCACTCCATGACAAAATACGTCTGGCACCGGTCGTCTTCTGATCGAAAAACACACCGGCCGGAAGATCGGAATACCTGACACGCATTCTTGCCGGTATATCCAGCACTCTGACCCGTTCGATCTCCGGAGCGTATCCGCCGAAAGTCATGACCGCTGAAAACCACGGACGGCGGATCGTTTTTCTGATTTTGACTTCAACTTCAGAACCGACTTCCACTCCCGGCAGGTTCGCCACCAGTATCTTTGCCCCCGGGTAACGCGGAGCTGTGGAGTTCCACGGCGCATCCATTTGATTTTTTTCAAGCTCCTTAAGCTCCGACACCCTGCCGGAAGGCGAGATGACTTTTCCGCTTACTTCGACCTGTTCCATGACCGGATTGTATTCTATATGCAGTTCACTTGCATCTTTGACTCCGGCATAAGAAAGTATACGGAAACGTCTTACGCTCTCTTCGGTCCAGAGGTTTTCATTTTTTACGGTATACTTTTTCCAATCTTTCAGGACCAATGTATCCGCACCGGCAAACATTTGAGAGAAGTTTTCTTTTTTCACCAGACTGAAATCGGTGACGGCGACCGGAAGCGCACGTTTTTTCATATCCATCTGCATCAGGACCCGGCGTGCCTCCTGATACTCTTCCGGAGAAAATTCCAGAGCACCTGCGGAAAAACTTCTGCTGCCCTCAAGAACATTGTCTTTGAGAGAATTTTTGCGGCACCACCGGATAAGTCCGGATCTGCCGAGTTCCTCCGGCTTCGGCATCGAAAGGATCTTCAGGTGTCCGGGAAGTTCCATTTTGTACTGTTCCTGCACCGAAAAGGTCGATTCCAGTTTTAATTTGAACTTGCGTTTTTCCAGCGCGAACGATCCCAAAAGAAATCCGGATGCTCCGATATTGTCCCCGAGTTCCGGCAGCTGCAGCACAAACGGAGCAGCGGTATCAGGCATGATCCCCTCCGCAGTATAACGGCAGGTGACACTCAACGGTCTGCTCATATTCCTGACCGGTACCGGAGATGTTTCAAGTGCCGCAAGTTCAGCGCCCGGGATCGCCCGTCCGATACAGCGGGCAAAATACTGTTCAGCCTCCTCCGGGGTCCACCGCGAAAGAGCATCACGGTAGATCATATCATTGACTCCGGTAAAATCCAGTTTCACCGTTCCGGTAAGCGTTCCGCTGCCGTCAAGTTTTGAACTGCCGCTTATGGCAAGACGGTTCAGAGCCGGATCCGGCGGAAGAGTGCGCCGCAGACGGTCGCCCTCCGGCTTTGCGACCAGATAACTGCAGTTGCCCAGCGTGGCAGGCAGAAAGTCGCGCGCACTCTCATTGGTGGGATCCATGAGGATATATTTGCCCGGAGCCGTTTCCACAGCAGCTATCGCATGGTTGAAATAGCCATTGGGTACATCATCATCCTTGGGGATACCCGCCATGAAAAGCACCGGATAAGCCTTGAATCCGGCAATTTCGAGCATGGAAACGAGCAAAACCGCCTTATCGCGGCATACTCCGTACCGCTGATGGAACGTCATGGTGACATCATGCGGTTCATATCCGGGAGCCTCCGACTCCGGCGTGATGCCCATATACCGTATCTGCTGTGATACGAACTGGAAAAGAGCCATGATCTTTTCGTCATCATTTTTGCACTTTCCGGTAAGTTCAGCAACTTTATCTCTGATCGCGCGGTCGGCTTTATCCAGATGCGGACGGCAGAGTGCATAATACCATTTTGAGATCTCTTCCCAGTTTGCCGCAGTTCCGGTGAGCAGCCGCTGAACAGAAGTATAGAGCGGCGGCATATCCGGTTCCTGGATCACCTGTGGAACATTTTCCGCCAGCCAACGGTAAATTATCCTGCCGTTTTTCTGTTCTTTGGAAAATTTGACCGGAGTACCGGCGGGATCTTTGATGACGACGGAACGCAGCGGTTTTTCCGCCGGAGCATCGATATTCACGGCATAATGCAGTATCGGCATATCTCCCTGAAGCGGAATATAACTGCCCCAGAATCCGGGGATACGGACCTTTTTCTCCACTGACCTGATCTTCAAACCGAGAACGTCACCGATCCTGAGTCCGGGAACAGAAAGGGAGAGGATTTTGTTTGCCGGATCATAAATATTGCTGCCCATCTGTCCGGGTTCGACAGATATCCGGCTGTTTGCCGCAGGATCGATATTGATGATTTTTCCTTTGCGGATGATCTGTACTTTTTCGATCTGCAGGGAACCGTAAGTTGAGTTGAACTGGAACGAACAGCTCCTCAACTGTTTGCGTCCGCTTTCGGTCAGGATCTTCTGGTAATATTCATCGGTGGCAACGGATAAACCGTCGGCTTCATAACGGATATTTTCCTCATTGAAAAGCAGAACGGTGTTTGAATCCGGATATTTTTCCGCCGTAACTTTCTCTGCAATTTCCGCGAGCTGTCTGACGGATACCGGATCAGCATATACGGCAAAAGAAAAAAACAGCACGGTGCAAATGATACTGCACACAGCGAATAAACTTTTTTTCATCATCAAATCCTGTTTTTACAAACTCAAGTCAGAGATCAATCTACCATGAAAATATAGCATTATTCCGTTCTGATTTCAAAGAGATTGTGAAAAATCGTGTTTTTTTTCCTGTTTGACTGGATTTTTTATCAAAGTTCAGCTATCTTTTAAGAGAGTCACTTCATTGCCCGGGTGGCGGAATGGCAGACGCAGCAGACTTAAAATCTGCTTCCCTTTGGGAGTACGGGTTCGAGTCCCGTCCCGGGTACCAGTTTTTTGCCGGGAAATGACGCATCACCGGTAAAAATCAAAAGAATCAGTTTTGAAAATAGAATTTTCACCTGCTTCTTTTTATTTTCACCTTTTCATTTTTTTGCAGTGCAAAAAAACGGTGATGCTCACTGTTGGCGGGTTGCCGAAACTTGCGTTCCGGCTCTGCGTCGCTGCGCTCCTTGTCGATCCCCGTTCCGGGGACCAGTTTTTTGCCGGGAAATGACGCATCACCTATATCTTTCAACCGGGTTTAAACAGAGGTGAGCAGAGGTGCTCTGCTGAAAACAGACGGGGCGGACTTTACACAAAAAGGTGCGAAACCGGTGTGCGCTGGATGCAAAACTGAAACATTTGATGAGTGTGCATCTCGTGCGCGTTCGTGTGTGCGAGAATAAAAAACTCCGACAGAACTGAATCTGCCGGAGTTTTTTTGAGTGGATTTTCTTTTTTCTAAAACGGAACATCTGCCATTTTTTCTTTTTCGCGTTCGAGCCTGATCTTGAGACTTTCAATGACTTTGTGCAGGACTGCCGGGGGGTGGTCGGACAAGTCGGATAAGTCGGACAATGTTGACTCCGGACCAGAAACAGCGTCTGGAGATCATCTCAAATTATTTTGAATATCTGCGTTGCCTCTCCGACCGTTATCTGCTTGCAAAACAATTGCGGGAAAGTAAAAATCTGATAATGTCCGAAATTTTTCACAAAATTTCGGACATTATCAAAATATTACGCGAGACTTATGGATGTAAAACTGGAACTTCCGGTGAAGACTGATCCGGCACAAAGCAAATAAAAGAAAAGTCTGTATCTTCAGCAGTCCGCGTCAGAAAACCGCCGTTATTTGCGTCCCCAGATGATGAGGATCAGTCCCAATACACATCCTGCGATGGCGATCACGGTCGGCAACGGGTATTTTTCTTTCCATTTCAGACGGCAGAAAAGCGTAAATGAGGTCACGTTGATGCCGACAAGCATGGGCCATGCCAGAGCTGCCATTCCGGCTTTCTGCATGGATGCAAGTGCTCTGACCAGCAGAAAATACTGGATCAGAGCCATGGCGATCCAGCCCAGCATCACCTGCCATATTTTTTTATCAAAATGAAAGAATTTTTCCTGACGGGGAGCAAATTTGTGTTCCGCCAGTGCTGCCAGAAAGTTTCCCAGACCGCAGAATGTCATCAGGCAGGGGATCAATACACCGCCTTTGTGAACATTTTCCGGCAGCAGGGCAGTGCAGGAAAAAAGTATCTGGTAGATGCCGGAGAGCAGCAGTGAACAAATGACTGCCGGTATCCATTTTTTTAAATTGGAAGCCACGTTTTTTTTCTTGCCGGAAATCGCGATGACCGCCAATGCCGCAATGACTGTCAATACTCCGGTGAAATTGATGATACTGATTTTTTCGTGCAGAAATACTACTCCCCAGAGCATTGTAAGCATCGCCGAAGAATTCCGGATCGCCACGGATAAACCGTTATGCCCCCACTTGAGCGAACAGACCAATGCTCCCTGCGACATGACATTGACCAGACCGATGGCTCCGGTGGTGAGCAGAACCGGACCCCAGGCAATAGAGGGAACAAGGTTCCAACGGGCAAACAGCAGCAATGCCGCAATTCCGGCGGTGATATTGCTTACTGTGTAAAATTGAAAAAATGATACCCGGTCCCTGGCAACGCTGCTTACAAGCATGAATACCGATGCCATGGCGCAGCCGCTTGAAAATGTGAGAAAAAGTGCTGTCGCAGCCATAATTATAAAAAACTTTCCTGTGAAAAAAGATCTGTGAGAACCTTTGCTGTTTGTTTAAGTGCGCCGAGCAGAGCCTCCTGCCTTTCCGGCGGCAGCTGCGCAGCATGCATCGAGGTGGAGAGCGCCGCACAAAGACGTTCGGCGGGATCAAAGATGCCGGCTGCCATTCCGATGATATTGGCGATTTTATTGCCGTCGTTGACGGCACAGGCGTTCTTCCGTATCTCCGCCAGCGCGTGTTCCAGATCATCAGCTCCTGCCTGCCAGTCGTCAGCGGACGGCATGCCGTATTCGGCAAAAAAGCGTTCTTTTTCCTCCGGTGAAGAACAGGCAAGAAGCAATCTGGTGGAAGCCCGGCGGTAAGCGTTTTCTGTAGTGTCATTGATGATGGAACTTTCCTGCGGACTGCCGCTGCTGTCAAGATACAGCGAAGTGTGGCGTTTGCCGTTGAAGAAAATACTCAAGTGGACGGGCGCATCATTCTTGCGGCAGAAATCCTGCAGCAGCGGCATACTGATCGAGCGCAGCCGGTTGACTGTTTCTGAAACCATGAGCAGTCTGCCGAACTGATTGCCGAGCCGGTAAAACCCGAAGCCTCTGCGTGTCACATAGCCGCAGAGTTCCATGGTCTGCAGCAGATTGCGGGCGGTGGTCTTACGCATACCCAGCTTTTCAGCGATCTCACCCAGCGTTGCACCTTCCTTTTCCAAGGTCATTTCCACAATGAATTCCAGCGCAGTAAATGCGTTTTCGACTGATTTGACAGATGATTTTTGAATTTTCATCATTAAATACCAAATTTCATTATTATTGAATTTTATAATATACAGCAAAAACAAAAAAATGCAAGAGAAAAAATTACTTGTCCCGCCTGCTGTATATAATATATAGTATACAGGGAGCTGCAGACATGTACCAGGTTTCAGTTTTTCCGCTTTTTTGTCATGAACAACGTGAAAACGCCGCCTCCCCTTTTGTGACAGAAAATCGCCCGTAAAGGCGATAAAAGGCTGTTTTCGTCAAAAAAACGCAAAAAAAACGCTTTTTTTTTATGTTTTGACTGGAAAAACACCGTTTTACGTGATATGTTAATAGAACATGCATTGCAGACATGTGTCTTATTGTGTCCGCATTACATGTTCCGGGTCAGCCCGGGAATCGATGAGAACCAGCCGCGGGGCTGCGTGGAAAGCAGGTTTCAGACCTGTGAAAAATGGCAGAGTACGGGATACCGGAGGCTGCCGGAAACACGGCAGGCCGGGACTGTTTCTTAACGGTTTCCGGTCAAAAAAAAGACCGTAGTTGAAAAAAGTAGTTTGTTCAAAAAAAAGAAAGAACGATGTCCGGACTCAGTGTTTCGACGCTGTTTCCAATGCGGAGGGAAGTGCCGCAGCCGGGTGCGAAAACTTTCAGTTGAAGAATATGTGCGAAAAGTTCTTCAGCAGAGAGTTCCGGCACAGGGAACAGCCGGGAAGCGAAAAACAAAGCCGGGTATCAGGCAGCCGTCCGGGTGGACGGCCTGTCACAAAGGACAATGGGGAACCAATCATGGAAGTGAGAGCTTTGACCAAGAATGTGCGTATCTCTCCGGAAAAGGCGCGTCATATTTCGCGTCTGATCCAGGGGAAGAGCGTCACCGAAGCGTTGGCCATCGTCGATTTGAGCCCGCGTAAAGCGGCCGCCCTTATCGGCAAGACCCTGCGCTCGGCAGTCGCCAACGCCGAAAACAACTGCGATGCAAATCGCAAAACGCTGGTCGTCAAGGCGGCGCTGGTAAGCCCGGGACCGATCATCAGACGATTCCAGCCCAGAGCGCGAGGTTCGGCGGGACGGATCCGGAAACGGACCAGTCACGTGGAAGTCATCCTGAGCGACATGCAGTAAAGAAAAGGAAAAAATCGTGGGACAGAAAGTTAATCCTATCGGATTGAGGACCGCCCTGACCCGTAACTGGGAATCCCGCTGGTTCGCAGACAAGAAAACCTGCGGCCGCACTCAGTTCGGCGAGTGGCTTCACGAGGATCTGGCGATCCGCAACTTCATCAAAACGAAGTTTGCTGCAGCTGCAATCGCCCGGATTCAGGTAGAGCGTTTTGCCAATCGCGTCCGTGTGACCATAGCTTCGGCTCGTCCGGGACTGCTGATCGGTAAAAAAGGTGCAGAACTCGACACTCTGCGTGCCGAGGTTGCAAAACTGGCAGCCGGCAAGGAGGTCTTTGTCGAAGTTTCCGAACTTCGCCGTGCAGAGACCAATGCACAGCTGGTCGCCGAAAACATTGCACAGCAGCTGGAACGCCGTATCGGTTTCCGCCGTGCGATGAAACGTGCCATTCAGAGCGCGATGGATATGGGTGCCGACGGCATCAAGATCAACTGCGCCGGCCGTCTTGGCGGTGCTGAACTGGCTCGTGAAGAACAGTACAAAGAAGGTCGTGTTCCGCTTCACACTCTGAAGGCGAACATCGACTATGGTTTCACCGAGGCAAACACGACTGCCGGTAAGATCGGCGTCAAGGTTTGGGTGTGTCACAAGGACTCTGCGGAGGAAGAGAATTATGCCGTTAATGCCAAAAAGGGTAAAGTACAGAAAGGTTCAGCGCGGAAGTAACGCCGGACTCGCCACTACCAATAATAAATTGGATTTCGGCGATTATGCGTTGCAGACCCTGACCCGCGGGTACATCACCAATAATCAGATCGAGGCCGCCCGTGTGGCGATCAACCGTCATTTGAAACGTCGCGGTAAAGTGTGGATCCGTATGTTCCCGTACCGTTCGTACACCAAGAAGCCCCTGGAAGTGCGTATGGGTAAGGGAAAAGGTGCGGTCGAAGGTTGGGTTGCTCCCGTCCTTCCCGGTCGTGTCCTGTTCGAGATCTCCGGCTGCAGCGAAGCTGTTGCCAAGGAGGCCATGAGCCGCGCCGCCAACAAACTTTGCGTGCGTTGCAAGTTCCTGGCTCGTGAAGCGTGAGGTAATAGGCCATGAATAACAAAGAAATACGTGAGTTTTCCGATGCCGAGCTCGCCGCCAAGGTGACCGAGCTGCAGCGGGAGAAGTTGAATCTCAAGATCCAGTCCCGTACCGGACAGCTGGAAAAAACCGCCCGTGTCCGTCAGGTCCGCCGCGATATCGCCCGCTGTCTCACTGAACAGACTGCACGGGCTGCGAAAGCAGAGGTGAAATAATGAGTGACGAAGCTGTAGTTTCCCGCGGGATCCGCAAGGAGCGGGTCGGCGTCGTGGTCAGCGACGTTCAGGATAAGACGATCGTTGTGATGGTGGAGAGACGTACTGCTCATCCGCTGTATCACAAAGTCGTTAAAGTCAGTAAAAAATTCGCCGTTCATGATGAGAACAACGAGGCCAAAAAGGGTGACACCGTCCGCATCGTCGAGACCCGTCCCCTCAGCCGCAACAAACGCTGGCGCCTGGTTGAGATCGTTGCACGTGCGGCGAGCGAAGAGTAATCCTCCGGAGGTAATTCATCATGGTACAGATGCAGAGTATTCTGGAGGTCGCCGATAATTCCGGCGCCAAAAAGTTGCTCACCATTACGGTGCTCGGCCAGGGCAGAACCATCGCCCGGGTCGGAGATATTGTCAGCTGCGCTGTCGAGGAAGCAATTCCCGATGGTTCAGTTAAAAAAGGACAGCGGGTTCGTGCGGTTATCGTGCGGACCGTGGCAAAGATCCGTCGTCCCGACGGTTCCTATCTGCGGTTCGATGAAAATGCTGCGGTGCTGGTCGACAAGGATAACAATCCGGTCGGTACCCGTATTTTCGGACCTGTTGCCCGTGAACTGCGCGAGAAGAACTTCATGAAGATCATTTCGCTCGCGCCGGAGGTGTTGTAATAATGAATAACTACCACGTCAAAAAAGGCGACAAGGTCATAGTCAACTCCGGCAACTACAGAGGTGCCGAAGCGACTGTTGCCGCAATCCTGCCCAGAAAGGACCGTGTTGTTCTGGAGCTTGCTTCCGGAACCGAGACTCATCTCGGCAAACGTACGGTCAAAAAGAGCAAGGCTAATCCGAATGGCGGTCTGATCGAGCGCTCTGTTTCAGTTCACGTTTCCAACGTCAAACTGACTGAAGAGTCCCTCAAAGCGAAACAGGAAGCCAAGGCTGCACGCCGCGCTGCAAAGGCTGAGGAGAAGTAAAAATGCCGGATATGAAGAAAAAATACGTTGAAGAGGTGAGAGCCGCTCTTCAGAGCAAGCTCGAACTCAAAAACGTCATGCAGATTCCGAAACTCCAGAAGATCGTGATCTCCACCGGTGTCGGATCTGATATGGAACGCGATGCCATCTCCGAGGCGAAAAAGCACCTCGGCGCGATGACCGGTCAGGAGCCCGTCATCTGCAAGGCCCGCAAAAACGTGTCCAACTTCAAACTGCGCGTCGGAATGCCCGTCGGTGTGATGGTGACTCTCCGCGGTAACCGCATGTATGAGTTCCTGGACCGTTATGTCCACAACGCTCTTCCCCGTGTCCGCGACTTCCGCGGTATTCCGAAGAAGGGTTTTGATGGTGTCGGTAACTACAACATCGGTATGCCTGATGTTTCCGTTTTCCCGGAAATCGATACCGACAAGTTGAAGTATCCTCTCGGTGTCAATATCGCTTTTGTCACCAGCGCCACCAATGACGCTGCTGCCTATGAGCTGTTGAAAATGATGGAAGTTCCGTTCGAGGAATAAGAAAGGGTGTAAAAATGGCAAAACTCAGTTTGATAGTTAAGGCTGCACGCCCCAATAAGTTTCCGGTCAGGAACTACACGCGCTGCAAAGCCTGCGGACGTCCGCGGGCATATATCGGCAAGTTTCAGCTCTGCCGTATTTGCTTCCGTGAACTGGCCTCCAAGGGTCAGATCCCGGGCGTGACCAAGGCCAGCTGGTAATTTAAAGGAGAGCGTAAATTATGAGTATGCAAGATCCGATTGCCGATATGCTCACCCGCATCCGCAATGCCGGTGCCGCAGGTCTCAAAGTGGTCGCAATGCCGACCTCCCGCGAGAAAGCTGCGATCGCCGAGGTTCTCAAGGAAGAGGGTTATATCGGTGGATATGAGATCAAGGGCGAAGGCGTTCAGCGCGAACTTGTCATCGATCTCAAATATTATGAAGGAAAAGCGGTAATTTGTGGTCTGGAGCGTGTCAGCAAACCCTCCTGCCGTCGTTACTGCTCAAGCAGCGACATCCCCCGTGTGCGCAATGGACTGGGCACCGTCGTTCTGACCACCAGCAAAGGTGTGATGAGCGGACGCCGTGCAGCCAAAGAGCATGTGGGTGGTGAAATCATCTGTTACGTCTGGTAATAAAGGAAAGCGTAAAATATGTCACGCATAGGTAAAAAACCGATTGAGATCCCGGCAGGGGTCAAGGTTGCGGTTTCCGGCAATACCGTCACAGTCGAAGGCAAGGCCAAGCTGTCGCTGAATCTTCCCCCGCATGTCGAGGTGGAAGTTGCTGACAATAAAGTGTTGGTCAAGCAGGCAAGCGAAGCCAGAGAGGCCGGTGCGATGCACGGTCTTGCCCGCAGCCTGATCAATAACATGGTCATAGGTGTGACTGCCGGATTCAAGAAAGAACTGCAGATCGTCGGCGTTGGTTACAAGGCCGCGCTTCAGGGCAGCAAGCTCAATCTCTCGCTGGGATATTCCCATCCGATTGTTTATGCGATTCCGGAAGGAGTCAAAGTCACACTCGTTGAGAACAAAATCGTCATCGAGGGTGCCGATAAGCAGCTGGTTGGTGAAACCGCCGCAGAGATCCGGCGTTTCCGTTCGCCCGAACCCTACAAGGGCAAGGGAATCCGTTATGTCGATGAGCGCATCGTGTTGAAGGAAGGTAAGTCTGTCGGTTAATTCCGCAGGCTTCAAGGAGAGTGAAAAATGTCGGTTACCGATAGAAAATCTCAGCGCGCCCGCCGTCATGCCAGGATCCGTAAAAAGATCTCCGGCACTGCGGAGTGTCCGCGCTTCTGCGTCAGCATCACCACCAATAACATCTATTGCCAGTTCATTGACGATGTCAGCGGTCGTACCGTTGCCAATACGTCGAGCCTGTCCGCCCAGTTCAAGGCAGAGAATGCCAAACCGAACATGGCGGGTGCAGAGCTGCTGGGTAAATTGGCTGCTGAAGCTGCTAAAGCGGCGAATATCACCACTGTGGTCTTCGACCGTTCCGGTTACAAATATCATGGGCGCATCAAGGCTATCGCCGAAGCTGCCCGTGCTAATGGTCTCAAGTTCTAAGGGGGAACTCCAGCTATGGCAAAACGTGAATTTATTAACGAAGCCGCTGCAAGCGAGTTCGACGAGAGCGTGATCGCTATCAACCGCAGTGCCAAAGTCGTCAAGGGCGGTAAAAACTTCAGTTTCGGCGCCCTGGTCGTGGTTGGTGATCACAATGGTCGTGTCGGCTACGGCTATGGTAAGGCGAACGAAGTCTCTGATGCAATCCGCAAGGGTGGTGAGGCTGCCCGCCGTAATCTGGTCAAGGTTCCGATGAATGGTCAGACCTTGCCGCATGAAATCGAAGTCAAATTCGGCGGTGCGCGCGTCCTGCTGCGTCCGGCAAGTTCCGGTACGGGACTTATCGCCGGCGGTGCAGTCCGTGCCATCCTCGAGCTTGCCGGTGTCAAAGACGTTCTGGCAAAGAGCCTGGGTGCTTCCAATGCAGCTAATGTTGCGAAAGCCACTTTCAAGGCTATCGAAGGTCTTTCCACCCGTGACATGGCGTATGCCCGTCGCGGATTGGCGGTCAAAGCTGATAACAATTGATAGTTCAGGAAGGTCTTAATTATGAAACTTCATGATATCGGTCCCACTCCGGGATCCCATAAGCGCCGCAAACGCGTCGGCCGCGGTGACAGCTCCGGTTGGGGCAAGACCGCAGGACGCGGTGAAAAGGGTCAGCTTTCCCGTACCGGTGCTGTGCATCGTCCGTTCTTTGAAGGCGGTCAGATTCCTCTGTTCCGCCGTCTGCCCAAGCGCGGATTCAAAAACGCCGACCGCATTGTTTACGAGATCATCAACCTGAGCATCCTCGAAGACAACTTCGAAGCCGGTGCAGAGGTCACTCCCGAAACTCTGCGTGAGAAGAAACTGCTTGCCAAAGGCAATCACGCCATCAAGATCCTCGCCAACGGCGAGATCTCCAAGGCTCTGACTGTCAAGGCGGATAAGTTCTCTGCTGCTGCTGTCGCCAAGATCGAAGCAGCCGGCGGCAAAGTTGAAAATCTCTGAAACAACGGAGTAAAGCTATGTTGCGGGCGTTCTTAAATATTTTGAAGGTTAAAGAGTTGCGTAATCGGCTGATGTTCACGTTGCTGATCATCGTGCTGGTTCGGGTGGCAAGTAATATCCCCTGTCCCGGAGTCGATCCTGCGGCTTTGGAACGCTTCATAAAAGAAGTTACGAACGCCAGCGGTTCAAATGGCGGATTCATGGCTCTCATCGACCTGTTTTCAGGCGGTGCGCTTGCGCACTTCGCTCTGGGAGCCCTCGGGATCATGCCTTATATCAGTGCTTCCATCATTCTCCAGCTGATGATCCCGGTGATCCCGCAGCTGGAGAAGATGCAGCGCGAAGGAGAGACCGGACGCCAGAAAATCACCCAGCTTACCAGATATCTGACTATTGTCGTATGTCTGATCCAGGGTGCGATGGTCGCCATGGCAATGGTAAATCCGACCAAGCTCGGTTTGCCCAATCCTTCAGAACCGCTTTACCTCGGCAGTGTTGCGGTGTTCGTACCGGTCACTGTTCTGGTCATTACCTGTACCACGATGGTATTCACCTGGCTTGGTGAGCAGGTCACTGAGCGCGGTATCGGCAACGGTGTTTCCCTGATCATTACGATCAACATCGTTTCCCGTCTGCCTCATTCTGTGATCGAGCTTATCCAGATGGCGGTCAAGGGAACGACTCCCGACGGAACCACATTCAAGTCAGTTCAACTGCTTTTGCTTCTGGTTGTGTTCTGTGCGGTCACTGCTGCAACCATTCTGTTGTCGCAGGGTTACCGCAGGATTCCGATCCAGATGGTCCGCAAGACTGTCGGCAAGCAGCTCATGGGCGGCTCCACTTACATGCCGCTCAAGGTCAACTTCGCCAACGTCATGCCGATCATTTTTGCCGGAGCCATTATGATGATCCCGGGATATCTTTTCCAGACCATGGCTGCCAGAAACGGCGGTGTCTGGATGAGTCTTGCCACTTTCTTCCGGCAGGACGGTCCCGGATATATGACGGTCTACAGTCTTTTGATTCTTGCCTTCAGTTTCTTCTGGGTGGCAAACCAGTTCAATCCGCTGCAGATCGCCGACAACTTGAAAAAAGAGGGTGCATACATCCCCGGAATCAGTCCCGGTCAGCCCACCGCAGATTTTCTTGACGGTGCGATGACCAGAGTCACTGCCGGCGGTGCGGTGTTCCTTCTTGCGCTTGCGGTATTTCCCATGGTGCTTTACAGCAGCTTCAGGATCCCCTTTATGGTTGCCCAGTTCTTCGGCGGCACCAGTTTGCTGATCATGGTCGGCGTTGTGCTGGATACCATGAGTCAGCTGGAGTCGCATCTCACCATGCGGCATTATGAAGGATTCCTCAAAAGCGGAAGACTCAAGAACCGCAGCGGCAGTTGATGTGGTATCCGCCGCAGGCATCTGCGGATGATCAGATACAGGCTTTTTGAAAATCGGGCGCTCTGCTTTACAGGGCGCTCTTTGTTTTGACGGACGGAAGTTTTTTCTCTTCCGTCATGATGTTGATACGGCAGATGGGATGTCATCTGCTTTTTTGAAATCCAGATGGAGAGTTTGAACATGAGTAAAGTTGTTGCCATTGACGGACCGGCCGGAGCCGGCAAGAGTACGGTTGCCAGGATGCTGGCTGAAAAGTGCGGTTTTACTTATGTCAATACCGGCAGTCTCTACCGCGCCATTGCCTGGGCAGCTGCCGGACAACAGGTGGATATAAAGGAGTTGGAGATGTCTTTTCTCTCCACTCTCAAGTTGGAATACGTTGACGGTGAGCTGCTGGTCAACGGGAAAAATCCGGGTGAAGAACTGCGCAGCAGCGCATGTTCCACTGCGGCAAGTGCGATCGCCACCCAACCGCTGGTCCGCAAATTTCTGCTTCCGGTCCAGCGTGAGGCTGCGGAAAAGGGTTGGATCGTCATGGAGGGGAGAGATATCGGCAGTGTGATCTTTCCTGATGCCGCATATAAATTTTTTGTAACTGCCTCGGTCGAAGAGAGAGCGCGCCGCCGCATGGCGCAGAACTCCGGAGAAAAGCTCTCGTTTGAAGAGATCAGAAAACTGATAGCCGACCGTGATTATCAGGATTCCCACCGGGCGGAAGCTCCGCTGCGCCTGGCGGAGGATGCTGTTGAGATAGATACTTCGGATCTTTCCATCGAAGAGGTCGTGGAAAAGCTCCGTGAATATATCGTTCAAAACCCCAGGGAGTGCTGAAATATGTATTTTGAATGTACCTACCGGGTCCCCTATGCCGACACCGATCAGATGGGGGTCGTCTATTACGCCAATTATTTTGAATACTTTGAACGCGGCAGAACAGAGATGTTCCGGGCAGCCGGAGCTCCTTATTCAGTCATGGAAAAGGAGGGAATCTTCCTGCCGGTGATCGAAGCGCATTGTGAATACCGCGATTCGGCACGTTATGATGATCTGCTGACATTCCGTTCCTACGTTGAGAGCCGCAGCCGCATCAAGGTGAAGATCTGTACCGAGGTGCTTCGCGGAGAAGAATTGCTGGTCAGCGGATATGTGGTCCTCGGCTGTGTGAATGCGGATAAACGTCCGGTAAGGATACCGGAAAAAATAGCTGTCTGCTGCGACGGGCTGCTCTGGAACGGTGAAGAAAAGAAACCTGCGTTTGTCAGTGTGGAAAAACTTTATCCTTTGAAATTTGCTCCGGTCTATCAGGAGCGGGTCTGGGGCGGAACGCAGATGACAGAGGTCCTCAAACGTACGCTGCCGGAGCATAAAGATCCCATCGGCGAGTCGTGGGAACTGTGTGACCGCGACGGTATACAGAGCCGGGTGGTGAACGGGGAACTTGCCGGACTCACCATCGGTGAACTGGTTCAAAACTACGGCAGGGAGCTGCTGGGCAGCAAAGCCGTGCAGACTGACCGTTTCCCGCTGCTCATGAAACTTATCGATGCCGGTGAAAAGTTGAGTCTTCAGGTGCATCCTGATGATAATGCCTGCCGGGTCATCGGCAACGGTGCGGAGAGCAAGACCGAGATGTGGTATATCCTTTCTGCGCGTCCCGGAGCCAATATCCTTGCCGGACTGCACAACCTGTATCCGCGCAATCACATCATCGATCTTCTGCGGAGCGGGGCGGTCGACGGACTGCTTCAGGATCATCCGTCGCAGCCCGGTGATGCGTATTTCATTCCTTCCGGAACGCTTCATGCCATCGGTGCCGGAAATCTGATCCTTGAGATCCAGCAGAACAGCGATACCACTTACCGCATCAGCGACTGGGGCCGCCGGGGCAGTGACGGCAAAATGCGGGAACTGCATCTTGAACAGGGTATCCAGTCGATAAACTTTGTCAACCGCAGCAGCCCGAGGATCGCAGCTGCGGTGGATCAGGTGGCGTGGAACCGCAAGGTCAATGTGGTGAACAACTGCCAGTATTTCAATGTTTCCGAATTGCGTCTGGTCGAACCGTGGAACGATGATACCAGACGTGAGAGTTTCCATTACCTCACTGCGGTGAATGTGCCGGTGAAAGTCGGACGCGGAGATGTTTTCGTTGAGATCGGAGCCGGAGAAAGTGTTCTGCTTCCTGCGGCATTCGGTGCATATACTGTTCAATCTGTGGCTGACGGTGTGAACTGCACCGTGGTCAAGACAACTCTTTAAGGATAAAAAATGAAATTTCTCAAAGATCTGGAGGATTTTCTGCGCAAGACTCATGCCGGTTATCCGCAGGAATCCGTTCTGAGTGCCGACCCCTGTCCGGCGGGACAGAAGGGCGATTTTACCGTAAACTGTTTCAAGATCGGCCGTTTCTGCGGCAACCCCATGGCTGCGGCAGCCGCTGTGGTGGAGTTTCTCGGCAAACATCCTGATGTGGAAAGTGTCGGGGCGGTGAAAGCATTCGTCAATATCACGCTCAAGCCCGCCTCTCTTCACGCCGAAGCCGCTGCTGATGTGGATAAACTTATGGAACGCGGAAAACTTCCGGAAGCGGAAAGAAAGAAGATCCTCATCGAGTTTTCCGCTCCCAATACCAACAAGCCGCAGCACCTCGGACATGTCAGAAACAATACTCTGGGTATGTCCCTTGCTTCACTGCTGAAAAGAGTCGGACATGAAGTCATCCAGATCAACCTGGTCAACGACCGCGGTATCCATATCTGCAAATCCATGCTCGCCTACAAAAAATTCGGATCCGGAGCCACTCCGGAGTCGACCGGTATCAAGGGCGATCATCTGGTCGGTGATTTTTATGTCAAATTCAATCAGGCACTGTCCGATGAACTCAAGGCTCTGCGTGCCGGGCATCCGGAGTTTGCCGATAAGGATAATGATGAACTCTTTCTGGAAACCGGACTCGGTCAGGAAGCACAGCAGATGCTCTGCGACTGGGAGGCTGGAGATCCGGAGGTTAGAAAACTCTGGCAGGAGATGAACAGCTGGGTGTTCGACGGTTTCGCCGAAACCTACAAGCGCATGGGTATCGATTTCGATCATACTTATCTGGAAAGCCAGACCTATCTGCTGGGCAAGGATATCGTCAACTCCGGACTGGAAAAACAGGTGTTTACCAAGCGTGAAGACGGGGCGACCATCTGCGATCTGGGGAAACTCGGAACCAAAGTGCTGCTCCGCAAGGATGGAACCAGCGTTTACATCACACAGGATATAGGTACCACACTGCTCAAGCATGATGATTATGATCCGGACACCATGATCTGGGTGGTCGGTGATGAGCAGAACCTGCATTTCCAGATGCTGTTCACCATTTTGAAGAAGCTCGGTTACGACTGGGCGGACAGGCTTTATCATCTTTCTTACGGTATGGTCAATCTGCCTTCCGGCAGAATGAAGAGCCGTGAGGGAACCGTGGTGGATGCGGATGATCTCTTTGATGAAATGGCGAATCTTGCCGCCGATGCCTGCAGAGAGCGTTACGGAGATGATATTTCTGCTGAAGAGCTTGCCAAACGCAGTGAGATCATCGGACTCGGTGCGTTGAAATTCATGCTGCTCAAGTTCAATGCCAAGACCACCATCACCTTTGATCCTGCGGCATCGCTGCGTTTTGAGGGAGATACCGGTCCTTATGTCCAGTACGTTGCGGCGCGTATCAATTCTATCAGCCGCAAGGCGGCGGAAAACGGCATCGATGTTTCGAAGGTAAACTGGAGCCGTCTGGGACATGAATTTGAAAAGGAACTTGCGGTGAAACTGTACTTCTATCCGGCGCAGCTCAAACTCTGTGCCGAACGCCGTGACTGTTCCGGACTGGTGGAATATCTGCTGGATCTCTGCAAATGCTTCAACCGTTTCTACCGTGAGTGTCCGGTGGTGAGTATCGCTTCGGAAGATCCTGAACTTGCGGCAAGCCGTCTTGCGCTTGCCCGTGCGGTACTCCGGGTCGTTTCCGACGGCTTGGAAACTCTTACCATCGGTGTTCCGGAAGCCATGTGATTTTTTTAAGGAAAGATAATGTCCGAAATTTTGTGAAAAATTTATATTTTATCCTTATTCAGATATGTTTTTCTCAATTAAAATATACCACACAGCATGTTTGTTTCAAGCTCAAGAAACGGTTCTGTCTGCGATCGGTGGATGCAGCGTGGAGCAAGGTCGAGTTTTGCGCCGAGTACGGTGCGGGATCCGTCTTCGCCCTGCGGGACTGCGCCGTGACAAGGTG
>JAZSGR010000128.1:0-6734 GCA_045532825.1 Victivallaceae bacterium | reverse complement strand
GTGGAGCAGCCGCTTCAGCTGATCGTTGATACATTGATCGAAGAATTATTTGCTGCTCTTGATGACAAAGATCACTGCAATTTTGTTTCGATCCCCTGCAAACTTATCGTCAGGGAATCAACGTGATTTTTTTATTTTTTTCAGTTATACGTAAAAACAAATAAAAACAGGATAAGCAAATGGTAAAAAAAATCGATCCGGTACATAACTGGAAAAAGCTGTCTCCATCCGACGGACACTATTTTTTCGGTTATTATGACCGCAATCCCTGGAATCACGACATCACCCGCCATCTGGTGATGAAAGTACCGCAGATCGAACGGCTGCCGGAGTGCGGCGAAACTGCCGAAATCGGTTTGCTCGATCTCGACGGCAATTATGAAAAACTTGCGACCACCCGCGCCTGGTGCCACCAGCAGGGGTGTATGGAGCTCTTTCTGCCCAACCGTCCGGGATGCTTCGTTTACAACGATTACGACGAAGCAAATGACCGGATCATTGCCCGTATTTTTGAGATCGGCAAGGGGATCACAGGCTCCTACGCCCGTCCGATATACGCGATCTCCCCCGATGGCAAATGGGCGGCAAGCCTGGATTTTGCCCGTATTCCCCGGCGCGGTTACAGTTATGCCGATGCGGTATTGAGTCAGGATCTGCAGCCCGCAGATCCCGATGCCGACGGTATCTGGATCATGGATCTTGAAAGCGGCAAAAGCCGTCTTGCCGTAAGTTACCGCACCATGATGGAGCGTCATCCGTACGCCTACAGTCTGCCGGGACAGCGGCTCTGGCTCAATCACGTCATCTTCAACTGTGACTCGACCCGCATCCTCTGGCTCTTCCGCCACTGGGATGAAGAAAACCTGCAAGGCAATATTCCGTGGAAAACCTTTTTGTACACCTCTTCGCTTGAAGGTGATGATGCCGCCTGTGTACTCTCCGAATGTCAATGGCAGGACTTCATCTCACACCAGATCTGGGGCAGTTCCCCCAGGGAGATCCTGGTCGATGCCGATTGGACAGGCAGCGGCAACAGTGCAGTGGTATTTGATGAAAGCCGTCGTCCTTTCTGCGCCCGGGAAATATCGAAGAGCCACAGACGCATGTCGCACATGGTTTATTCTCCTGACGGCAGATATATCGCCGCCGACAGTTATCCTGATGCCGATTCCAATCAGACTCTCATTCTGATAGATGCCGCGACCGGCAAATGGGAACAGCTCGGGGTGTTCCACCATGAGCCGGTCCCCACCGGCGAGACCCGGTGCGACATCCATCCCCGCTGGAGCCGTGACGGTCGTTTCATTACGGTCGATTCAACCCATGACGGACAACGCGGTGTTTATCTGCTGGAACTGGAACATTGATAAAAGAAGGATGTCAGCATGAAAAGATTTCTGTTATGTGCCGGAGTCATGATTTACGCTGCAGCCGGAGCCGCTGATACCGGTAAATTGATACTGGCAAAGAACGGCAGAAGCTGTTACCGGCTGTCGGTACCGGAAAAATCCAATCCGGTGGAATCAGAAGCCATCAAGGATTTCAAAGCGATTTTCAAACAGATAACCGGTTACGGATTTTCTACCGGCAGTAACACTGATACCATTTTCATCGGCAAAAAGCCGGTATCCGATACCAAGCCGTTATCTCCCCGTGAACGGCGGATCAGAAGCGTCGGCAATGACATCTATATCTACGGCGAGGGCGAATACGGTGCGGCATTCGCTATTTATGACTTCCTTGAGAAAAAACTCGGCTGCCGCTGGTACAGTATGTTCGGTGTGGAAAAAATTCCGCAGCAGAAAGACATCGTTCTTGAAAAATTCTCCATTGATATCAAACCATCATTTCGCATCATCGAACCCGGACTGGCACCTCTCTCATGCCGTAAAAGTGTTTACCGGTTCATGAGGCGCAACCGTATGCATATCCTGCCGTTTTTTGAAAAGGGTGAAACCGATGATTCCTGGCAGTATATCGGACCGACCTGTCACAGCCTCGGATATTATCTGCCGTCGGGTGATATCACCAAACGCAAGGGCGGAAGGATGGGACCCAGTCCGCATCTGAAAGACAAAAAGTATTTCAAAACCAATCCGGAATTCTTCAGTCTGCGCAACGGCAAACGCCGTCACGATCTCCACTACTGTTTCTCCAATCCGGCAATGCGCAAAGAGATGCAGAAAAACATCGATCTGGTACTTCAAAAAGAATATACTCCGGGACGCAAAGCTCTGATCTCTCTGGATATCAATGACATCAACGGTCCTCTGTGCGAATGTGAAAACTGTATGGCGACCGTCAGAAAATACGGTGGTGCAGACGGTTCCCCTTTCTTTGAATTTGTGATCGAAACCGCAGCTCTGCTGAAAGACAAGTGGCCGGATGTCTATTTCAAATTCATAGTTTACGGGCTGGATATGACTCTCAAGGCTCCGGATATGCCGCCCGGAAGTTTTCCGGATAACGTCATTGCTTCGATGAGCATGCTGAGCAACGATGTCTCGAAATCCTTATACTCGGATACCAACAGATTTTACCGTGAAACTTTCATCAAATGGTCAAAACTCGTCAAAGTCATGGCATCGACCTATACTCCGGTCCACTGGAGTTATCCCAGCGGGATCATGTCGCTTGCGGCAAACGTCGACCGTTTGATCCGGGATATGCGTTTCATGCATACCTGCAAGCTGCGGATCTTCCAATCCCATTATTCCGGTCCCATTACAGAAACTTACAATTTCCGGGAACTGCAGCTGTTTCTGATGTCCAGACTCGGCGAAGACATCAATGCCGATGCCGATGCTCTCATCAAAGAGTTCTGCGATGCCATGTACGGCGCAGCCGCCGATGATATGATACGATATATCAGAGAACTGGATGCTGCTGCCAACGCCGATCCGCGATTCTACCGTTGGAACTCCTCTCCGAAAGTGTTAAGTTATGTCACTCCGGAAAACATCATGAAATGGCAAAAGCACTTTGATAAGATGACCGCCATGGTGAAAGATGATCCTGATGCGCTGCTCCATGTCAACACTGCAAGACTGGATCTTGATCAGAACATGGTCTACAACTGGCGCGAAATTGTAAAAAAGTATCCGGAACTCAAAGGACAGCATAAAGTTATTGCCGAGCGTTACCGGAAAAACGCCATGGCTGATGCCGTAAACCGTTCAAAAAAGCTCGGAAAAGGTGCTTATACTCCGACTGTTATCAGGCACAAGCGGCTCTTGAAGCGCGGTATCGACTATGCGGAAAAGATCGCCGATCCCAGACCGCTGCCGGAAGAATTCAGCAAATTCGCCCCCGGAACCGTCTATGACACCTTTCCTGAAGTGGAAAACAATGTTGCTCCAGCCGATCCGGAAGCAGCAGCAGGTTTTGCGATCGAATTGCCGATACGGAAGGGACGTGTACTTATTGCCTATCAGGATAACGGTGTCGGCGGTTCAGTGGTTCCCAATACCAACAACACCAAGTGGAGTGCCTTGGAGCTCTGCAAATATCCGCCGTTCCATCCGGATAATGCAGAAAATATCACCTCCGGATACCGTTTCTACTACCTCGGAAGAGTAAAACTCACTTATGACTGCTCGATCTTCTTCCGCGGACTGGTCAATCTGAAAAATGCAGCAGCCTTCGCATTCGGTCCGGCCTTTGATCCGGCAGATCCGGAGGCTCGCTTCGACTTCTATATTTCAATGAAGAAAAGCGGAGAAAAAAATGTCAGGATCGACCGCATGGTTGCCGTAAAGGTACAACCGGGCAGCAAAGATGCCGGAATCACATTAAAAAAATCAACCTCAACAAGGAGAACGAGATGAAGAAACAATTACATTCTATTGCACATCCGGTGTTTTCAGCAAAACACAGCAGAGTGTCTTTCACACTCATTGAGCTTCTGGAGAAAAGATCACTTCTCTGCTGTAATCGTGTTTATGGCAAAGAAGAAGGTTTTTCACCTGCCCATGGGCAGGTGAAGCTGTACAGCTTCACCTTAATAGAACTCCTCGTGGTCACTTCACAACACTGCCGTCATTTTATACATAACGCCGTTTTTGCGTCAGCAAAAACTTTTTCGCTTTTCTTGAAAGGGGAATGGGGTTTGGGGAAAGGGGAAAACCTCTTTTCCCGGGAAAAGAAGTTTTCCCCTTTCCCCAAGAACGCCTTTACCTTAATAGAACTGCTGGTGGTGATTGCAATTATTGCAATATTGGCGGCAATGCTGCTGCCTGCGCTGCAGCAGGCGCGTGAACGTGCTAAGGCAATCAGCTGTACATCAAATCAGCATCAGGTTTATCTTGCAGTATCAGCGTACCTCAATGACAACAAAATGATCTTCACCAGTCCTTCCAAGGGCGGAGATGACACCTGGATCGCCAGATTGATTACTT
The DNA here is from genome assembly GCA_045532825.1 of Victivallaceae bacterium. Taxonomy (GTDB): domain Bacteria; phylum Verrucomicrobiota; class Lentisphaeria; order Victivallales; family Victivallaceae; genus UBA1784. The sequence continues at coordinate 2,337 of JAZSGR010000128.1, read as the reverse complement.
CCGGTTATCTCGGATCAAAAAATCCGGATGACTGGCGGCACAAATCAACATTCGTAAACTGCCCTGCCGTTGAAAAGAGTATGGCGATCACCCGTATAAACTCCTACAGTGCACCTTTCAACAGAGATGATATCGCCACAAAGGAATCGTTGAATTTGCGTGATTCCCGTTTTTACAAGGGATACAACGAGCTTGGCAGCGCTGCGGTATTATTGAAAGACAAACTTACGCCTTCGGAGATTCTTATTTTCGCTGACGGTCTCGGCTATGAAGCGAATGCAAAGCAGTATTATCAGGATCCGCGTCTTGTAGGATATGCTTATGCCACCAGCAACTACTATTCAGCAGTGGCAATGATACACAGCGGCAGAGCCAATATTGCTACTCTTGCCGGCAGCGTGAGAACAGTACAAAACGAGGGTGTCCGGGATATTTATGTCCCCGCCAACAACAATACCCATTTCACAGGATCGGTACGTTGTGCCATGTATATCCTTAAATCCGGAGTCAGAGTCGACACAAGCGGAGATTGATGAAACAAGCCGGGCGGTTCAGTTTATGCTCATGCCTGTAAACCAGGCAGTTCAAACGGTGCCGGAATCTGCTGATCCGGCAACGTTGTTGAACTGTTTTACTTTGCGGTTGTTTTGAGGTGGGGAACGGTCCTGCCGATGCGGATAAGAAAATTGGTACTGATGCTTCCCATGCCCTCCCCGCTTTCTTCCGCGAGGAACATATCCCAGAATTTTCCGGCGATCTCTTCAGGATTATTGGTTATCACCGTGACATTGGGAAACTGCTGTTCCAGAATATCTTCGCAGGCAAAGACCGCAACGTCTTTACCGATCCTGATATTGAGTTTCCTGCAATAGGAATACAGCCGGCTGAAAATCTCACTGGGAACGATCAATGCTTCAGGCTTCGGATTTGAATTCAGTATTTGCGAGATGCCGTTTTCGATATTTCTGCAATCATCATCGATGCTGAACACCCAATCCGGATTGACCTGATATCCTTTTACCGCCATTATGCGGTAATAATCCAGCAAGCGCAAAATGTGTACCGGATAACGCGATATATCGTCACCTCCGAAATAAATATAAGCTATCCGCCGGTAGCCCAGATTGAACAGATAATCAAGCTGTCTGGCAGTCATATCCGGTGAATCGCGCAATTCAGCGGTGACCCTGCTGGTATGCTGCGGCAGAAGTTCCATGCAGACCTTCATCCGCTTTTTAAGCGCAATGGCAAAATCAGGAGAAAAGGCACTCCCGACGATACACCGGGTAATTCCGGATGAAACTATCTCTTCGGTCAATTCTTCCGGCTGACGGCCGATCGCATTTTCCAGAGTTATTTTTCTGCCGGAGGCTGCGGCAAGCTCAAACAATCTGTCGTACAAATGCCTGAAAAACAGATTTTTTCCTTCAGCATCAAGGATTTGCCAGTTAAGCAGCCGGATCTCCTTATCGCTTGAGCTGGGTTTATTCCGGAATATGCCCCGGCGGGGATCGATCCGGAGCAGCTCTTCTTCCTCCAGTTTCCGCAGGGCATGGCACACAATGATCCTGCCGTATCCGGTTTTCTTCATGAGAGTCCGTATTCCCGGCAGTCTTTCTTCGTACGGCTGACGGTACAACAGTTCTTTCAGGTATTCTGTTGCCCGGCGGATTTTACGGCTGCGGATCCCCTCTTTTGATTTCATATCTGGACTTTTCCTTTGCTTCTGACGATAATATAGTTCAAGTTCTACACTATTTCAAACTGTGTTGAAATAACTTCTGCTTCTGTGCTGTTTTTACACCTGTCATATAATTTACTGTCTTTTCTTTTTTGCCTCTTCTTGACATCCAAAAAACAGAGTGCTATCTTGGATACGCAAGCAGGATCACTGAACAGAAATAAATTCAAACTTCAACAAAGAAAGGTAAAACCATGAAATCTGTAAAAAAAGCAATTTCCGACTTCACATTGATAGAATTGTTTGCCGTTATTTCACGACTTTACCGCCATATTACACAGCATACTGTTTTTGCGCCAGCAAAAACTTTTCCGCTTTTCTTGACCCTCCGCCGCCCTGCGGGCTATGGAGGGCAGGAAGATAAAACCAGTCCTTATAATACTTGCGGAGCAAGTGCTTCATGCACCGGAGGTGCGCTTCATATTTGCCGCAGGCAAATGCTTCATACGGTGAAGCCGTGCTTCATTCGATCAGCGTTCACGCTGATCGGGCTATTGGTGGTAATTGCCATCATTGCTATTCTGGCAGCGATGCTGCTGCCGGCTTTGTCGGCGGCCCGGGAGCGGGCGCGTTCGACGACCTGCCTGAGCAATCTC
>JAZSGR010000165.1:0-16338 GCA_045532825.1 Victivallaceae bacterium | reverse complement strand
CACTTTACAGGTATCGCAGTGCGACGCGATATTTTACCCACGGGTACTGACTGCGCTTGTTTTTACCCGCACGGCTAATTTCGGCGGCGCAGAGCTCTCATAGTTTTCATAGTTTTCATAGTTTTCATAGTTTTCATAGTTAAACCGCCGCCCCCAAGCGGCTGTCATACCGCAGCGGGTATACAGCATGGGCTGTACGATCGTCAGGTTTGACAGCCCGGTGTCTTGAGAGCAGTTATACCTTACCGGTAATGCAGCGCAAGTTTTGTATAGCCGGTCATGCCTGATATATATGTGGGGGCGGCGCAAGGCAGGGGTACGGATAGGTACGGATGGGTACGGATGGGTACGGAGATGGTGCGCCGCGCAGATTTGCAGTTTGGGTACTGACTGCGCACTTTTTTACCTGCACGGCTAATTTCTGGCGGCATAAGCCGCTTACCGCAAAAACAACACAACCTTACCCCGCAGGGGCACTTCGTAAGGCGGCAAAAGCCGCCGTCTTCACATCTTCACTGCCAAACGCAGTTTGGCAACTTCACACCTGATGCGCCGTGATATTTTACCCACGGGTACTGACTGCGCAGATTTGCTCTCAAAATTTCCGGGTGATTGACAGAAACGGTTTTTTATGCTAAATTATAAGCATGCATACCATAAAAAATAAAAATACCGGTTCTGCCGACGGAGCTTCCTGCAGACGCATCCTGCGTTATGCTGCGGGATGGATCGTCGCGCTTATTACTTTTCTGCTGCCGGTGAAGTTCGGTTCGCTCGCCGTGATGCCGGAGGCGGCAGGATTTTTTCCGCCGGATGTGTTTTCATGGATCATCATCAACTGGCCTGCTCACAGTTTCGGCGTTTTTTCCGGAATTGCTCTATTGCTGTGTCTGGTAAGTTTTCCTTTGCCCGACTTTTTTACCGCAAGAGGTATCACCGCTCTACTCTGGGGTATCGGTCTGCCGGTTGCCGCTCTCTGCGGAGCAGTAAACAGCCGTGCGGTGTTTTATTCCGACGGCGAGATCGCACACATATTGAGCTGCTCAGCATATTGTCTTGCAGTCTATCTGCTGCTTGCAGGGAGTGATGACATCTGGCGCAGAAGACTCTCCTCTGCCCTGACCTGCGGAGTCCTGCTGCTGTGCATTTCAGGATTGCGGCAGTATTTTTTCGGATTTGCCGAGATGCAGGAGTTCATTGCCAAACAACAGCAGCAGGGTATCCGTATCAGCAGCGTCATGCTCGCCAAAGTTGCGGATAACAGAGTCTATGCGCTCATGGTCTCCGCCAATGTGCTTGCCGGATTTCTGCTGTTGACTGTTCCGTTCACCGTAGTGTGTTTCCGGAAAGCGGGAACTCATTTTGAACCCGTGAAATTTTCTCAGCGGCTTTTTATGTGCTTTGCTGTCACCATCTGCGTTGCGGTACTGCTCATGACCAAGACCCGTGCGGCGTTCCTCTGTGCGCTGGTGACGGCGGCGGTCCTGGTGTTTACTTTCAACTTTTCCCGGGTGTGGAAGAGCGTGCTGCTTGCAGTTTTTCTGCTCACTGTTGCCGGCGGCGCATGTTATATCAAGATCGCCGGCCGCGGCTTCGGTTCTCTTGCTGAACGTGCGGATTATATGCGCACCGTAATGAAAATGCTCCCCGAAAAACCGCTTGCCGGACACGGCTGGGGCGGATTTTTCTACCGCCACATGAAAGAGAAAACCACTCCGTCGGATGAGTCCGCGCACGATCCGCATCATATATTTTTGAGCTTTGCTTCGCAGTGCGGGATCCCGGCTGGTGTGATCGTATGCGCCTGTTTCCTGTTTCCGCTGATCCTGATATGGAAAAAACGCAAAACTGCGGAGGATGATGCCGTATTCTGGGGCAGTTTCGCCTTTGCACTGCACTGCTGCTGTGATATAAATATGCAGGTGCCTGCATGTCTTGCCGGACAGGGATTGCTGTTCCTGCTGGCACTTCCGGATGAGAAATTTACCGCAAAAACTCCGGCTCTGCCGCTTAAGATACTGCTTTCTATGCTGTTTGCCGCAGTTGCAGTCTCTTCCACCGCACTCAACCGCAGCTGTCTGCGCGGAGAAATCGCATTCTCACAGTTCTACGATGCCCTGCACATGCCGCCCGGGAAAGCTCCGGGGGAAGAACAGATCATCCGGCTCTGGCAGAATGTGGAAAATATCCGCAAGGGTCATCCGTTTGCCTGTATCATGCTCGGAGATCACTACCTTGCCTCCGGCAATATTTACCGGGCAAAACAGCTTTTTACAGAAGCTCTGAAGCGTGATCCCGGACGTCCGGCAGTTTACCGCCGTCTGGCGCATATCGCGGAAACAGAGGGCGATCTCAAAAGCCGCGATGAACTGCTTGACCGGGCACGTGAACTCTTTCCCAGTCATCCTGACAGCAAACTTGATAAAAAAGCTCCGGCATATTATATTAATGGTTACGGGCAGTAATTATGGAGTAAAATAAGGAGAGAAAGACCATGGAAAACCGGAAAGTAAAAAAAAGCAGCTGTTTGGAAAACGCTTCTGTTTCACGCAGGGCGGTCAATTTTGTTTATGTATCCACTCCCGGCAGGAAAGTTATGCTTGCCGGCAGTTTCAACAACTGGCAGCCGGAAAAACAGCTCAAAGACAGGGATAATAACGGCGTCTACCGCTGTCAGCTGCGGCTTGAACCCGGGGAATATCAGTATAAATTTATCGTGGACGGCGACTGGTGTCTGGATGCGGAAAATCCCAATTTCACCCAGAACGGATTCGGATCCCTCAACAGTGTGCTGACCGTTATGGAAAAATAATTCACAGTCATAAAAACCGGTAAAAATATGAATCTTCAACTCTACAATGTATCACCGCGCATCCCGGAGGAACTTAAATTTCTGGAGGTCCTCGTCGATAATATCTGGTGGTGCTGGCACCAGAACGCCATCGACCTTTTCATGCGTATAGATCCGGTGCTGTGGCGCGGACTCCGTGGTTCAGCCAAGGTTTTTTTGAGCAAAGTCCCGCAGGAACGCCTTGAGGAGCTTGCTCATGATATCGGGTATCTGCGCAAACTTCACGCGGTGAAGGCTGAATTTGAACGCAGTACGGCGGACCGTGTGCCGTTTTCTGAACGCAAAACCGCTTACTTTTCGCTTGAATTCGGCATCCATGAAAGCATCCGTATTTTTTCCGGCGGACTGGGAGTGCTTGCCGGAGATCATCTGAAAGCCGCAAGTGACCTCAAACTGCCGCTGGTCGCCGTCGGTCTGCTCTACCGGCAGGGATATTTCATGCAGGTGCTCGACCGTACCGGCTGGCAGATCGAACATTATCCGATCTCCGAGATCCAGGAGCTTCCGCTGGTGCGCGGATGTACCCCCGACGGTCAGGAGATCACCATCACCATGAAACTCAATGACCGGGAGATCGCCGCTGCGGTCTGGATCCTCTGGGTCGGCAATGTGCCGCTGGTGCTGCTGGATACGGAACTGCCGCAGAACCCGCCGGATCTGCGCGAAGTCACCTGGCGGCTCTACGGCGGAGACAAACGCATGCGCCTGCATCAGGAGCTGCTGCTGGGTATCGGCGGCGTCAAGGCTCTGCTGGCTCTCGGATGCGAACCTGCGGTGTGTCACATGAATGAGGGACATGCCGGATTTCTTTCGCTCGCCCGTATCGCCCACTATGTCAATGACCGCGGACTTGATCCGGATACCGCACTTGAAGTGGTATGGCGTTCCAATATTTTCACCACCCATACCCCGGTGCCTGCCGGAAATGAGGTGTTCGATATCAATCTTCTGCGCCCCTACCTCGCCAATTTTGCGGCGGAGGCAAAACTTGATCTTGAGCGTGTCATCCGCTGGGGCATCCCGATCAATGAACGCGGACGCTCCGGCGAAATGTCCATGACCGTTTTCGGACTGCGCCTTGCCGCCAATTACAGTAACGGTGTGAGCAGACTTCACGGCGAAGTCGCAAGGCAGATGTGGAAACATCTCTGGCCGGAACGCTCAGTCGCCGAGATCCCGATCCGTCACATCACCAACGGTGTGCATGTCAAATCATGGGTGTCAAGCAGGATAAGTGAACTTTTTGACCGCTACCTGATCCACACCTGGGCGCAGAATCCGGATATGGCACCGCTGCGTTCCGGACTTGAGGCTATCCCCGATGAAGAACTGTGGATGACCCACGAACTCTGCCGTCAGTCTCTTGTCCGCCACGCCCGCCGCTGGGCGCAGAATAATTTCAGGTATCTGGTCGACGGGGAAAGCACCTGCGACAGCCGCCGCACCACCCTGCTTCAGCCGGATATACTCACTATCGGTTTTGCCAGACGTTTTGCAACTTACAAACGCGGAACTCTGCTGCTGCGTGACCGTCAGCGTCTGCTGAAACTGCTGCATGACAACAACCGTCCGGTGCAGTTCATCTTCGCTGGAAAAGCTCATCCGGCTGATAACGAAGGCAAGCAGTTCATCAAGGAACTTATCCAGTTTGCCCAGAGCGAAAATGTGCAGCACCGTCTGCTCTTTCTGGAAAACTACGATATCGGTATGGCACGTTCTCTGGTCCAGGGCGTTGATGTCTGGCTCAATACTCCGCGCCGTCCGCAGGAGGCGAGCGGAACCAGCGGTATGAAAGCCGCCGTGAACGGTGTCATCAACTGCAGTATCCTTGACGGCTGGTGGGCAGAGGCTTACGACGGCAGAAACGGCTGGGCGATCGGCAGCAATGACTACTATACCGATGATGAGGACCGCGACAATTACGATTCACAGCAGCTTTTCAATCTGCTGGAACAGGAGATAATCCCCTGCTTCTACGACCGGACCAACGGTGATCTGCCGGTCAACTGGATCAAACGGATGAAGGAATCCATCGCTACCGGACTTGGTATGTTTTCCAGCCACCGCATGGTAAGTGAATATGATGAACAGTTCTATACTCCCGCTGCTGAAAACTATCTGAAACTTACCGCAGATGATGCAAGTTATGCCAAATATCTGGTGCACCGCAAACAGGAACTGGTCGCCAATATGTACAACGGCAGGCTCCGCATATCGCAGCCGGAGGTCTCCGGCAGTACTCTCAACAACGTCCATGTCGGCGACAAACTTGAGATCAAAGCATCGGTAAGTCTCGGCGGTATGTCTCCGGAAGCGGTCGATGTCGAAGCCTATCTCGGAACCGTCGACGCCCATAACGAACTTACCGGCAGCGAGTCGGTGAAAATGCAGATACTTGAAGATCGCGGCAACGGTGACTTCCTCTACGGCTGCGAGGTCATCTGCGACCGTTCCGGACGTTTCGGCATCACCGCAAGGATCAAGGCGGCAGGTACTGAATGGGATAACAGTGTCCCGGGCTTCATGTGCTGGCCGGAATAAAATATGTGAGGTGGCAGTATGTACAGATCAGCACGGAAAAATCCCCGCATCCTGGTGGTGACGCCTGAAATAACCTATCTCCCTGAAGGCATGGGCAATATGGTCAACCATCTCCATGCCAAAGCCGGAGGCATGGCGGATGTTTCCGCCAGTCTGGTCGCTGCGCTTTTCCGTCAGGGGGCGGATGTGCATGTCGCCCTGCCGCATTACCGTAAAATGTTCAATGTCGATGTCGGCAAGCTGGTGAATGATGAACTCCGGGTGTACATGAATCATCTCAACGGCAGCCGCATCCACCTTGCCGAGGACCGGGTGTTTTATTACCGGGATTCGGTTTACAGCAATTATTCACGCGACTGTTTTCTTCAGGCGGTGGCGTTTCAGCGCGAGGTGATAAACAATATCATCCCCACGGTGAAACCGGATCTCATCCACTGCAATGACTGGATGACCGGTCTGATCCCGGCAGCGGCGCGCCGTCTGGGGATACCGTGTCTCTGTACAGTCCACAATATCCACACCCAGAAAGCGACCCTTGAAGTGATCGAGGACCGCGGTATCGATGCCGCTCCCTTCTGGAGCAATCTCTATTATTCCAGACCGCCGTTGAATTACGAGGAAAGCAGGTCTTCAAATCAGGTCGATCTGCTGGCAAGTGCGATATTCGCTTCTCACTATATCAATACGGTGAGTCCCACCTTTCTTCAGGAAGTGGTGAGCGGAATGTACAGTTTTGTGCCGGAAGGCATCCGTTCTGAAATGGCAGGCAAGTTCCATGCCGGATGTGCCGCAGGTATCCTCAACTCTCCGGATGCCGATTACAATCCGGAAGAGGATAAGGCTCTGGTCGTAAATTACAGCGCAGCCGGTCACGTTGAAGGCAAGCGCGCCAACAAGACCGCATTCCAGGAACGCACCGGAATGACGGTCGATCCGGAGGCTCCGCTGTTTTTCTGGCCGCACCGCCTTGATCCGGCGCAGAAAGGGTGTCCGCTGCTGGCGAATATACTTTATCAGGTGATAGATAAATATTATCACAACAATCTCCAGATCGCCATCGTTGCCAACGGCAGTTACCAGCAGATATTCCGCGATATCGTGGCGAAACATGATTTCTACGACCGGGTCACGGTGTGCGATTTCAACGAGGAGCTTTCACGTCTCGGTTTTGCCGCCTCGGATTTCATGCTCATGCCCTCTTTGTTCGAACCCTGCGGACTGCCGCAGATGATTTCCCAATATTACGGTTCCCTGCCGGTCGTCCGCAATACCGGCGGACTCCATGATACCGTGGAGCATTTGAGTGAGGACGGTTTGAGCGGCAACGGCTTCCGCTTCAACGACTACGATAACGGCGGACTGCTGTGGGGCATCGATGAAGCCATGCGGTTCTATGCGAAGCCTGCGGAGTTCCGGTCATCGGTCATTGACCGGGTCATGCGGTCCAGCCGCAGCCGATTCAATCACGATGTGACGGCTCAGGAATACATCCGTATCTATGAGGCGATGCTGGAGCGGCCGCTGCTTGCCAAAGTTTACGAATAAAAAGAAGGTCTGATTTATGAAGATCCCCCCGCGTCCCAATCAGCCGGAGCGTTTCGGCAGTGATCCTTATCTTGGACCTTATCTTGATGTTATAAATCAACGCAGGAACCGGGCGGAGGAGCTGGAAAAGCGTCTGACCGGAAAACGGATCACGCTTGAGGAATTTTCTTCCGCTCACGAGTATTTCGGACTGCACCGCGACGGAAAAAACTGGGTGTTTCGTGAATGGGCTCCGCTTGCGGATGGCATCACGCTTACCGGAGATTTTTCCAACTGGGAACTGCTTGAAGAATATGCGTTGAGATCGATCGGCAACGGAGTCTGGGAACTGCGTATCGCCGGGGAAAAACTTCATCACGGTATGCATTATCTGATGCATGTCGCCTGGAACTCCGGCTCCGGAAACCGGATCCCGGCTTACGCCCGCCGTGTGGTGCAGGATAAGGTCACCGGATTGTTTTCCGCCATGGTCTGGGAACCGGAAAAAAATTATGTATTCAGAAATCCTGTCCCTCCGGCACCGGAAGAACTGCTGATCTACGAGGCCCATGCCGGAATGGCGCAGGAGGAACCCAAGATCGGTTCTTTCAACGAGTTCCGTGAAAAGATCCTGCCGCGTATCATCCGCAGCGGCTATAATACCATTCAGTTCATGGCGGTCATGGGGCATCCTTACTACGGCAGTTTCGGTTATCACGTGGCAAATTTTTTTGCCGTTTCAGGACGCTTCGGCACTCCGGAAGATTTTAAATCTCTGGTCGATGCCGCTCACGGTCTGGGATTGCGGGTCATCATCGATCTCATCCACTCCCATGCCGTCCGCAATGAAATGGAAGGCATTGCCCGTATCGACGGCACCAGTTACGCCTATTTCCATCAGGGAATGCGCGGAGAACACTCGCAATGGGACTCTCTCTGCTTCGATTACAGCAAGCCTGAAGTCCTGCGTTTCCTGCTTTCCAACTGCCGTTACTATCTGGAGGAATTCAATGTTGACGGTTTCCGCTTTGACGGCGTGACCAGTATGCTCTATCTTCATCACGGACTGGGAAAAAACTTTACCGATTACCGCGAATATTTCAACAGCGATGTGGATGAAGATGCTGTGGCTTACCTCACGCTTGCCAATAAATTGATCCGCAAAGTGCGTCCGGACGCCCTGACCGTTGCCGAAGATGTGAGCGGTATGCCCGGACTTGCCGCACCGGACGGTATCGGTTTCAGCTGCCGTCTGGCGATGGGCGTGACCGATATGTGGTTCAAACTTTTCGATCAGCCGGATGAGCACTGGAACATGTTTTATCTTTACAGTGAACTGCTCAACCGCCGCAGTGATGAGCGTTCGGTAAGTTATGTTGAGTGTCACGATCAGGCGATCGTCGGCGGCAAAACAGCGATGTTCACTCTGGCAGATTCCGCGATGTACGATGCCATGGATAAAAATTCTCAAAATCTTCAGATCGACCGGGCGGTTGCTCTGCACAAGATCATCCGTCTGGTAACGGCGGCAACTGCCGATTGCGGCTATCTCAATTTCATGGGCAACGAATTCGGACATCCGGAATGGGTGGATTTCCCCCGGCAGGGCAACAACTGGAGCATGGAACGCGCCCGCAGACTGTGGAGTCTTGCCGACAACAAGAATCTGCGTTACTGCCAGCTCGGGAATTTCGACCGCGACATGCTGGAACTGATAAAGAGAAAACATATTTACAGATACAAGGTCCAGACTCTCCGTATCGACGATGAGAAGAAAGTTCTGATATTTGAACGTGGAGGACTGGTGTTCGCTTTCAACTTCCATCCGGTGAACAGTTATCCCGGTTACAGTTTTGAGGTGCTGCCCGGCAGATATGTTTCCGTGCTTGACAGCGATCATGCGGTGTACGGCGGATTTGACCGCAGAGAACCGGAGGAACATGTGTCGTCGGCAGCGGAAAACGGTGAACTGCTCAACCTTTATCTGCCAAACAGAACAGCATTGGTTTTGGAAAAAATATGAAATTCAAACGTTCAGACTGGATATTTTTTGCGGTATTTGCCGCCGCTGTCGCTGCCGTTTTCGGCAGATCGGTGTTTTTTGAAATAAATCTGATCGATGACAATGTTTACGCCGGTCGTGCCATGCAGTTGACTTTCACCTGGGAAAATATAAAATACTGGTGGAAGCCTGTGATCGGTCTCTGGAGTCCGCTCACCGGATACTCATTCATGCTGGATCAGCTGATATGGGGAGCGGAAAACATGTCTTTCGGAGCGCATTTTTGCAATATCGTGCTGCATTTTATTGCCGGATGCGGATTTTATGCGTGCCTGCGCTTTCTGAAATTTTCTCCGTTCGTTTCAGGACTTGCTGTTCTGTTCTGGGCACTGCATCCGCAGCGTCCGGAATCGGTGGTATGGGTTTCAGAACGCAAAGATGTGCTTATCCTCGCCATGGGTTTGTGGAGTATTTTTCTTTTCATGCTGGCAAAGAAGCGTGAAAGCATATTTTTGTTTTTTCTGTGCGGCGTGTTGTTCGGTTTGAGCTTTGCGGTAAAACCTGCGCTTATCGGTATTCCTGCGGTGCTGACCGCTTATTTGTGGAGCAGATACCGCAGAAAAGATATCGGCTTTTACCTGAAATACACCGGAGCTTACTGGCTGATGTCGTTTGTTTGTTTCGGATTGTTCCGTCTGCTCGGTTCCACTCCCGGAATAGGTGATGCTTCAGGAGTGGGGGAAACTCTTGCCGTGACCGGATGGCGTTTCGGCAATTATCTTTTCAAAACGTTCGTGCCTGTCGGACTCAATCCGTTTTATCCGCATTTTTCCATGACCGACAGTTCCCTGCTGCCCTTGTTTGCCGCCGGTATAACCGGAGTTGTTTTGTTTCTGTTCCTTTACCGCCGCAACCGTCAGGCATGGTATCTTTATTTTCCATTGTTCATCGCCTTTTCTGCGGCAGTTGCTCCGGCACTCACCTATATCGGCGATGTGGATTTTGCCGACCGTTACAGTTATTTCCCGTCGGTTTTCGCGGTGACTGCCGCCGCCTGCGGCATTTGTTCGTTCTGCAATCATCATCCGCGTTACAGAAAGGCGGTCGCGGTCATCATCTGCGGTATTGTCATCGCGACCGGATATTACGGATACTGCAAGATCTTTGTCTGGGAAAACAAACAAGCAAACTCCGACGCCGCTCTTGATTGTGAAAAACCCAATTACCGTTGTCTGATCGTTTTGGCTGTGGAGAAATTTTACCAGAACGATTTAAACGGTATTGAAAGATTGCTGCAGCGCCTGAATACAGACTATATAAACGATAATGAAAAACGGCGTGATACTGTAAATCTGTTTACGGCAAGTTTGAACGGTGTGTTACTCATCCGCAGCGGAAAGCTGCATCAGGGATTGGCACTGCTTGAATCGGTGATTGTGAAAAAAAACTGGTTTCTCATATTCAACTCCACTTATGAGTATCCGTTCCTGGTTCTTTAAAATACCGCAATGGCGTACCGCAAAACCGGACAATTCGGAAAAGCGGCGATCATGTACCGCGGGATTTCTGAAGAATATAAACAGCTGCGTAACTATTTTCAGGCGGAGTATTATTCCGCTCTCGCCGCATATACTTTGAATGACCGTGCCGGAGCTGTCCGCCATTTTGAAAATGCACTGCGTATCAAACCGGATGATGAGGTCAGAAAATCTCTTGAAAGTTTGAAAAAGAGCCGCTGATATTGAAAAACTGCCGTTTTGATGATATATTAGGTAAATCGTTTCAATGATTTACCACTAAACATCAAAAAAGGAACAGCGATCATGGATATCTGGGTAGGTATAATGCTGATCTGCTTCGGAGCCAGTTGGCCGTCAGCGATCATCAAAACTGTGCGGGTGAAAAATCCTGCAGGCAAGAGTTTTCTGTTTATGACTCTCATTATTCTCGGTTATATTTCCGGGATCATCGGTCATCTTTCACGCAAAGGGACCGGCAGTTTCACCGATTGGGTGTTCTGGCTTTACATCCTTGATGTTCTCATGGTGGCAACTGACTATACCTTGAGTCTTTACTATCACATCCAGCGGAAAAAAGAAGCCGCAGCAGAAAAATAATTCATGCTTCTGCCGTTGGCGGCAACTGAAATTTTCACAGCAGTCCTGAAGGGCTGCTGTTTTTTTGCCTCTTGAACGGTTGGTGGCAGAATTGAGTAGAAAATCGGATAAAATCGAAAGCACTGCTGTCCGGTAAAAATTTCAGAGCAGTAAAGGGCTGAAAAGTTCCTCTTTGACTGGCAAATTCCAGTTTTGCGGTTTTTCAAGGATTTTTCTGTCAAGCGATAAGACTTCCAGCAGAGATTGATTTTGCATCAAGGTATCACGAATACGGTTTGTCAGCTCCGTCATCCCCAACTTGAATCCATGCAGAAATTTGAGCGAAGAGCAAAGTCAGGAACTGTTTCCATGCGGTAAAATGCTTGCAATATCGGTCTCCGCCGGATTTGTTGACGATTTTTTCAAAACGATATCGGGGGATGAAGTTGAAAAGTTGGGAATAGATGCTATTGTAATACACTGTTCGGGGCTTTCTTGTTAAATATTAAGGATTTGGTCGTTTTTAATATATAACAAGTCCCGACAATTTCAATTAACTCCGGTAATTTTTACCGGACAGTACTGGGAAATTTATTTACTTTGCAGAATTGTCGATAATTAAATAAGGTACTGAGAAAATGGATAAAAAATTTTTTGAGCTTGTTTCATCCATGCTTGACATGGATTACATCAAAGAACATTCGATCAAGCTCAATGCATTGGAAAAAAACACTGATAATACAGAATTTATCGCCTCCAGCAAATATGTGGAAAAACTTATGCTGGATGCCGGTTTATCAGATGTTGAGCGTTATCCCGTAGTCATGGATGGCGAAACAACTTATGATGACTGTACCATGCCGCTTGCCTGGGACCGCACCGGACGCTCTACGCTGGAAATCATTGATCCGGCGTTGAGCGATACAGAACGGATGCTTGCCGATACCGATGTGGAACCTTTGAATGCTGCGATCTGGAGTGCACCGACTCCGCCGGAAGGCGTGACTGCCGAACTGGTGAGTCTGCGGAGTGTTGAATCTGAAGATTGGAGTGAATTAGCCGGCAAGATCGTTTTGTGCCAGAGATCCCCCTGTGGCGATCTGATGCGCAAAGTCGCGCTTTCCGGTGCGCTGGGGCTGGTATCTTATGTCGAAGATATTCTTGACAGCAATCCGGATGATGTCCGCTGGATGAACGGTGTGGGCTGGTGCGGCTGGTATTATGTAAAAGACAACAAGCCGCTGTGGAATTTTTCCATTACTCCCCGGCGCGGTAATGCGCTGGATAAACAGTTGGCAGAGGGCAGAAAAATTACGCTCACAGCCGTGATGAATACCCGTTTGTATAAAGGCGAAACCTATACTGTTACCGGCCGCATACCCGGCAAAAGTACCGATGAACTGGCATTGTTTGCCCATATGTACGAACCGTTTGTGCCCGATGATGCCGCCGGGGTGGTTATTTCCATAGCTGTAGCCAAAGCTTTGAAAGAGCTGGTCGAAAAAGGGTTGATCCCGCCGTTGGAAAAGAGTATCCGGCTGGTCTTCGGTATGGAAAGATATGGTTTTTCTGAATTTTTCCACCGGAAAGAATATTCCAAGCGGATCATTTCGGCAACCAATATGGACAGTATCTGTCATACCACGCTCAAACTTGCCGGGGTGCTGCTGGAACTGCGGCACAGTCCGGCTTCAGCTCCGTGTTTTGATACGGCGATCATCCGTGAATATCTGAACGAATACTATCCGGAACTGCCATTCCGGGAAACTCCCGGCACCCTTTCAGACGATACATTCGGTGCCGATACCCCGTTTAATATTCCCACTTGCTGGCTGTATACGCCGCCGGTGGTCAACCGCCACCACAGTTCCGGAGCGATTTTTGCAGAGGCAGATTGGGGGCTGGCTGAGATGAGTTTCAAGGTCTGGGGGACATATCTTGCCGAACTTGCCACTGTCAAACGCAGCGGCAGCAAAAGTTTGCTGCGGCGGATCCTCAAAGCTGTAACGTCGGATGCGATCGCTGAGTTCAAACGGCTGGAAAAAGATTTGCAGAACAGTGTACTCAATTCTTATGCCGGGAACGTGATCGGCGAATTTCTGACCGGGTATTTCAGCCAGCGGGTTTTGTCGGTGAATAAGATTGTACCCAAACTGGCAAGCGCAGCTGAAGTTCGCAGCAAATTCAAGGATATGCGCAAAAAATATGCTCCGACATCGCTGGTGACAGATATTTATGAACTTTCCAACAGCGAAGTGCGTTTGGCATATATGACCGTGGAACGCAATCCCGATGTGCGTCAGATCATGTCGCTGCTCCGGCTGCCGGAAGCGGATCGTTACGGATTTATTGCCAAACCGGAAATGCTTATGACTGCATTGCTCGACGGCAAACGCAATTTGTACGAAGCGTATGTGATCAGCAATTTTATGCTTAAAAAAGCAGCTGATTTCAAAACGGCTGCCGGTTTGGTGGCGTTTTTCAAGAAACTTGAGCCGTATGGTTATTACAAAATAAAATATGCCGAACCGCTTACGGAAAGTGATTTGAGTGCCGCGTTGAAGGCTTTGGAAGTGAAAAGTTCTGACAAACTGGTCGTCCACAGTGCTTATGGCGCGTTGGGCGGCGTCGAGGGCGGCCCCAAAGCAGTGGCAGATGCGCTGATAAAACATTGCGGAAAAGATGGGGTGCTGATGATGCCGTCAATCAACTTTCCCTATTACATGGGGCGGAACAATGATGAGTATTTTGATGTTAAAACCACTCCCTCCTGCGTGGGCGTTATTACCGATGAATTCCGCAAAAATCCGGATGTTGTGCGGTCACTCAATCCGTCACATGGTATGGCTGTATACGGCAAAAAGAACTTCCATTGGATCAAGGATCACCACAAAACAACCACCATGGGGCAGGATTCTCCTCTGGGCAAGCTGGAAAAAGCCGATGGTTATGCTTTGATGATCCATTGTCCGGATTCTGTAACATTTATGCACGTTGTGGAAAATACCAATCACGTGCATTGTCTGGGTGTGCGCAGCGAAGAATTCAATACCAAACTGCCGGACGGCAGAGTTGTGCCGGTGCGTACCTGGGGATGGCGCGGCGGTTCCTGCCGGGCTTATTCCAAAAAGGCGATCTATGATTATCTGCGCAAGCATAATCTGATTACTGAAGTAATGGTGCGGCACAGCTTGTGGCAGTATTTCAAACTTTCAGATTACCGCAAGGCGTACAAAAACGCTGTATTGCTGAACAAAAAACATGGCTGCATGCAGTGCCCGGTTTTGCCGCGTCAGGTAAAAAATACGGTTGTAAGCGATTGGGATCCTGAACTGGAAAAGGTCAAAGACAACTCGACAGCCTTTACCGGCGATTGGGAATATTAACAAAAATAGATGCTTGAGCAAAGTTGCAGGCATCAGGCTGCTGTTTTTTTTGCCGTTTTTACCGGGGAAAAAGCGTGACTTGCTCTCCTGTCGTTCCATAATGTGGAACACAATGCTTAAAAAAACTGATTTTTTTCTGAAAAAAGATTGCCGGTGTGTAAAAACGGCGGTATATTCTTCATCAGAGCAGTCATAAGATCAGGAAGAACTATGATCCGGAGCATTGAAAAACTTTTTTCCATACTTGAGTGTCTTGACCGTACGCGCTGGACTCCGCTTGTCAGGATCTCCGGGAGCGTGGAACTTCCGAAAGCAACGGTGTGCAACCAGCTCAAAACGCTTGAGTGTCTCGGGTATATCGAAAACAACGGCAGCGGCTCCTACCGGCTCTCCGGCAAATTCAGCCGTCTCGGAGTGGAACGGATGCCGGTGGATGAGCTGGAACGGCTGGCACTTGATGTCTGCATGGAGCTTGCCGCCCGCACCGGGGAATCCGCAGTGATCGCCGTCCTCAACAACAGCCGCATATCCATTGCGGCGCAGGCGAGACACGAGCAGAGTTTCATGGTGAATTTATCAGTTTACCGCGATCTGTCTTTCTGGCGCAGCACATCCGGACGGGTCCTGCTGGCATATCAAAGCAGAGAGGAACTTGCAAAACTTATCCGCAGGATCGGTTTTCCGGGGACCCAATGGAATGATATCTGTGATCTTGATACTCTGGAAGAAAATTTGCGGCCTGTCCGCAACAGCGGATTGGCGGTCATGGTCAATGAAAAAGAGCATTTCACCGCCTGGTCCTGTCCGTTTTTTGACGGAGCAGGAGTTCTGTGCGGAGCTGTCGGTATGACTGTTCCGCATCAGCGGCTTGAAGGCAGGGATGAATTTATGATAAGTGAACTCCGCCGTGCAGCCGGAGTTCTGGAAAAACAAAACCTGCTGGCGCATTTCACCGCCGCAGACTGGAGGATGCAATGAGAAGGAATTTTTTTGTAATGGGTCTGTTGACTTTTTTTTCAGTGCTGTTCTGTGTAAAAACTTCAGCATTTGAAGTCAGTTCCGGTAAAACTGGCGGCACCGCCCGTTGCGGGGAGCGGGTGACTTTCAGTTTCAGTGGAAAACTTCCTGAAAGGACCGCTTTTCTGCGGGTGAAAACATTCATCAACGGCAGATGTACAGGCAACAGTGTGGTTCCGGCAGCTGAACTCAAACCGGTGGTACTCTCAACTGACCGTCCGGGATGGCTGGCGGTCAAGGCTGTTCCGCTTGATGCAGAAAAGAAGGTGTTGAAAACAAAATTGGAATACGGTGACGGTGTTCTGGTCGAACCTGAAAAACTTGTTCCGGCGCGTCCGGCACCTGCCGACTTCGATAAGTTCTGGCAGGATCAGCTTGCCGGACTTGCGAAGATACCAATGTCTCCGCAGCTGACTGAAGTGCGCCTTGACGCAGCAAACGCGCAGAAACTGCGGTGCAGCGAGGTGAAGCTCAAAAGTATGGGTGAGATCCCGGTTACCGGATATCTGGTGATGCCGCGCAAAGCGGCGAAGCGTTCACTGCCCGCGCTGGTCTGTTATCACGGGGCAGGATACAAAAGTTCATCCAAGCAGATAACTTTCGGAAAGAATGCCATTGTTTTTGACGTAAATGCTCACGGACTGCCCAATGGCAGACCCCGGGAGTTCTATCGTAAACTCAATAAGGGACCAACCAGAGGCTGTATCTTTTACGACCGTGATGACCGGGAAAAATCATACGTGAAACAGATGTTTCTGCGTGCGGCGCGGGCAACTGAATTTATCCGTTCTCTGCCGGAGTGGGACGGCAGGACCCTGATAGTATTCGGCAGAAGTCAGGGCGGTGCGCAGGCACTCGCGGCTGCGGCACTGGTTCCGGAGGTGACTTTGTGCGTTGCCAATGTTCCGGCGCTGGGAGATC
>JAZSGR010000155.1:0-17575 GCA_045532825.1 Victivallaceae bacterium | reverse complement strand
TTGAGCTTGAAAAAACATGCTGTGTGATATATTTTAATTGAGAAAAACATATCTGAATAAGGACAAAATATAAATTTTTTACAAAATTTCGGACATTATCTTTTTCGTTAATGTCATACTGTAATGCTTTTTTGTTGTTTTTTCAACCATTTTCAATATTTTATTGCTAAAAACACTTGAATAAAACCGTTTCCGGCAGTATGGTATTACCGAAATCAACCATAGGAGAAAAACAATGAAAGTACTCGTACTCGGCGGAACCGGCTGGCTCGGTCACCGTATCGCCAGACTTCTGGCTGACAAAAATATCGATGTGACCATTGCCACCCGCGGCAGAAAACAGGAGTTTGCCGGCAATGTCGCCAATATCAAAACCGTGGTCGCAGATAAAAATGACGAAAATGCCATGCGTGAACTTTTTGAGACCCGTTTCACTCATGTCATCGACTCCGTTCCCTCTGCCGAAGCGGTCGCATTGATCCACAAATACGGTGCCGGAGTAAGACATTATCTGCACTGCAGTTCCACCGGCGGATATGCTCCGCTGCCCTTCATTCCCTGCAATGAGACCGCACCGTATACCGGGTTCCCGTTCCAGTCCGGCTGGAAAGGCAAGTGCATCGTGGATAATCTTGCGCTGCAGCTCTTCCGTGAAAACGGATTTCCGGCAACGGTCATCCGCCCCTGCTACATCACCGGACCGGGCAAACTCCCGCTGGATAATTTCGGCGGCAGACGTCCGGATTTCATTCCGGATCTCATCGCTGAAAAGACCCTTGATCTTCCCGATAACGGAGAGGCTCTGCTGCAGCCGATCCATGTCGATGATCTTGCCAACAGTTTCTATCTTGCCATGATGAATACCCGGAATTCTGTCGGTGAAGTTTACAATATCTGTCTGGATCATGCGGTCACTCTCAACCGTTACCTTGAGATCAATGCCGGAGTATTCGGCAGAAAACCGCATATCAACTATGTCCCGCTTGATGAAATGGCGGCAAAATACGGCGACAGCATCAGCGAGCTCGGATTGCGTTTCCTTGCCAGCCACATGTGCTACTCAATCGACAAGGCAAAGCGTGATCTCGGATACAGACCGTCGTGCACTCCCGAGGAAGCGATCGAAGAAACTGCCCGGTGGGCTGCGAAAGAAGCCGGATGTATCCGGTAAAATGCACTTGAAAAATCCGGCAGCAGATATATATTAAGAAAAAGGCTGTGCGGGTGTAGCAAAACGGTTATGCTCCAGCTTCCCAAGCTGGCGACGCCGGTTCGACTCCGGTCACCCGCTCCAGTTTATTCAGTACGCAGTACCGGCCGGAAACTTTCCTGAAAGGACATTTTCAAATGAGCAGAACACTTTTTTTTGCCGTGTCAGCTGCTGTGATGCTGGTTTTATCCGGCTGTACCGCAGAACGTCTTCCCGCAGAAGATCTTGAGGTACCGGTGGTGTGTGCCGATATAATAAAGGTGCTTAAGGATCCATCGCTTGCTCCGAACAGCAGACAGAAATACGATGCGGCACGGGCTCTGGTGAAAAAAGTCGATCTTACCTTCACCCGTGAGACCAAGACCATAAACGAGATATTCTTTCACCGCGACGCGATGATCGACTTCCCCGACCGGCCCGACCGGACCATCACTTTCAACTATCAGTACCGCGACAGTTATATCCGGTTTCAATTCCGGACTTACCGCAACTTTGTTCTGCGGGTGGATATTTCTGAAAAATGATGCCGGAAGATGCTGTTTTTATGGCGGAGGCTCTTGCCGAAGCTGAAAAAGCCGGTGCCGACGGTGAAGTTCCGATCGGTGCCGTTGCCGTTTGGAACGGCATGATACTTGCCCGTGCCCGCAACTGTGTCGAAAAAAATCATACAGTTTCAAGTCATGCGGAGTTTGAAGTTCTGCGTCAGCTGGAAAAACAGCTTGCCGACTGGCGCATGACCGGCATAACGGTCTATATCACCAAAGAACCCTGTCTCATGTGCGCCGGAATGCTGATAAATGCCCGTTTTTCCCGCATTGTTTTCGGCATGCGGGATCCGGCAGGCGGCGGCTGCGGCGGAGCTGTGGATCTGCCCGGACTGCCCGGAGTCCTCTGGCATCCGGAAGTTACCGGCGGCGTGCTTGAAGAAAAGTGTTCAAAACTCATCAGAGATTTTTTTGCCGGAGTACGCGGACGCTCAAAGAAAAAGCATCTGAATAAAAAACTGGTGATCCTGGGCGGCGGCGTTTCCGGACTTGCCGCCAAATCTCTCGGGGAAAAACTCGGGTTTGAATGTACGATCGTGGAAGATAAAACCACTGATACTCTGCCGGATGCTGATCTTATCGTGGCAAGTCCGGGAGTGTTTCCGTTGAGATCAAAACTTTATCAGCAGGCGCAGAGTTCCGGAATAGAATTCATCGGTGAGCTGGAATTCGGCTTCCGTCATTTCCACGCTCCGGTCCTTGCGATCACCGGGACCAACGGCAAGACCACTACGACCGAACTTGCAACATTTCTGCTCAATGAACTGGGATATCCGGCAGTTGCCGCCGGAAATATCGGCAGACCGCTGTCGCAGGTGTGCGTGGAGGAACAGGGAAAGATCGCGGTGACCGAAGTGAGCAATTTCCAGCTTGAGCTTGCTCCCCGGTTTGCTCCCTGTGCCGCCGTGCTGCTCAACATCGCTTCCGATCACGAGGACCGTTATATCGACGGATTTGCCGGATACTCCGCTGTCAAATACAGCATCTTTAAAAATACTGCTGCCGGAAACCGGATATACGGTTTGTCGTTTACCGGTAAAGACCGCCGGGTCACGGTTGAAAACGGTCAGCTCTGTATCGACGGAAAAGCGGTGCTGGAGTTAAGTTCCACCCGCCTTGATGCTCCGCACAACCGGGAAAATCTTGCGGCGGCAGCGGAACTGCTGCTGCGGGTGCTTCCTGCTGAAAAGCTGTTTTCTGCTGCATTTTCAGAGGCGGTGAAAAAGTTTGCCCCCGGCAGACACCGGATCGAAAAGGTGACTGAAAAGAACGGTGTGTTGTTTGTCAATGACTCCAAAGGCACTAATCCTGCGGCAGTGATTGCTGCGGTGAAGTCAATGGATCGTCCGGTGGTGATAATGCTCGGAGGTCTGGATAAGGGAATGGATTTTTCTCCTCTGTCAGAGCTTGCGCCAAAATTGCGCGGAGCTGTGCTGTACGGTGAAAGTGCACCGGAGATCTCAAAGGTCCTCAAAGGCTTGATACCGTGTACAGAGTGCGGTATGGATTTTGAGGCGGCTTTTGCTGAAGCTGTGAAAATGGCACATGCCGGAGATTGTGTATTGCTGTCACCTGCGTGTGCGAGCATGGATATGTTCCGCAATTATCAGGAACGCGGAGACCTTTTCTGCAGTCTTGCCAATGCCCTGTGATCACTCCGCAGATACAGTCTGCACGAGCGCAGCCTGATATTTATTGGTGTAGCGTTCACGGAAACCGGGATCGTTTTCAGAAAGTATCACCGACCTGAAAAACCGGTCAGCCTGTTCCGGCCATGACTCTCCATCGAGTGTGTTCTTTGCCAGAAGCATTCCATGATCTCCCCAGCAGGTAAGGGCAAGCTGACACGGACGTCCGGCTTTTGCCATCGCTTCTGCAAAGCGGATGCTGTTGCGGTAATCCACGACCTGATCTCTGACCGTATGGAACATGAACGCAGGCGGTGTCGTACCGTCTACACGGTCGGGAAGGGAATACTCTGTTCTGTGCTCTTCAAATTTATCGCCCAGCAGATTTTTCATACTGCCGGCATGGCTCCACTCTTCAAATGCAAGCACTCCGTAACAGAGGATCATTCCGGTCGGGATGTGGGAAAAGCTGTCGCACTCATCGCCGTTTGAGGCATCAAGAGCATTGCATATCGTTCCGAGAGAACCAGCCAGATGCCCGCCTGCTGAAAATCCGCAGACGTAGACCCGCTCCTGATCGACCTGCCATTTTTCCGCATTGGCGCGGATCATTTTCATAGCGCGCATGGCATCCAGCTGCGGGGCTGGATAGTACGCCAGCGGTGCGGTGCGGTAATCAAGGATAAATGCGTGATAGCCAAGCTCATTGAATTTTCTGCCGATCGGACTGCCTTCTGTTGTTTCGCAGACCGTACTGTAACCGCCTCCGGGAATTATCAGGATCGCCGGTGCTTTTTTACCGAGCAGCATCGGATGTATCGACGGACGTCCGGCTTTAGTGATGACCGCTTCATCTTTCCACAGAAAAATCTTTTCCATTTTTATTCTCCGGCATTTCCGGCTGGAGGCGGCAGTTTGATGTTGAGTCTGGCAAGAATACCGTATATTTCTGCTTTGACCTGATCCGGAGTTACTGCTTTCATGCAGATATGATCTTTGCTGCAGTCGTGTCTGAAACACGGTGCGCACTCCGGCTGATCGCTGATCAGACTCCAGCGCGGTGAGATCGGACCGGTCGCCGTATAGTCGGTCGGACCGAAAACCGTGATGCCGTAATTGCCGGTCACGGCGCCCAGATGCATCACTCCGGAGTCATTGGCGAGGATGACCAGCGCAGATTTGAGCAGCCAGTAAAGTTCATCCAGTTCCGTTTCGCCGCAGAGGTTGCAGATCTTGCTGCTGTTCAAGCCTTCAACGACCTGTTCGCCGGTCTCACGTTCGGATTTCCCGCCGACGACTGCCACGATACCGCCGCGTTTTATCCAGTCGGCAGCCACTGCCCGGAAGCATGGGGCCGGCCAGCGTTTGGCTGAACCGTACGCCGCTCCCGGACACATCACCAGCAGCTGGCTGTGTCCGCAGAACGGACCGATCGGATAACGGTTTTCATCAGGAGTTCCGACCGGACGGAAATTGGGCATATCCCCATTCCACTCCGGTGCGCCGAGCGCAGTTGAAACGGCAAGGTACTGACGGGTGAGATGTCCGGGCGGAGCTTTTTTATCCACTGGTGAAAAGGTTTTGCTCAGCAGCAGATTGCGCAGTCCCCTGCCGGAAATACCGTAAAGTTTTTTTACTCCCGCCGCGCGCAGACAAATGGCATCGCGGAGTGAGCGGTTGAACATGACTCCGACTCCGAAACGTTTGCTTTTCAGAACTTTGAGTTCTTTTCTGCTCCACCACTTGTGTGCGCTCTGCAGTCCGATGAAACCGTCAACTTCCGGAAGCATCACAAAAAGTTTCCGCAGATATTCCGGAGCAACGACGAAAAGAGCCCGGTCCTGCGGCAGCAGTTTTTTCAACGCTGCAAGCGCAGGCAGAGCCATGACCGTATCCCCCAGATGGTTAGGCATACGCACGACCATGCCGTTGCACCAGGCACTTTCCGGGATCGTGATACGTTTGAGTTCCGCTGCCGGATACTCCTGTCTGATATCGAGATTGGTGATCTTGAAATTTTCTGACATGACCGGAACCTTATTTGCTGTTCCGGCGGATCGTAGCGGCTCCGGCGTGGGCATCGAGACCCTCCATCATACCGAAACGTTCCACAACTTCCGCTTCACGCATCAGGGCGCGGCGGTCATATTTCACGATACTGGTACGGCGGAAAAATCCGCAGGTCTCCAGTCCGTTGAAACTTCTGGCACTGGAGGCAGTCGGCAGCACATGGGAGGGACCTGCACAGAAATCACCGACTGGTTCCGGAGTCCAGGGACCCATGAATATCGCGCCGGCGGCTTTGATTTTTGTGCACCATTTTTCCGGATTTTTCACCTGGAGTTCCAGATGTTCCGGAGCATACTTTCCGGCAAGGTCGCAGGCTTTGTCAAGATCGGGCGTCCAGATCAGGAACACTCCGTTGTCCATGACTTTTTCAATGGTCTCCTGACGTGAAAGCAAAGCTTTCTGACGGAGAAATTCTTTTTCCACACGGTCGATAAGTTCTTTGCTGGTGGTGACCATGACCGCCTGTTCCAGTCCGCTGCCGTGTTCCGCCTGACTGAGCAGGTCGGCGGCGATGAAAGAGGGATCGGCAGTTTCATCCGCGACTACCAGGATCTCCGAGGGACCGGCAACGAGGTCGATCGCAACTTCACCGTAGAGCAGCTTTTTCGCCGCAGTAACGTAGGCATTGCCGGGACCTGCTATCTTATCGACCTTGCGGATGGTTTCTGTTCCGACTGCGATCGCCGCCACCCCGTAGACTCCGCCGAGACGGTAGACCTCATCCACTCCGGCAAGTTTCATCGCGTGGAGCGTTGCCGGATGCAGTTTGCCCGGAGGAGTCACGGCGACCACCTCTTTTACTCCGGCGGCTTTGGCGATACCGGCGGTGTGGATCACCGTGGAAACCAGCGGAGCTGTGCCGCCGGGGATGTAGACTCCGACACGTTCCATTGGGGTGAATTTTTCGCCCAGCACCACGCCGGGACGCGGAGAACTTTTCCAGTTGCGCGGACGGGTCGCCTTTGCAAATTCCTGAACCTGCTTGAGCGCAGTGCGGATGGCTTTGCGGTCACCGGCAGAAAGCTGTTTCGCCGCCGCTGCAAGTTCCTCTTCCGTTACTCTGAACTGTTCCGGAGCAAGTTCGGTATGGTCGAATTTCTTTGCATATCTGACCAGTGCCGCATCACCGTTGAGCCGTACATCTGCAATGATTTCAGCCGCCGCTTTTTCCGCTTCAGGAGGAAATGCCGCACGGCCGTAGAGTGCTTCAAGTTCGCTTTCAAATCCGGGAGTACCCCAAAACAGTTTTTTCATTTTCAAGACTTCTTATTTGGAAAATTCAATGACTTCGTTATCTATAAGTCTGGTAGTTCCGTAGAACACCGCCGCCGCGATGAGGATACCTTTGCTTTCCGGAAGCGGTTCTTCCATGGTATCCAGATCCAGAGCGGTAACATAATCGATGCGTCCGCCGGAGTCTGCAATGCCGCAGCGGGCAGCTTCGAGAGCTTTTTCAAGAGCCTCAAGACCGCCTGCTTCCACAGCTTTTCTTGCGTCGAGCAGATTTTTGTGTATGGCAAGGGCCCGGGCGCGTTCATCAGATGAGAGATAGCGGTTGCGGGAACTCAATGCCAGACCGTCGGTGTCGCGGACAAGTGCTCCGCCGATGATTTCCACCGGAAAATCCAGGTCGCGCACCATGCGTTTGATGACCAGAAGCTGCTGTGCATCCTTCCATCCGAACACGGCGAAATCCGGCATTACCAGGTTGAACAGTTTGGAAACCACCGTGGTGACGCCCCGGTAGAAACAGGGACGGCTGGCACCGCAGAGGGGACCGGAGAGTTTTTTTTCTTCCACCCAGGTGGTCGAATCGGCATTGTACATCTCATCCGGTTCCGGAGCAAAGATCACATCCACCTTGTGTTCGGTGCACATGGCAAGGTCGCGTTCAAAGTCCCTGGGATAGCGGTCAAGATCCTCGGTCGGACCGAACTGGGTCGGATTGACAAAGATCGAAACCACCACCACATCAGCTTTGGCTCTGGCGATGTCGATAAGCGACATGTGACCGTCATGCAGGTATCCCATAGTGGGAACGAACCCTACGGTTTTGCCGGAACGCTTGAGTTCAAGCGCGAACTGCTGGAGTTCGCGCCTGGTTTTGAAAATTTTCATTTTTACGCTTCCACCATCCAGTTGTGGATGTCTTCGCATTCGCCGTACTGGATACCGGTCATTCGGTCATAAAGTTTCTTCATGACCGGTCCGACGGATTCGGCATCGTAGGAGTAAGTGGTGTCACCGTCGTAGATTCTGCTGACCGGAGTGATGACCACAGCGGTACCGCAGGCGGCGACTTCAGCAAAGTCAGCCAGCTCTTCGATGCGGACCTTGCGGCGTTCGACCGGCATGCCGAAATCGGCGGCGATCTGCATCAGGCTCTTGTTGGTGATAGAGGGCAGAATGGAGTCGGACTGACTGGTGACATATTTGCCGTCCTTGCTGATAGCGAGGAAGTTGCTGGTTCCGAACTCATCGATGTAGGTGTGGGTCGCGGGATCAATGAACAGAGCGACAGGACAACCTTTGTCTTTTGCCATTTTGCTGGAGATCAGACTTGCGGCATAGTTTCCGGCTGCTTTGATATGTCCGGTGCCGTGCGGTGCAGCGCGGTCGAAATCGCGGGCGATCAGAGCCTCGACCGGTTTGATGCCGTTCTTGTAGTATGCGCCGACCGGAACAGCCATGATGACCAGTTCGTACTCAAGACTGGGGGAAACTCCGATCTGCGGAGTGGTTCCGAACATCACCGGACGCAGATAGAGAGAGCCGCCGCTGCCGTATGGCGGAACATATTCTTCGTTGTCGCGGACGACAGTTCTGACCGCTTCGATGAAGCGTTCGACCGGGAATTCCGGCATCATCAGGTGGCGGGCGGAGCTGTTGAGGCGGCGGGCATTTTCATCTGGACGGAAGATGCGTACTTTGCCGTCTTTGCAGCGGAAAGCCTTCATGCCTTCAAAAACCGCCTGACCGTAGTGCAGAACGTTTGCTGCGACCGAGATGGTGATGTCGTAGTTGTCATAAAGTTTGCCTTCGCTCCACTTGCCGTCGGCATAGTGAAAACGGATGTTGCTTTTGGTGGGACGGAACTGAAATCCGAGATTTGCCCAATCCATTTCCATGATAAAACCTCCAATAGTATATAGTAAAAAGAAAACGATTGTTTATCTTTAAATATATCACCTTTTCCCTGTAATATCAAGAGGCATGCCGGGCAAAACGCTTCAGATTTGCGGATAATAGTTACAATCTGCACCGCATTGAATGGCAAATCGATCATATAGCCGAAGCTTCTGCCGCATCAGCAACCGGTAAACGCACTGAATTTAAGTTGACCAATTTTGCAAGAGTTTTTTGAAGAACTGATATCGGATTATGAAGACTGGCTGCGCCGGCACTCCGCAACAGTTTGGAGTTTCACCGGTGGAACTGTATCGTTCCATTCGTTTTACCGGCGATGAGGATGGCGCTATGGCGATGGCGACGGATGGCGAGGTGGTCGTTTCGGTGATGTTGGATGCGTTCGCTGAAAACGAATTTGACTTCTGCGTGCCGTTCCGGGAACTCAAGGATCTTGCCAGAACCAACCGGAGTGAAACGCTGGAGTTGGCAGGGATTTTTATTGAGTTTCCTGCATTCGATGAACCGGCCGCAGAGGCAGAAACGGTTGAACTTGATTCCAATTTCTGTGAGTACCTGGCGCAGGCGGCTCCGATTATCAATCGGCAGGAGTACAGAAAAGTTCTGCAGGGCGTCAGTCTTTCAAGGTCCGGGATCACCGTTACCGACGGCAAACAGCTGCTGAATATTCCCTGTACGCTTGATCTGAACGCAGAGAATTGTTCGGCTGCCGGGAAATTCATCTGTTACATAAACTTCCCGCATTCCGTGATGATTTGACTGATGCCATACAACGGCAGATTCAACAGCCGCTCATCGTGACGGTAGTCAGACATGGAACTGCGAATGGCAATCGCAGGAGTGTATTTCTCTGAATATACTTTCAAACTTTTGGCTTTCAGATTTTCTTCAGCTTTGACTTCCACAGGATAAATTCCGGATTTGTGCTGAAAGACAAAATCAACTTCTGCTGTCGCGTGTTCAGCACTCCAATAACAGGGCGTCTGTCCCAAATTGCAACGTAATTCCTGAGCGACATACTGTTCGGTCAAAGCCCCCTTGAATTCATTGAAGAAAGCGTTTCCATACAGCAATGTCGTGGCATCAAGTCCGCTCATCGCCCCCAGCAATCCCACATCAGAGAGGAATATTTTGAATCCTTCATCCGTATATGCCGGAAGCGGCAATGCCGGTTTGGAAAGCCGGATGACCTGTTGAATCAATCCGCAATCTTTCAGCCATTGAATTGCCAATTCAAAGTCTTTGGCTCTTGCTCCCTTGCGTAACGCTCCGTAAACATAACGGCGGTTCTCTTTTGCCAGTTGCGATGGAATCGACTGCCAGACCATACGGATGCGGGGAACCGTTTCGTGTGGGGCGTGCTTTGAAAAATCCTGTTCGTAGGCAGTCAAAATATTTTGCTGAACTTTGCGGACGGCATTGAAATCGTTTTCATCAAGATAAGTCTGGACTGCCTCCGGCATACCTCCGATAAAGTAGTAATACCGCAGAAGTTCAATATATTTATTTTTGAATGTGGTAATCAACTGCCAATCGCCGCTTTCAAGCAGATCGACCAGATTTTCATTGCCGGTTGCGTCCAGAAATTCGGTAAAACTCAACGGATACAGATCCAGAAAGTCAACTTTTCCGACCGGGAAACTGGTTCCTTTGTGCATGGCAACCCCAAGCAGGCTTCCGGCAGAAATGACCGCATATTCCGGAGCCTCCTCACAGAAATATTTCAAACTGCTCAAAGCACGCGGTACTTCCTGGATTTCATCAAAGATCAGTAATGTATCTGTTGTGATCTTCTGACCGCTGTAAATTTGCAATCCTGCAATCAGGCGGGAGATTTGCAAACTTCCCTCAAAAAGGTTTGCCATATCAGGATTGCTGTCAAAGTTGATATAGACAAAATTCTTAAATTCTGTTTTGCCGAATTCCTTCATCAGCCAGGTTTTACCGACCTGACGGGCTCCGCGGATCACCAGCGGTTTGCGGTTTTGAGAATTTTTCCACGCGGTAAGTTGAGCGATTGCTGTTCGTTTCATATCTTTAATTCTCCTTTTTACATCTTAAATATAGCATTGCGTTACATTTTTTCAAACGAAAAAGTGTTGCATTACAACATTTTTTCAAACGAAATCAAAGAACAGCATGTCGCCATACCCATCCGTACAGTTCCCCGTACTCAAAATTCCATTCAACCCAAACAGGAGGAAAAGAAAATGGAAGAAAACAATAATATTGTGGAGTGTCAGGTTACTGCCGGACCGCTTGCTCCGGTCGTAAATCCGATTGAGGAATTCAAGCTCAAAATCAAAGCGATACTCGATGAATCAACGGTTTTGAGCCGCAAGGTCAATGAGGTCGCCTTGCAGCAGAAACAAAAAAAGAGCGTGATTTCATACAATCCCGCCGTGCCATTGAACGTATCCGGATGGCGATTTAGGAATCAGACAGACTTTGCTTTTTAATAGTCAGAAAAAGTATGTCGTCAGAATCTTTATCGCGGGCAACGGCTTGTTTTGAACTTAACAGGTCGTCTAAACTCAAGTATTTAACCGGAACACCTCTGTAATCACACGTGATAGCCCGCTCTTCTACGAGTGCAAATTTCGGCAATCCCGGCGGCGCCAGATGAAATTGGATGATTCCGGCACTGGTCTGAAACGTTTGCACAAAACCTTCTCCGGTCTGGATATCCAATTTTTCCAGTTCCATATCAAGTTCATCGGCAAGAGCAGTATTGATTTTGTCGAAATTTTCCTGATCAAATGGCGGCACAAAAATATCCCAATCCAAAGTGAAACGCGGCATCCCCTGCTGCAGCATGGCTTGACCGCCGATCACAACATAACGCGCCCCCGCATCGTTGAGACGTTTCAGCAATGTTTCCATTTGATCCCGCCTTGAGTGGCAATTTCCTTGAGATATTCAGCTTTCCAGGCATTCATTTCTTCATAATTGCGGAAAGATTTTTTAGGAAATTTGGGCAGATTTAACGGAACCGGGAATTTCATTTCCGGTGGATTTTCCAACCAAAGCCGTATTTTCTGTTCACGAATATCCATAAGTTGCACTCCTTGGTAGCATTAATATACCATACGTTTGAGAAAAAACAAGAAAGGCTTTTCATTAAGTTGAAATTAAATGCAAGTTATTCCAAGAAAGTCCCGGCTGATGGCGAATACACCAGCCGGAGTTACCACGCCGGCATCGAAGTTGAACTCCCGGACTGTTTGAGTTCGGAACAGCTCAATGGCAAGGCAAAGAAGGAGTTTATTCCGGCAAGTTTCACCATTTCCTTTGGTGTATGCATCGCATCGAGCTTTTGATATGTGCTTCCCGGAATCTTTGCATTTTTGAACAACAGCTCTTTCCCGTTGGAAAGATAAATCAAAGGCAGAGGATTTTCCCAATACTGATACATCGGCAATAATTTATGGGTGTAATTTTCTGCCTGATTTGCAACAATATCGTCCAAAGAAACGGATTCTTTTTTAGCCTCAAGCACACCAATTGCCTTGCCTTCAAGGAAAAGGAGATAGTCAGCTTCAAGATTGCCTTTCAATAAGCCTTCTTCGATAGCAACAGCAGAAACACCGGGAGAATATTGGTCTCTCGGAACAATGCTCCCCCCAGCCTTTTTTAGCAGCATATCAATTTTTTCCGGGCTTTTTCTTCCGGCAAAAGGTTTTCAGACATATTTCACCTCACAGCCACACAATGTGCCGATAGTTTTTATTATCGGAAGTTCAATTGCAAAAAATATAGCACCAACAAGTGGACATTTTGCGTCCTCTCTCGTAATCATCTTGTTATTTTTTTGCATTTTTTTCACCTTCCGGCATCAGCAGTATCCAAGAGCCATTACGCTTACCATCTTTTCGAGAGATCAGATGTTTTTTCTGCAAAGAGTCCATAATACGCTTTACAGTGCGTTCGGATTTTTTGATTTCAACTGCAAGCTGTTTTTGTGTTGTCTTGGGAGCTTGTGCAAGAATGTTCAAAATGACACTCTCTTCCAAAGTGACATTTTGGCACTTTGGAGTGGCACTTTGGGATTGTGCGTCCGCATTCCAGCGGATATGACAAAAGCGGTTCTTTAATTCATTTTTGCCATTAAAAAGCAGATTATCAAAAAATCTCTCCAGAAACACCGTTGTCGAAGCAATGTTCTGCTGATAGTCGTTGTAATTCGCCCGAACAAGGGCATTCCGGAAATACCAGGAGTGATCGCGGAAAGGCTCATTACTGACTGCGAATCCAAACTGGCGTAAATACATAATCGTGAAAACTGCTGTGGATCTGGTATTGCCTTCCATAAATGGATGAATTTGCCATAATCCGGAAATAAACTTTGCAATATGCTTGACCGAATCTTGAGCAGTCACCCCCTTGTATGAGAACTCCCGTTCCCGGGCAAAGTCGTATTCTATGGTTTCCCGCAAAAGCTCATAAGGTGCATATAATACGCTCTCGCCATCCAATACCCATTCACGTTTTGAGATATTTACGGTTCTGTATTCTCCGGCGTGTTTATAAAGTCCGCAGAATAAGCGTTTATGCAGATTGGCATAGCAGGATGGAATAAAGGCAAATGTTTTTTCAGCTAAAACTGCAGAAATACGAGTGGCAACAATGTCAGCTTCATCGGTTCTTTGAGAAGCAAGTTCCCGACCTTCAGTCGTGCGATAATAATCCTCGATTCGTTGCTGCACAGCAGCAATATCAAGTTCTCCTTCGATATGTTGTCGTGCAGTGTCCAAAAGATAGGCAGAGTTTTGCAACCGGTCAACATCTTGCAGACCAATGGCAATTTGCCAGTTTTCTGCACGCTGCTTCCGAGAGCCATCCCCTTGAACGATGTACTCGTCAAACATCTGATTATTGTATTTTTTCTCCGCCATAACACTCCTTGTTGCGAGGCACTACATATTAGCACGGTAATATAGCATAAATTGTAAAAATTACAATCTCAAAAAAGCAATACCACCGAATTATCAGACGGTTCGAGGACGAGGAAGTACATTCATCCGTGATGCCACCAGATTGTGATCCGGACGGCGATGAAGCCGGGGAAACACATTCCGGAAAGGCAAAAAAATGTGATTCCAAGTGGGATTGCCACATAGAGCAGCCCGAAACCGGCAAAAAGCGTCAGGAACAGCATTGCCGTTGCAATGAGTTCCCAACGCTTCAGTCGTTTGGATGTGCGCTCGATCAGAATGGTTTTATCCATGGTGGTACTCCTTCCAGTCGCCGCTTTCGATGACTTGGGCCATCTCCGGCAGATTGTGCATGACATACACCCAGCCTGAAACCTCCGTGCCGTTTTCGAGCTTCGCCGGGAACATCAGCCGGTCATAGAGCCGGGGATA
This sequence comes from Victivallaceae bacterium, assembly GCA_045532825.1. GTDB lineage: Bacteria > Verrucomicrobiota > Lentisphaeria > Victivallales > Victivallaceae > UBA1784. The sequence goes on along the minus strand of JAZSGR010000155.1, from coordinate 3,609 downwards.
ACCTTCCAGCCGATCCACCGCTTCCCAATCTTCAAAGGGAATCTCGATCAGCTCGGCTGCGACCGTATTTTCGCCCTCCGGCACGAACGCCGGGAAGCCGTAGCCGGTATCGTAAAGTGTGCCGGTGATGGTGCAAGGGTTGATGCTGACAGCGTTCCGGCAGAAGCGGTGATTGCGTTCTCCGGACATCAGAGTTCCGTATACGATGAGTTTAACAGTTTTCATTTTGTAGCCTTTCTTTTCTTTGTGAAGTTGTTTTTGATGTTATGGACTCTTGCTCCGGTAGAACAGAGCAGACGGTATTCTTCGGGGTATTTGTTGCGGTCACGGGCGACTTTGGTCTGCCACGCCATTTCGTAGGTGACCGCCTGGTAGACGCAGTCCTCGAATTCCACATCAACCCAAATTCTGCGGTACACGGAAGGGTAGCCTTCAAAGCGATCAAGCCGCCGCAGGTGTTCCTCGGTGATGACATAAAGAACGCCCTGCATCTCTGCACCCTCTTCGAAATCGATGTCGGCATAGAGCCGTTCCACCACCCGGTGGTTGCGAAGAACTGCGCCGCCCAGGTCGATTGCTCCCGGACACCGTTTTGCCATCCGTGCCGGGTTCATGTTACTGCCATAGGCAAAGTATAAAAACATGGCATTCATTGCTTTATCTCCCAAATTCTGCTTTTTACATACATAAGCGTGTAATCTGCCAAATAGCAAGTCGGCATAGCGGAATATCTTGCAAATAGTTTGAACGCCGAAAAACGCCCAGAAAGCCGCCAGTCGCGGCTGACTGTTTTCAGCACGATCGGGGCGTTCAGCCTATCCCCACATACGCGGACAGTGGGCCGTTTCTGGCGACCAGTGGGCATTATTTTATTACGGTTTTGAGTGCGATGGGGCATAATAATATATCCATATTTTCCAATAAATACCGCCCCTGCAACTTGACAAGGGCAGTATCCATGCTGCGTTTTATTTTAACTCCTTTTTGCCATACTCATCTTCCGTAGGTTCCAAAATAACAACTTCAAATCGAATCCACTGCTTGTCTCGCCAATCGTAACGGTAAAGCCAAGTACCATCCACCCAAACATGAAGGCTTGTGATTGCCATATCATAATGGCATCGTGCCGCAAAGTCATCCAAATTTTTATAAACGAAATACGGTTCAACGGCATCTCCCCGATCCCGGTGGTAGGCTATTACTGTGTTGGGTTGCGGTTTGTCAAAGCTGTGATGTTCCCCAAATTCCGGAGCAATCTTTTCTCCAAGGCGACTCAGATGGCCGAGCGAGAGCAATTCCTCTGCTTTTTTCTGCGAGTTGTACCAGCCGGAAAGAATGACGTGTGCGGGAGAACGCCGGTCATCGTTGTAAAGCATAATTGCTTTTATTGTTCCATCGGATTGCTGAACACCGATTGCAGATTGTGGTGGCATAATTTTTCCTCCAATGTTATTTGAACCGCCCCCGTCCGGAGGCGGGGTTGTTTCTGCGTTACTGCTGATTCCGTTCAAGGTCTTTCTGGGCCTCCTGACGGGCTTTGGCAATCCCCTCAGGCGAAAGGTCGGTGGCAACAGCAAAGCCGCAAGCCGGGGGCGGTAAAGGGTGCTTTTTGAGGTTCAAAAACTGCACTGCAATTTCAAAAAGCTCCACTGGCAAGTTGGAATCGGTAAAATCACCATCACCGTTATCCCGGACCACCAAGGCGTTTCCGGCGATGCCTTCGCTCTTGGGCAACCGGAATCCAACCGCCCAATTCCGCAGGCGACCTTCTTCATCAACCACCATCAGGTGTTCTCCCCCGATGTGGATTATTTCGATCATGTTGCATCCGATCTTTTCGTAAAAAGCGTGAAGCTCGTTTTCCACCTGGACTTCCTCAACCTTCCGGTTGACCGCATCAATGAAAATTGCTCTCATGTTTTCCTTTCCGGAGGCGGCGTTTGCCGCCTCCTTTGCGTTATTCAGTTTTGTTTGCAAATTATTGTTTCAAGCCTGAACCATTCATCACGAATTTTGAAACCGTAAAAAAACCATTTACCATCGCGGAAAAGGTAAAGGTAATCTGCCCAGAAGTCTTCTTTTGCAGCTTGCTGATAATGCTCTTTGTTTTTGTAAATGTTGCCGGGGCGTAATTCATCGCCGCGATCCCGGTGATAGGCAAAAACAACATCTTCTTGCCAATTTTCATAGGTGTGCGGCTTGTTGGGGTCTGGTTCAATTTTTTCTCCAATGCTGCTTAAAGCTCCAAGAGCAATAAGCGCTTCTGCTTTTTCTGCCGTATTGTACCATCCGGCGAGGATCGCTCCGGCGAAGGAGGGATAACCGTCATTGTGAAGGTAAATTGCTTTGATCGTGCCATCTGCTTGGGCGATCCCGATTGCTGCGTGTGTGGACATATTTTTGTCTCCTGCATTTGTTTTTTCACGCTCGGCGAGGCTCCGTACCCCGCCCTTGACTACGCATACTATGCCGCTGCTATGCAGATATAGCCAGTGCAGAAGTCCTTTATTATCAAGGTTTATTGTTGGAATATTTTTCATTTCCGACTGGACTTTAAGCATACTCATGCTGCTGCGTTTTTTCAGTCACTTAAAAGAAAAACCGCACCTCGATTTATGATCTTGGTGCGGACAATGTTGCAGGATTTTTATTTTACCTCTTTTACCCATTTTTTATTTGCTCTCGTCAGAGGCTTCAATGGCACATCCCCGGCTCTGGCAATTTCGGCCGCAACGCCTCCGCAGGAAGCCGCAAGTTTGCCGCATCGTTCTGCAAGTTCCAAAAAATCATGGGCCGTGGAAGCTTTGTCAATGTAACTTTCAAGCCCATAATACCACATCAAAAGCCCATTGCGGCTTGCCTCTGCTCTGCTGATTTCTGCTTTTTTCATAATTCAACACCCAATTATGTTCAAAAGGCTTTCATAGGCTTTGACACGCTGATTGGTTATGCACACATTTCCAAGGTCGGCGTAGGCTATCGGCCCGTATGATTTCATGTTCAGAAGATCCAGAAAATTTATCGCCAACGCAAAGAGCGATACCGGCAATATGGTATCTTCATACCCTCCATTGCCATTATCTTTGACAACCAGTGCATTCCCGATAACAATTCCCATTTGAGGAAGGTCGAACCCCACATTCACGTCATGTTCCAAACCTTCCTTATCAAAAAGCAAAGTGTGGAAGTTTCCGATTTTGCGAACTTCTGTTCTCTTACATCCGATTTTTTCGCAAAGACTCTGCAAATTGTTTTCGACCTGGACTTCCTCAACCTTCCGGTTGACCGCATCAATAAAAATTGCTCTCATATTTTCCTTTCCGGAGGCGGCTTTCGCCGCCCCCATGTTGTTGGTGTTAAAATGCTGCGACAAAGGCGTGGGGAGGCGGTACGCCTGCCGCATCCCCCCATTCGGTCATCATCTCAAAGCTGGCGAGGTTTTCCTGCAAGGCTTTCAGCTTGCTACTGTTGCCACCGAGGACGATGCCCGTTCCGGCAATCACCGTACCCCATCCAAGGAAGGTAAAGCCGCCTTTTATTTCTTTCAGCTTGCCTTCTTCGTCCACCGCCATAATGATGCCCCGGTCGAGCTGAACCAGCTCCACAAGG
>JAZSGR010000101.1:0-9733 GCA_045532825.1 Victivallaceae bacterium | reverse complement strand
GTTCATCCCAGTGGTTATCCGATCAACTGTCGTGGCGAATATCATTACCGAAGTGGAGCAACAAAACAACTTCTGAAAGGAACTCAACTTACAGAGTTCCTGTTACGGAAAACCGGCTATCGCTGGGATGCGGAAGCTCTGCCCAAATACACCGTTGATGATTTGGATCGTGAAAGTTTTGAAATCTTCCGTAAAGAAGCTCTCCGGCATGGTCGGATGACTTCTGAAGATTTGAACGGCAGCAATTCTGAATTACTTGAAAGACTGCAACTTGTGACAGATGACGGGCAACTCAAACGGGCTGCCGTTATGACTTTTTACCGGTATCCTGAAAAAATAGCAGGCGGCAGTTATACGAAAATCGGCTATTTTGAAAATGATGCAGATATACTTTATCAGGATGAAATTCATGGTTCTCTGCTGTATCAGGCCGATCGGGTAATTGATCTGCTTTATACAAAATATCTGAAAGCAAAGATCACCTATGACAATGTGACAAGGATCGAAACCTACCCATATCCCAAACTGGCAATCCGCGAAGCGGTTTTCAATGCCCTTGTTCATAATAACTATGCCCGTGGCGTTCCGATCCAGATCAGTGTTTATGCAGATAAACTCTACATCGGAAACGATGTCAGCTATCTGGAAAATTGGACTCCGGAAAAACTGATGGGAAAACATAAGTCGATCCAGACCAACCCGGCGATTGCCAATGTATTCTTTCGCTGCGGGTTCATTGAAGCATGGGGACGGGGCATTGAAAAAATCTGTCGTGAATGTGATAAAAGCGGCAATTCCTATCCGGTGTTTGACATATCCGACTGCGGTTTCATGGTTCGTTTTGACGCCTTGAAGTCTGCCTTGATAGACAATGTCGCTCAGAATGATACCCAAGGTGATACCCAAGGTGATACTCAAGGTGATATTCAAGGCAATGATCTTGATATATGGCTTGAAGCTGCAATCAGAAAAAATCCCAAGATCACAACTGAAGAATTAGCCCGCAAATGCAATAAAAGTATAATAACAATCAAACGACATATTGCTAAACTGCCGCATATTCAATTCAAAGGCAGCGGTTACAGCGGTCACTGGGAAATTATTACAGCAGGAGATAGTGAAGAAAATGAAAAAAAATAATGTTGCAATGAACAGCCTGGACGCAAAATGTCCACTTGATGATAATATATTTTATGGACATTTGATATAAATACACTTGGAATGCCGAGCTTGCCAAAGAGCGCCGACTTCAAGATGCTCTGTTGAGTATAAAAAAGCAGTTTGGCAAGAACGCTGTACTCAAAGCTATGAGCTTGCAGGAAGGTGCAACAGCCAAAGACCGAAATCAGCAGGTGGGAGGGCATAAGGCATGAGTCGCTATGATGACATCATAAACTTGCCCCACCACGTTTCTCCGACTCGCCAGCGAATGTCCATGCATGACCGGGCGGCACAGTTTGCTCCGTTTGCAGCCTTGGTCGGCTACGATGATGCCGTTGCTGAAACAGCCCGGCTAACCGAAAGCCGTCCGGAACTGGACGAGCAGGAGCAGCAGGCTATCAATGAGCGCTTGGCGTACATCGCTGATCATATCCACGAACAGCCGGATGTTCGCATCAAATATTTTGTCCTAAATGAACACAAAAGCGGCGGGGCTATTGTGGAAGTTTCAGGCAAAGTCAAAAAAACATCTGCCACAGATGCAACCATCGTCCTGACTGATGGTTGCAAAATACGATTATCAGACATCACAGATTTGAGTATTGGCTGACTTGCTTATTTGTAAATATTGATTATTTTCTTTTTACAACCGTTTCACCAGATATCTGTGTAGCGTTTTCAGCCAGTCGACGGAAAAAGAAAACTGATTTTCATAATCGTATCTTGTCAGCAATCGCTGCTCGCAGATCGGGTAGATCGAAATATTTCATGATGCCGGAAATCATGTACGACATCGGAGAGCTTTCCGCATCAGGCTCAGCCGGAATAATCATGCTTTCCCAGGATTCGGGCGTTCCGAACAGCCGGAGTGCCTGGATTTTGTCAGACAGTACGGCCGCGATCAGGGCGGGGATACCGCCGATTCCGTGCCCTTCCAGCTCGATATGTCCGGAGTATTGAGACAGCAGCTCAACGGTGCAGAGGATATCCTTAACTCGTCCGCCGAGGATGGATTGTCCGAGCATGCCACCTAGCGCCGCATAATGAAAATCGAATCCGTAGCTGTCAAAGAAATTGGCACCGGCAGGCATGTTACAGGTCGTCGGCGTACATTCGCCGATGCCGCGGACATCCAGTCCGTAGATATCCATCTGATCTTCCGTCTGGTGTTCGGCAAATTCGGCAACAGAATCCTGATGCGGGATGCAGAGCAGAATCTTTTCCGAATCGGCAAAATGAAACCGCAGCTTCTGGAACAGATGCAGAACACACATGACCCGTCCGGGTTCCGTTTCCAGACCGAAGCGGCGGACCGTGACCGAAGGTACTCCGCAAGGCGGACACGAACGCAGAACTCTGTAATGGGGAAGGACAGGTTCATCCATACCCATGCAGTTGATGAGGATTCGGCAAATCTCTGGTAGCGTAAGAACTTTGCGTGCTTTCTTAAGCGAGGTGGTCTGTTCCAAGATTAGATCATGGACCTTGCGTTCATCCAATAGATTGGTCACTTCCCCGCCGGGGGCGGCGAAAGTATCCTGGTTTTCCGGAGGCGTGATTGTGCCTTCGGTTTTGGAGGGATTTTCCACTCCCGCCTGACGGCAGAAGAAGTCGTAGGCGGCTTCTCTCAACGTCACGGAAAGTCCGTGACTGGTGGGACCGATGCAGAGATCGATCCGATCCTCACATCCCAGCAGACGGTAAAGACCTTTAAGTTCGTCCCTTACTTCCTGAATGCCGCGCGGATCGAAGAAGTCGTTCTTCTGCCCCAAGAGAAGGAACGGGCGCGGTGCGGCGGCAATCAGAAAATCCGCAATTTCCAATCCGTATTTCATGGCATTGGGCGGACACTGCTCGATGTCGGACGGCAGTTCGTTTTCGATGTTATACACCCAGGTGGTGACAAAACAGCTGGGGGCGGCGGCGAAAAAGCGGTCATCAACCGCAGAGACCCAAGTGGCGAGCGTTCCGCCGCCGGAATTGCCGTGAACTCCGACTCTGGCAGGATCGATTTCCGGACGGGTCAGCAGGTAATCCATGCCGCGCACTGCATCATAGGTACGCCAAGCTCCGAACCATTCACCGTTTAGGAGCATCTGCTTGCCGAGGATATTGTGCTCGCGACAAGGATCGTCTGTAGGGAAACCCGGCACATCAAGGAACTGATGGCGTTCCCCTTGCCCCACGGGATCGATGGCCAGCACGGCGAAACCGCGTTGCACGAAACCGCGCATCGCCGTCTGATAAGTAGTGGAGGCTTTGCCAACTGCGGCATGTCCGCACATGAAGAGAACAGCCGGAACTTTTCCGGTTCGTTTTTTCGGCAAGAAGAAATTACCCGAAACGGTATAATTTTCGCGGCTGTGGAACAGAATCTTTTCCACCGTGAAATCTGGTTCGTCCTGAATCCCGGTAATGCGGGCGTCCAACGGACATTTTTCCGTGGGGAACTGGAAACAGGCGCGGACTTTTGCACGTATTTCATTCACCAGTTTTTCCGCATCCTCGCGAGTTTTTAGTGTAGCCAGACGTTCTTTGCGTTCTGCCTGATTGCGGCGGACTTTTTCCAGATAATAATCCTGAACCGCCTGTCCAAAAGTAATTGCCATATCCGATCTCCTGTACCATTGGTTAATGCTATAAGTTAATTTGCGTGGAAAATACATCCTGATTACTTGCTGAGGAAATCCGCCAGCTTTTCCGCAATGAGGCGGTGTCCATCCTTTTTCGGATGGGGCGTGTCGTTGAAAAAACCGTCAATCGTCAGGAGCGTAAAAGCTTTGCTGAAGAACATCATCATACCTCCATAATGTATCGATTAAGTTGTATAAAATCAAGTTGAAATTCTGTTTTTTGATTTGATAAACTATTTTTATTTTATCAAGCAAATATTTTTTGTTAGTGAAATTTTTAACACTTTTTCAAAACCGAGGAAATCTGCGATATAATCACGAGAATTATCTGCTTTTATGTGGTTAAATTGCAACTTTATAATATGTATTATAAAGACATTTTTTAAGTCTCTTTTCCCGTACAGAACATTATGTATAAAAAAAGGACTTTCGCTACCCTCCCCGAAAAGGAAATTTGTGCAACGGGAAATCATATACAACAGAAAAATTACGTGCGAACAAGTGTCAATGATGCTTTCTCATGTCTATCTTGACTTCTTTCCAAAACAGAGTATCTTCAACCGGTTTATTGTCGATTTCCCAAAAATGATTCATCACATCCTCTTTGCGGATACCTGCTGCTGCGACTTTTTCCAAATATACCTTAAGTACATCTGCTGCAACAGCTTCAGTTGCTTCAAGTGCATCGGCATTATTGCACAAAGCTGCTAACAGATTATCTGTGACCGGATTGGAAAACCATTCAAGCGGCAGCATGGTACATACGGTCAGCATTCCTTTACCTGTTTTTACGGTAAAAAGATGTGAGAAGTTACGGAACGTATCTGCATCAATGAAATCTTTTACTCCGTGAATAAGCACTTTCATACGGTCGCGAACCGGTTTATCAATGCCGAAAATATGTTCTTTAACCAGACCGGGGAAATCATCAAGATTAACTTTGTAAGTCGCCTCAAGCAGCGGCTGCATATTTTTGTTAAAGTAACGGTCTGCCGCAAGTGCTTTGCGGATAACATCATTCTGAATCACACCACCGAGGTTGCTGCCGCGATCCCAGATACAGGGCTTGAAGCGTTCTAAGGCACCCGGAAGATAATACTGCTGATCGGGATTGTCGCGGTGATAGAACAGAATAACATGTTTCCCATTGCCAAGATGCTCAAAAACGTTATCATTCAAGCGATCTGTAATAACAGTGTTTTCATCAGTACCGGCATCAAACGAATTGAACCAGGCAGCAAGTTTTGCATTCTGCAATTCCAATTGCGGCAGAGATTTGATTTCAACATGTGGATAGAGCCACAAATCCCAACTGTTGTGCAATGCGATATTTCCGGAAACAAAATCGGCAGATACGACTGCTTTTCTTGCTGCTGATTCAGATTTGAAATTGAGCGTAAGTTCAGCAATCTTCTGCAAACCTCCGGCAAGGGCAACATCCTTTCCGGTATAAACAATTTCGCCATCAACTGAAACTTTCACATCACCACGGATTCTCGGTGACGGCAGGAAGTTGGAAACTTTGAGCGTCATTTTCACCGGATCATCAAAATAAAAAACTTCATTTTCAAAACAGCCGAGCAAAACGGCATCACCGTTGATGGCGAGCATCCACTCCGGAGCAATGAATTTATCATCATCAAAACAATCCAGAATACCGTTTTTATTTTCGTATTTCAGGCAGTCTGCAAGCTGAAGCATCTCATAACCGACCAATGCAGAATCCCGCATACGCTCAATGTAAGTTTTATAGCCGAGCTTTTTGAAAACTTGCGAACCGATAATGTAATCCGGCAGTTTGTGTTCCAATCCTTTGCGTTTGATCAAAGTCGGCAGTTCCGTCATAAAGCGAGGCTTTTTAATATCGTTGGCTTCCAGATACTCCTTGCCGACTTTGCCACAAAAATCGTCGAATTTTTTATTGAGAGCCGCATAGTCGGGAATGTCAATATAGTGCAACGCTTCGTGAGCAAGGACCGGACGCAACGGCACAGCTTCACGTCTGATTTCTGCACTGACATTTTCTGTCTTGCCGGAATCGGTCAAAGGGCAATCGTAGGTAGAACCGTTGAGCCGCCAGCAGTCATCAGTGATAAACATATCCTTGTGGTGCTTGTAAGGGAAGTAGTAAGCGATATGCTGTGCAAAAATATCTGCGGTCGGACGGTCATATTCCCCCCATCCGGAATTATCCATAATAAGTTTCCCCGGAGCAAGTTCTCTGCCGGTATCGTAAAGTTGGTAAACTCCGGGCTGGTGACCGGAATTATGCATTTCGTTACCGATACAAAAAATAGCCACAGACGGATGATTACGGTATTTCAAAATTGTATTGCGCCAATCGGCATTATCCATGGCGAGGGATTTTTTGTTTCCACCCTCATCAAACTCATAAGCGAATCCGATTTCCATATGAATAAAAAGACCTTCTTCGTCTGCGGCTTCCACAAACTCAAGGGAGGGAATCGTACTGTGAAAACGGACAAGGTTGAAACCATATTTTTTTGCCTGCCGGATATTTTTGACAGCGGCATCTTTTAGTGTTCCGCCGGTCATATTCGGATGTTCGTGAGCTGTGATCCCCCGGATGTAGCCGCGCATATAAATGCGTTCTCCATTGAGCAAAATATCTGTATTGGAAAAAGAGGATAATTCACAGAATCCGAAACGTTCCGTATAATTATCAGCTTTGATCGTGTAAAGCACCGGTGAATCAGGTGACCAACGGTTCAATTTTGCAGCATTGAACAACGCAGAAAATTTACCATCTTTTTCCGTCGTCCCCAAAAAAACTGCTCCGGCATCACACCCTGCGGCATCCAGAATCACCGGATTATGCAATGAAGAACTGCTTTCAACACTCAATAAACCGGCACTGACATAACTGCGAATGTAAACTTGAATATCACTCATCTTTTATCCTTTCTGCTGCAAGTTATAATTAACATCTTGTCTTCTGGTATTCTTTGTGTTTTATATAAATAACAGAGCCGTACTCGATCTCAGACAACATTTTATCCGAAGGTTTGAAATATTCACACATAACGAAACTTCAATAAATATTGATCATTTCACGATTGAAGAACCTGACATCCTCCGAATATTCCGCACAATAATAATCATCATAACCGCTTCCAGTTTCCGGAATATCCTGTGCCGTATCACTCTGTCATACTTATTTTTTCCGGGAGGATGATACTTTTTTCCGGCAGACCGTTTTTCCACTGTACCGACACCTGAATATCGCCATGCGGAGTGGGGACTGTGCCCTGGATATCGGTACCGGGAATCAGCAGCGGAGCAAATTTTACCGTCTGCCAACCGGGAGATGTCTGCATTACCCCCAGAAGTATCTGGGAGAAATGGACCAATGGATGGGCACTCCATGCGTGGCAAAAACTCAAATCATCGGAAAATTTCTCCGGAAAATTTTCCGGAGTGGTGGAAAATCCGGCATCGGTAAATTCACCCCACCACTGGCGGATACAGTCGATCACTTCCTGATAAAATCCTTTGACTTTCAGAGCTTCAAAGATATAAAACATAAAGTACGAACTGGGCTGTATCATATTTTTTCGGTCACTTTTTACCAGCGGCAGCAGGATATTTTTCAACCAGATATCATGGGATTCCGGCAGAATGTTCAGCAGAATGGCGATCGCTGCCGCGTGGGGAGAGCTGGTTTTTACCGGCGTATTATCCCTGGTCAGTCCGTCATAAAACATCCGGCTATCCGGTGCATAGAGATATTTGATAACAGCGGCACAGCCATTGTCCAACTGCTGTTGGATGCGGTCGCACATGGCGGTATCCCCTGCCGCAGCGGCAACGGTCAGCAATTTTTTCAAGCTCCACAGCCATATCAGGTTGTAAAGTGTCGGCGTCCCATTTTTGAATATTTCCGCGCACCAATCCAGAAATAACCAGTATCTCCGGTCAAAGGTCAGCAGTCCCCGGGGATTATTTGCCGCCTGCCGGGTGAAATATCCGCATATCAAATCGATTTTATCATGCAATTCCGTATAAAGAGCAGTACTGCCGGTTTGGAAGTAATGGGCCCAAATGGTTATCAGCCACATCGCCGAATAGTCCGGCAGGATACAGGTATGACCGGCAGTTGGAGCCATACCATAGGTCACTCCTTCGGGAGTTAGTTTTTCTGAAATCTGCCGGAGGCCGCGTGTCAGCAGTGCCGGATCGGCAGTAAGGCGGAAGGTATTTTGCGACTGTACCAGAGCATCTCCCCACCACTGGGCATTCTCCCGTTGTGGACAGTCTATGTAACTGTCTACTGAGCAGCATTTTTGCGTATGTTCTGATATTTGCCATATTTTCTGCAGTTCTGGGTCAGAAGTTTCAAATTTTCCATGTATATCCAGCGGATAACGCACCTGCCGGATGGACAGACGGACTTTCAGCTCTCCGGTCTGATGCTTCCAGAGTATCACATACCGCAAACCCCATGGCAGAGTCAATTCATGTTTATTTTTTCCTTTGCGCAATATCAGCCGGCCGCCGAAAAGAGTTTTGGGATGGCAGGGGGAATCCGGGATATCCGGTTTTTCTCCATTGAGCCGTTCTCGGGTGATAAAGTCCAGCACTTCGCCGTCGCGCGGGCAATCGATTTCAAAGATAAGTTTGCCGACCGCTTCTGCACCGAAATCTGCCGTCAGAGCCGTTATATCATCATGAAAAAACAGAGTATCGCCTCGGGTATTATCCGGCTGCCACCGGAATTGTTCATTGCGGTAACTGTAGAATATATGGCGGTGTTTCTGCCAGTTTTCTTCTACCGGGCGGTGGCAGGAGTATAATACGCTTCTTTTTACCGGAATAATATCCGAAGTCAGCAGCGGAATATTTCTCTCCTCAAAACTATGCCAAGGCATACATCCGGCCACCCGCATCAAGTTGCACGGGGCGTTATTCCACGAACTATCATCATATTCCGGAGCGAACCAGTCGTCATCTGCCGGATTGAAGTCAAAAAACTCCTGAAAAGCATACTGCCCGGAACCCCGCGCTACTGCACAGATATACCCGGGGGCAGGACGCATTTTCCAGCCGGGACCGGAGGAAATATCCTCTTCTCCGATCCTGCCGGACAGCAGAAAGCCGTTGTCACCGTCATAAACATAGGTATAATTGCCCATCCCGAATTGGTAGAGCAGAGCCGCGATAACATTTTTGCCGCGTTTCAGATACGGGGCGATATCCAGCCGATCAAAAGGCCAGTGCGGCTGAAATCCCCGGGCCGGGCCGAAATTTACAAAATGACCGTTGACATAAAGTGAATACTTGGCATCCGCAGTTACGCATATTTCTGCATTCTCCGGTATACCGTCCAATTCAAAACTCCGCCGGAATTGGATCCGGCGGTCCCGTTCATCGCGTTCCGGTGACGGAGAACGCAACCAGTACGCTCCGGGAAAGATATCCCCGGCATTGCTGTAATAATTCATGATCTCCTTGCTTGAGGCAATTTCAAAACTCCTCAAAAACTCTTAGAATTCATCGTTGCGATTCTAAAGCGGGGCACTCTCAATCTCATCAACGCTGATTTTTCAATGTCTTTTCGAATTACTTTTGAAATTACCTCTCTTTATAAAAATTTACGGGTTGTCGACATCCCGGGAAAAATGTTCAAAGAGTGGCAGGTCCTCTCAGGGCCGTCGGATTTCCGAAAGTCAATGTTTCCGCATACTAATCCATGTAACCGATGGTTGAACTTTTCTTCTTACTGTGTAACTTCGCTTTCTGAAAGTGAATGTTTCATTTGTTGTCTTTCTTTTCAGTTATTTTTGAAAATAATTTTATCAGTCATATCTTCCACCGGCCCAATATTGGGCAGCCATTGAATTTTTGGGTTTTACTGCGGCGTCGGTGGTAAACAATTGCAAATAAGGATTATCCAACGAAGCCTGTTTGGCTTCCACATG
>JAZSGR010000160.1:0-13651 GCA_045532825.1 Victivallaceae bacterium | reverse complement strand
AGTCATTCAAAAAAATGGCAAAGATGCCATTCGCAAAGAGCTGTAAAGGGTAATTTTCACCTGCTGCCTGCCGGGCAACAGGTGGAAATGCTCCCTTTTGCAGATCGAAGCGAGGGCGCTTTGACAAGTTTGAGGAGTTTTGAAATTGCCTCAGTTGTTTATATTCTCCGGGAATTCTGTTTCTGCTCATCCGAAAGATGATGATATGATCCGCCGTTGGCAAGGTTCCATGCACGGTAAAGCTGTTCGCAGAGCAGAAGCCGCGCGATCTCATGCGGAAAAGTCATTTTCGATAAAGACCATATCCAATCCGCCCGCTGTTTGATCTCCGCCGCCACTCCGTACGGACCGCCGACGATGAAAACGATCTTGCGGTCGATCGACGGCAGACGGCGGGCAAGTTCGATACTGGTATACTCCCTGCCCTCTTCACCAAGCACCACCACTTCGGCATTGCGGTCGCGCTCAAGTTCGCGCCGGATGAGTTTGGCTTCGTTTTGAGGATCGGAGTCCGGAAGTTCAACATATTCGACTTTGCCGTAAGCTCCCAGACGGCGCAGGTATTCGCGGCAATGGGTTTCCCAGCTGCGGTCCTTTAGTTTGCCGATAAGGATGAGTTTTACAAGCATATCACACCGCCTCCGGCAACGGCATCATCAAGATAAAGCACTCCCGCCTGCCCCGGAGTCACCGCATACAGCGGAACTTCGGGAAACACCTGCCACCTGCCCTCCGGCAGCACCTCCACCCGGCAGGAAACCGGTTTGCTGCGGTAGCGTATCTGGATCTTCAATCCCTGTTCCGGCAGTTCCGGCATCAGCAGATGCGGAAAATCAAGATAGAATGAACGGCAGGCAAGCATTTCCCTGTCGGTCACAAGTTCGATATCACCGGTCGCGGCGTCGATACAGGAAATATATGCAGGTTTACCGAGGGCGACTCCGTGTCCGTTGCGCTGACCGATGGTGAACTGATGAAATCCCCGGTGTCTTCCGACGGTTTTACCGTTATACACAAATCTTCCGCAATGCGGAGCGATACCGGCGGCCTTCCGCAGAGTTTCACCGCAGTTTTCCCCGGGAACAGCAAAACATATATCCTGGCTGTCGGGCTTTTCCGCAAACGCAAAACCGCGTGCGGCGGCAAACTCCCGGATCTCCGGTTTGGAAAAAGTTCCCAGCGGGAAACGGATCATTTTCAGCATATCCCGGGTAAGTTTATAAAGGAAATAACTCTGATCCTTACCGGGATCGGCTCCGCGCCGCAGCACAAAGTTTTCCCCTGCTCTGTCGATCACGGCATAATGTCCGGTCCAGAGTTCATCGGCACCGTGTTCTTCTGCGAAGCGGAGCAGTTCAGCAAATTTGAAACAGTAATTGCATTCGCAGCAGGGATTTGGAGTTCTGCCGGCAGCATATTCTTCCGCCGCCGGAACCAGTACACGACGGCGGAACTCCTGTTCACGGTCGAGGGTGTAAAGCGGGACATCCAACCTTTCCGTGACCTCATTCAAAACCGCAAGAGTTTCAGGGGACGGCTCACGCATCCGCAGTGTGACACCAATGGTTTCATACCCGGATTCCTTCGCCATTATCGCGGCGGTCGCGGAGTCAACTCCGCCTGACATTGCTATAATTACACGTTTCATGTTATTAATATGACTTTTCTGCGCAATGATTTCAAGTGCGGAGTGGAAAATTTTACATATATGTGCTATATTGAGTAGTTGATGTGTTTTGAATATTCCGGAAAACGGAAAAATATTTTAAATCGGGGCAGTTAAAATGCCTCAACCATAAGGAAAACAGAGAAATGTACAGATCTCATAATTGCGGCGAATTGCGCAAAAGTGATGTTGGCAGGACAGTAAGACTTGCCGGATGGATCCACAGTGTCCGCGACCATGGCGGCGTTATCTTCATCGACCTGCGCGACCATTACGGACTCACCCAGGTGGTGATCGATCCGGAGCAGAATTTCTATCAGGCTCTGGATAAATGGCGTGTTGAAAGCGTGGTGCGTTTCGACGGAGAAGTCGTTGCCCGCTGTGCCGAAACTGTCAATTCCAAACTTGTAACCGGCGAGATCGAACTGCGCGCGACCGATATGGAAATGCTCGGTGAAGCGGAAGTCCTGCCGTTCCAGGTTGCAAAAGATGACAGCGCGCCCGAAGCGATGCGTCTCAAATACCGTTTCCTCGATCTCCGCAAAGAGAAGCTGCACAACAACATCATTCTGCGCAGCAAAGTCATTGCCGAAATCCGCAAATACATGACCGCCCAGGGCTTCAACGAGTTCCAGACCCCGATCCTGACTGCCAGCAGTCCGGAGGGTGCGCGTGACTATCTGGTACCCTCCCGTCTGCATCCGGGCAAATTCTACGCTCTGCCGCAGGCTCCGCAGCAGTTCAAGCAGCTGCTCATGGTCTCCGGCTTCGACCGTTATTTCCAGATCGCCCCCTGTTTCCGCGACGAGGATGCCCGTGCCGACCGCAGTCCCGGTGAGTTCTACCAGCTTGACGTTGAGATGAGCTTTGTCGAACAGGATGACATTTTCAAAGTCATCGAAGGTCTGATCGCCGATGTTTTCACCAAATTCGGCAGCAAAAAGTTTGCAAATCCGCCGTTCCCGCGCATTCCCTACCGTGAAGCGATGCGCCGTTTCGGTTCCGACAAGCCCGATCTCCGCAACCCGCTGGAAATGGTCGATGTTTCTGAATTCTTCCGCGGATGCGAGTTCAAAGCCTTTGCCTCCACTGTCGAAAACGGCGGTGTGGTCCGCGCCATCCGCGCTCCGCAGGTCGCCGGAAAACCGCGTAAATTCTTCGATGATCTCATCAAGTTCGCCCAGGAAAACGGTGCCAAAGGTATGGCTTACATCATCTGGACCGGCGAAGGCGAAAAGAGTCCGATCGTGAAATTCCTTTCCCGTGAAGTCATCGACGGTCTCAAGGCTGCCGGAAACGTTCAGGAAGGCGACGCGCTCTTCTTCCTCGCAGATCAGGAAAAACTGGTGGAAAAGATCGGCGGAGCTGTCATCCCCGAACTCGGACGCCAGCTGGATCTCATCGACAAAAATGAATTCAAATTCTGCTGGATCGTCGATTTCCCGATGTTCGAAAAGGACGAAGAGACCGGAGCGATCATCTTCTCTCACAATCCCTTCTCCATGCCGCAGGGCGGACTCAAAGCTCTCAACACCGAAGATCCGCTGGATATCCTTGCCTGGCAGTATGATATCGTCTGCAACGGCATCGAACTTTCTTCCGGCGCGATCAGAAACCATATTCCGGAACTCATGTACCGCGCATTCGAGATCGCAGGCTACGACCGCAGTGTTGTCGATCAGAAATTCGGCGGCATGATCAACGCCTTCAAACACGGAGCTCCTCCGCACGGCGGTATTGCCCCCGGTGTCGACCGCATGGTCATGCTGCTGGCGGATGAACCCAATATCCGTGAAGTCATCGCTTTCCCGTTCAACCAGCAGGCGGAAGACCTGATGATGAACGCCCCCAGCGAAGTCGGCATCAAACAGCTGCGTGAACTTCACATCGAGATCAAACTGCCCAAAAAGGCGGAAGCTCCGGCTGCCGTCAAGGAGTAAAAAATCATGAAAACCTGTATTGCCGCCATTGCGTTATTTGCCGCCGTTGCAGTTTCAGCAGTTGAGTCTTTTGCACTCAAATACGCTGAAAATGCGACCATTGCCGCAGTTGAGATCAATGTGGAGCAGCTGCTGAAACATCCTGAAGTTGAGAAACTTCTCAATGATCCTGAAAAGGTGAGACAGCGTCAGGAACTTGAAAAAAACACCGGTGTGCGGCTTCAGGATTTCAAAAAAGTCTTTATACAGATAAACGGTTCCGGTGATGCAAGAGTATTGCTCAATGTAGATAAAGCTCTCAATATCGAGCAGCTTTTTGCCCGTACGGGAGTAAAATTCAGCAAACTTGACATCGCCGGAAAAAAGGTCCTCAAGCTGACGGATCCGCTCCAGACCGGCAAACAGGTGGAGCTGCTCACTCTGGCTCCCGGCATGATCCTGGCCGGAGAGACCGGAGACATTGCGGCATACATGAAAACCGGTCGCGGCAATGCAAAAGAGCTTGCCGCCTTTGCCGGAACAGTTCCGGCAGCACCGGTACGGGTGGCATTCGTCAACCTGTTCAAAAACGCACAGGGAAAGACCGATGATCCGCAGAAGCTCTTTCTCACCTTTGATTTTGCCGGAAAACAGCAGAAGGATATCGCTTTCAAACTTAATCTCTTCTGCGGAACTCCGGAAGGTGCGCAGATGCTTACCGCCATGGTCCCGTTTTATCTGAACATGGGTCTTGCTTTCATCTTCGGCAGTGATCCTGATCTCAACCGGGAAGTTTCCGGCTGCATCAAGGTAAAAGCAGAGGCAAATGTGGTGCGCTGCACTTTCTATATTCCGGAAAAACTGGGTGAAAAGATCGGCGGACATTTTGAAAAAAATGCCGATAAACTCATCCGGCAGGGCATGAAAGCCTCCGGAATACAGGCAGGCGGAACTGCGGAAACAGCTCCGGACTCCCCGAAAACGAAATAAAGGTTCGGGATTTGCTGAAAAAACACATAAAGCTTTCTTTGCTGTTCACATCTGCCGCAGTGTTTACGGGCATGTATTTTACCGCCCGCGAACTCCACAGCAGGGGGACATTTGTCGATGACACATTGTACGCAAATGAGATAAAACAAGCGGCAGCGCGTCACAACGTCGATCCGCAGCTGGTAAGAGCGGTGGTTTTTCAGGAAAGCCGGTTCAAACAGGATGCCGTCGGCAGAAAAGGCGAAGCCGGATTGATGCAGGTGATGCCCCAAAACGCAGCGGCAGACTGGGCACGTCTTAATGGCAGAAAGACGCCTTCCCATGCCGAACTTATGCAGGTCGAACTCAATCTTGAGATCGGAGTATGGTATCTGGCAAAAGCTCTGAACAAATGGCAGAAATACAAAGATCAGATTCCGCTTGCCCTGATCCAGTACAATGCCGGAGAACGGCGGGCGGAACGCTGGAAACCGGAAACATTTGACGGTGATGCGGTTTCCAGAATAAAGATACCGTCAACTTCAGCTTATGTAAAAAACACGATGCGGCGTTACCGGAAATATCTTCAAAACAAATGAAAATCCTGTCCTCGATCATACTTTTTTCATCCATTCTGCCGGCACTGTGGTCTGCTGACCGCAAGGCTGCCCTGCGGTATGATTTTGCGGATCCGGTTTCCCTGAAAAAATCCTGGGAGTTCCACGGAGCCGTTTTCATGGTCCCGCGCACAGTGTTCCGGGTCGAAAACATCCCCTCTGCGCTCAACGGCAAAGCACTGGTCGTTGAAGCCGACAGTGCCTCCGGAGTGTTGATGACGGATCCGAAAGTTGATCTGCGGAAGAATCCGGTCATGCGCTGGCGCTGGCGGGTCGTGAAAAAACTTGATCTTCCAAGCGGAGTAAGTGATCCGGACGATCAGGTTGCGGTCCTCTATATCGGAGACGGCACCATGCTGCGCCAGAAATGTATCGGATACCGCTGGGAACACAATACTGCGATCGGTTTCAGAAGAAAGATCCTCTATGCCGGCGGCATGATGAATGTTGAAGCTGAATGCATCAGAAACAGAAAAGCAAAACTCAATGAATGGATCGTCGAAGAACGCAATGTGCTGGTTGATTTCATCAAAGCATACAAACGTTTTCCCGGCGGATATTTTGTCCTCGGCGTGGGGGCAAACAGCCAGTATTCCAAATCAAGGACCAGAGTTGAGATAGATTACATAGAATTTCTTCCGCGGAAAAAATCTCCGGACGGAAAAAAATAAAATATAAAGGAGGCATCAAATGGGCAATATCGGCGTTTCAGAATTATTGGTACTGTTTTTCATCGTGCTTCTTTTCTTCGGAGCCAAACGTATACCTGAAGTGGCAAAGGCTCTGGGCAAGGCTTCGCGTGAATTCAAAAAAGCGCGCGACGGCGTGATGGAAGAGTTTGAACAGGAAACTCAGGAACTCAAAAAAGAGCCGGCAGAAGAAGCAACTGAAAAATCCTCCTGCGATGAAAAAAAATAATACAGGAGACGGCTCTCTGCTTGAACAGCTTGAAGCTTTGCGGGGAACAGTCTGGCGTTGTGTATTTGCAGTCGCTGCGGCATTGATCCCGGCACTGTGGGCATCAGGCAGGCTGCTGCGGGAGCTGATCCTTTATTCCTGTCCTCCGGAGCTCAAGCTGCATTATTTTTCACCGTTTGAACCGCTTTTTGTGCAGCTTGATCTGGGGTTGGTACTTGCGGTCATTCTGGCGAGTCCGGTCATTCTCTGGCAAATCGGCAGTTTCATCGCCCCCGGCTTGTATCCGAAAGAAAAAAAAGCTCTCGGCGGATTTTGTTGTTTTGCCCTGCTGCTTGCGCTCTGCGGGGCGGCTCTGGGATTTTTCTTTGTCATTCCGCAGATAATGGCGTTTTCGCTCACATTTTCCACTCCGGAGCTGCAGCCGGTGATCGGTCTCGGAAACTTTCTGAAACTGGTTATCTGGATGATCCTGGGATTTGCCCTTGTTTTTGAACTGCCGGTGATGCTGATGATCCCCGTCCGCGCCGGACTGGTAAAAGTGGAAACCCTGAAACGTCTGCGGTATCTTTTTGTCTGCGGAATATTTTTTGTTGCAGCATTGCTGACACCGCCTGACGTGGTAAGTCAGCTGGCTCTTGGCATCCCCGGATGGCTGCTGTTTGAACTTACTCTGATTTTTGCCTCCAAAGTGGAAAAAAGCGCAGAAGATGAAGATCTTCCGGAAGACAACGATGCGACAGAAGAGCCGGCAAACAGAACGCAGACTGCTGCCGCAGACAAAAAAAGCAGAACCGATGAACGTCAACGACTGGTATCGCGTTCGCGTAAAATAAGAAAACTTTAATCACGGACTTGATAAATCATCTTGAAAAATTTATATTGATCAAGTCCACACCGAAAAGGAGAAAGTAAAATGAGGAGCAGTTTTGTGAAGAAGATCCTGGTTGCCGGAGCCGTTGTCATGGCGGCATTCTGTGAAAGCGGAGCAGCTGAAAAGCAGGAAACAGCAGCAGTCTGGAACGAAGATTATGCCCAGACAATAAAAATTGCGGCGGAAAAAAAGCTGCCGGTGATAATGCTGTTTTCCGGTTCCGACTGGTGTCCGCCCTGTATCCGGCTGGATAAAACGGTATTTCATCAGAAAAAGTTTGCTGACTTTGCAAAATCCGGCAAGGCGGTATTTTTCCACGCAGATTTTCCGCGCAGAAAATCCCAGCCGGAAAATATTTCAAAACAGAACCGTCATCTGATGCAGGTCTACCGGGTCGAAGGAGTTCCGACTGTGATCCTGACCGATCACAGCGGCAGAGAATTTGCCCGTACCGGATTCCTGCCCGGAGGGGTGGATAAATATATCAGACATCTGGAGGAACTTCTGAAAAAAGCTCCAAAATGATAACGCAGGGATATTGTTTTCATGCTGTTGACCGCTTCAAGATTTTTTATGCACCGGGAACTGCCGGTACATTTGTATTACACCTGCCAGAACAGTACGTCACGTCACAGCCATGAGTTTGCAGAAATTGCGATAATCCTCGCCGGAGAGTGCCGCTATGAAACGGCTTTCGGCTCTGAAATGCTTTCTGCCGGAGACGTGGTATTCATTCCGCAGGGTGAGGAGCATCTGTATTCAGACAACAAAGATGTGGAGCTGGTGAATATACTGTTCCGCTTTGACGAACTTACTTTCCCGTATCATGATATATCCGGCACACCGGAATTCAATATCTTGTTCCGTCTCCGTGCGGAGTACTGCCGGAAAATGAAATATTATCCCCGGATATTTCTGAAAAAGGATCAGCTTGAAACGGTAAAAAACATTCTGCTTCCGGCTTGGAAAAATCAGGAAAGGAAACTTCCGGGAGCCACACTGGGGGTCTACGGAGCATTCCTGCAGATGATCCCGATACTGCTTGATGCGTGGAGAAGCGGCAATTCTCCGCTGTACCGCAGCGAACATGCCCTGATACCGGAAGTTATCAGCAAGATGCACTCCAGGTTCAGGGAAAAACTGATGATACCTGATCTCGCGCGGGAAGCCGGCATGAGCGAATCCACATTCAATCGGCATTTCAAAGCTGCCACCGGAGATACGCCGGTGGATTATCTGCTGAAGCTGCGGCTGCAGCATGCCGCAGAAAAGATCGCGCTCGGCACTCCGGTTTCAGAAGCCGCCTTTGCCGCAGGTTTCTCTGACAGTAATTATTTTTCCCGTGCTTTCAAGAAAAAATACGGTATTTCACCGCTTAAATTCTGCAAAATGAAAAAATAGTGCTGTTTTTTGACAGAATAGTCAAGGCTTTTTTGTTATTCCAGACGTACAGTATATCATTGCAAACCAATGATATCAAATCTGGATACAAAGTTATATTATGTTGTCAAATAAGCAAATCGGGTTGTTTGACCCGCAAAAAAGCACGGAATACCTTGCTCCGGTATCATGCTTTAAAAGAACATTCAACTCATGTGCCGGAAAAGTCAACCTGCAGCTGTCAGCTCTGGGATTGTATCATGCCCGGCTGGATGGAAAAGAGGTCACGGATAACTGTTTTACGCCCGGCTGGTGCGATTACCGTATCCGTGCGGAGTACCAAACTTATGAAATTCAGGTCACTGCCGGAACTCACGAACTTGAAGTGCTGCTGGCTGACGGCTGGTACGCTGGAATAATATCAGATACAGGTTTTCAGGAACCCAAACGTCAGGCTCTGCTGTTTTGCAGCATCGAACTGCCTGACGGCAAAACGGTAACTGCTGACAGTTCATGGCAGTGCAGCTCCGACGGTCCGCTGCTTTACAGTGACATCTACATGGGTGAGCATTGTGATCTCACCCGGCAATGGCAGAACTGGCACACTCCGGCTCTGGCGGAAAAAGAACTTGATTTTGAACCGTTTGCAGGTGATCCGGTACGCAGGACCGGAACCGTATTGCCGGTATCGGTCAACGGAAATATCGTGGATTTCGGGGAAAATCTCACCGGCAGGGAGCAGATCGTTTTCTCAGCTCCGCGCGGCAGGGTGATAACTATCCGTCACGCGGAAATGCTGGATGAAAACGGCAGACTTTACACAGAAAACTTGAGGACAGCCAAAGCACAGAGCATCATAGTTGCTCCCGGAGGAGAGTGTTTTTACGAACCCTTGTTCACGTTTTACGGTTTCCGTTATATAGAAGTTGAGGGCGCGGATTCTTTTGAAGTCAAAGCTGTACATATCCACTCCGACATGCCGCTTCACCTGAAGTTCAACTGTTCCAACGGACTTTTGAATAAACTGGTCGATAATATCCGCCGCGGCTGGCTGTGCAATGCGGTGGATGTTCCGACTGATTGTCCGCAGCGCGATGAGCGTGTGGGCTGGCTGGGAGATGCCCAGGTATTCATCAAGGCGGCACTGTATCTGTCTGACTGCACAAAATTTTTCCGCCGCTGGCTCAAAGATGTGAGGCTCAACTGTGATGAGCGCGGCTGGTACGGTATCATCGCTCCGCACCTCAACCGCTATCCGGATTGCGACATCACCGGCTGGTCCGATGCCGGAGTGATCTGCCCATGGGAGGTTTTCCGCTTTTCAGGAGACAAACAGGTCCTTGCCGAAAATTATGACAGCATGCTGAAATTCGTCACCACACGGTGGCAGGATTTCCAGGCAGGCAAACTGCCGTTTTCGCGTTTCAAGGACTGGCTCAACGACGGCGAGGAGACTCCGGCAGAGCTGCTTGCTGCGGCATTTCTCTGCCGTTCGACCTTTCTGGTGATGGAGACCGCAAAAATTCTGGAAAAATCCGGAGATGTCAAGCTCCTTGCCGGATACCTTGAAGCTGAAAAAAAATATTTCAACGATAACTTCGCTGATAAACTGGAAACACAAACCGCATTATCACTTGCGCTTGTTTTCGATCTGCTGCAACCGGAATTGCGCGAAGCGGCAGCCGGAAAGCTCTGCCGCAACATTGAAGAACGCAACATGCATCTTGCCACGGGTTTTCTTGGTACTCCGTATCTGCTTCATGCGCTGTCAGACAACGGCAAAGCCCAAACCGCGTGGACACTGCTTGAACAGACCACCTGTCCCTCGTGGCTCTTCCCGGTACTCAACGGAGCGACCACCATCTGGGAACGCTGGGACGGCTGGACCCCGGAAAAAGGATTTCAGACCCCGACCATGAATTCGTTCAACCATTACGCATACGGGGCGGTATTGGATTGGATCATCGGCAAGGCTGCCGGTATCTCGCCTGATTTTGATATCGATCCGGTTCCGGGCGGCACGCTATCATTTCTTGAAGCGGAGTACCGCGGAATATACGTCCGCTGGGATAAAAATGCAGATAAGATCCGCTATACGGTAAAAGTACCGGCTGACCGCAGTGTCCGTTTCAGGGGCAGCGAACTTGCCGGAGGCAAAACTTATTATTTCACCGAACACATCAACCTTTTACAAACGAAAGGATAACAAAAAAATGAAAAATTTCAGCAAGAGTATTTTATTCTGCCGGTCTACCGGCAGAAAGCCCATGGGCTTTACGTTGATCGAGCTTCTGGAGAGTGTTACTTGTCAAATAGGTGTTTTACCGTTGTATTGCCTCAAGAAACAATCAAAAAAAATGCCTTATAATGCTTGCAAAGCAAGCGCTTCATGCACTGAAAGTGCGCTTCATATTTTCCGTAGGAAAATGCTTCATACGGCGAAGCCGTGCTTCATTCGATCAGCGTTCACGCTGATCGAGCTATTGGTCGTTATAGCGATCATCGCTATTCTTGCAGCGATGCTGCTCCCGGCATTGCAGCAGGCACGTGAGGCGGCAAAAAAGGCAAATTGTTCGGCAAATTTAAATCAGATAGGTAAAGCGATACAAAGTTACAGTACAGATTATGCGGACTACATACCGATATTTCATCACAATCTGCCCAGGGAACGCTGGACCTGGCATCTGCTTCCCTACTTGAGTCTGCCGCAACAAAGCAACATGATGGCACCGAAAATGTTTTTCTGTTCCACGCTTGCTCCCAAATTCACGATCAGGGCAGTCGATGATAAATGGCTGATGTCCACTTACACATGGAACACAGATTGCGGTTACTCACAAGACTCCATAAACTCCTGGTTCCGCCGCCGCAAAATGCTCAAAGTCAAACACCCTTCCAATCTGGTGGTGCTGGCTGAAAACAGCGGATTGTACCGGATGTTTTACTGGCACACCGAAAATACGAATCTGTACATGGATCTTGCTGCACACGGTCAGCAGTCCAACTATCTCTGCATCGGCGGCAACGTCAAGAGCGAAATGATCGTGGAAGGCGCACGTGGAAGTACCGTGGAGTATTATGCAAAAATGTTTTTTTTCAACGGAAAAAACTGGGAAGACGGTCCTTTGTATTAAGAGAGGCGGACTATGAAAAATAAACTATTTTATTTTGTTTTATGTATTACAGCTGCATCAGCAGTAAATGCTGTTGATTTCTTTAAAGACGGACGTCTGCTCTTCAAGGCGATCGCCATACCGGAAAAACCCTCTCCGGCAGCGGCGCACGCGGCACGGGAACTCATCTATCACATAAACAAAATGACCGGAGACAAGATCACCGTTATCCGTGACCGCAATGCCAAACCGGGCGAAAAATACATTTTCATCGGCAGCTGCATGCAGAACGCTTCTCTTGATGCCGGAAAACTTGATAACAACTGCGGCATCATTGATATCGGCAAAGACTCCATACGCATTGCCGGCAAAGACAGCAGCAAACGGATCACCGAAATCGACAACAGTACCGGAACCCTCTTTGCCGCATATACGTTTCTGGAAAAATATCTTGGTGTCCGCTGGATCTGGCCGGGAAAATCAGGAGAAGTCATTCCGCGTCATCAAAATCTGACCCTTGCCGCCGGACGCACCGACACCAAACCGGTTGTAAAATCAAGCAGCTGGCGAACTATACCGAACTGGACACCGGAGGCATGGAAGTCAGCAAAAAACCGTCAGCGTTTCTTTGCCGATCAGACAGTCTGGATGCGCCGTCACCGTTTCAGCCTCAACACCAGGTACATCAACGGACACGCTTTTACCGGATACTTTAAAAAGTACGGCAAGAGTGATCCGGAGTTTTTCAGCATGATGCCGGATGGCACCCGCCGTCAAAATCCGTACAAATGGAGCAAAGATACCCGCCATATCAGCATGTGCGTGAGCAATCCGAAACTCGTCCAAACCATCGTTGCGGAATACATGGCAGGCAACCGCAAAAAAATGCTCAATTTAAACGAAAACGACACGGCAGGAGAATGTGTCTGCCAAGCGTGTCTGAAACTGGATAACTCCGCAGTCTCCGATGCAGAACGCCTTGAAAAGGCAAAGAAGCTCTTTGCTGCCGGAAGCAAAAACTGGGAATATGACTCGCTCGGCAGCCTTTCCGACCGTTACTGCCAGTTTTATCTTGCGGTACAGAAAGAAGCGCGCAAAAAGGGAATAGATCCGGAAATCGCCGGACTCATTTACGCAAATTACAGTGAACCGCCGTCGGACAAAATCAAGCTCAACGACCGTATACACCTGCGCTTCTGCCCGCCTTACATGTATCCGTGGACCGGAAAGAAGATCGATGAATACAAAAAAATCTGGGGCGGCTGGGCGAAAACCAATGCAAAACTCATGTTCCGTCCGAACTTCACCTATGACGGAAACTGTTTCCCGGTACAGTATCATGAGGTGTTCTACGATCTCTTCACCTTTTCGCTCAAAAACGGCATGACGGCTACGGATATGGATTCCTATACCGGTCACTCCGGCGCACAGGGACTGGTCAATTATGTGATCGCAAGACTCAATCACGGCGCAGATGTTCCGCTTGCAGCCATCGAAGAAGAATTCTATTCATCTTTCGGAAAAGCAAAGGCAAAAGTCAGAGAATATTTTGAGTATGTGACTTATGTTTCCATGAAAGTACCGTTCAAAAATCCGCTTGCGGTCAGGAACAATGAGGGCGGACAACTCTGGCTCAATCTGTTTCTGATAGCGGATAATATTTTCACTCCGCCGGTGATCAACAAATGTGCAAAGCTCCTGAATGAAGCTCTCAACACTCCCGGTTTGGAGAGTGAAGCCAAAGAACGCGTGAGGATCCTCCAGTACGGTTTAAAAAATGCCGCTCTCACCATTGCCGCACAGAAGGAATTCCGGAAATATCAGGCTGGCGGTCCGATCAGGCCATTCGATGAAGCAGTGAAAAAACTCGATGCTTTCCGCGCCTCCATCGAACACACCCCGGCGGTAAACGTCGGGATGCTCCGCCGGCTGGAAAACCGGCACTGGCATAAAAAACTGCCGATACACCGTTTTACCGGCAAATAAACAATAAAAAAACTGAATTATTTTCAAAAAACATTTGACAAAAGATGGAAGTGATGATATTTTAATAGGACAGACGATTTGATGCGAGTGTAGCTCAGTTGGTAGAGCATCACGTTGCCAACGTGATTGTCGCCGGTTCGATTCCGGTCACTCGCTCCATCTCAACGTTCTGAAAAATATGCGAGTGTAGCTCAGTTGGTAGAGCATCACGT
>JAZSGR010000056.1:0-4567 GCA_045532825.1 Victivallaceae bacterium | reverse complement strand
GCTGCATCCACCGATCGCAGACAGAACCGTTTCTTGAGCTTGAAAAAAACATGCTGTGTGATATATTTTAATTGAGAAAAACATATCTGAATAAGGATAAAATATAAATTTTTCACAAAATTTCGGACATTATCTATATTTTATCACTTTACAGCTTTTTCTCTGTTTTTTTGCGCCATGCGCTGAACGCCGGCAGTCCGGAAAATCCGAGATCTTCAGCAATGACTTTAAAAGGACAGATGTCTTTCATCTCTTCAAAATGCTTCCGCCGCACATCATTGATGTATTCCCCCACGGTTTTTCCTGTGATACGGAAAAACAGCCGCTGAAAGTGTACCGGACTGTATCCGGCAAGTTCTGCCAACAGGCTGACAGAGCATCCTCTGCCGAGAGTGTTGTTTATGTAATTTTTCACTTTCACGACAGCGATCTCCCGTGGAGACGATCCCTGTTCCAGCAGTTTTTTCTGAGTCAGCAAATCAAAAATCATCTCATCCAACATGGCACATATTCCGAAAAGAGCAGTGCCCGGATCGATCATCCCGTTATCATAAGCATCAAATATGTTATTAAGTTCCTTATATTTAGCAGTATCTTCAACCGCGTACTGAAACAGCACCCTGAATTTGCCATCATGCACCCTGTCTCCCTGACAGGTGATGCGGTTGGCACGGATGAATATCCACAGATGTGAACAATCCCCGCACGCCGGATAATACCGGGCATCGTGTGCCTCGCGGCTGTTGACGATCACCAGAGTATTAGGTTCTCCGGAATAGGTCCTGCCGTTGAGCTGAACGGAATGACTGCCGGAGAGTATCAGCATCGCCTCCCTGGTGTAATGATGCTGGGTATGGGCGCGTCTCCACTCCTGTTCCTCCGGAAACTCCTGCTCTTCAAACGGGATATCCGCCATACTGGAAATCACTTTACGATGTTGACGGTCAAGCAGTACCGCACGTTGTGACGCATTCAGCATAATGATACTTTCTATTAACTATTAGATATTATTTATTAATTGAATATACTTGTATCGACAGGATTTTCAAGTTATTTTAAGACAGGTACCTGAAATTTTCACAAAATTTTCAAACAACGTCAAATCAAGGAACAGCAAAAAAAATGAGTATCCTCGCGATCAATGGCGGGAAACCGGTTCTTGAGCCGGGATCCTATAAACGTCAACCCTGGCCTCCGGTGGATGAAGAAACAGCAGAAATGCTCAAAGAGCTTTATCTTTCCGGCAAATGGTCCTTCAACAGCGAGAGCGAACAGCAGTTTGAACGTGAATTCGCGGAGTATCACGGTGCGAAATACGGTATTTTCATGAGCAACGGAACGGTGACTCTCGAGTGTTCGCTTCTGGCACTCGGCGTAAAACCCGGAGATGAAGTGATCGTTCCCGGCTTCACCTGGATGGCTACTGCCATGGCAGTGGTATACACCGGAGCGACCCCGGTTTTTGTCGATGTGGAAAAAGAGACCTGCTGTATGTCTCCGGAAGCGTTTGAAAAAGCGATCACGCCCAAAACCCGGGCGGTCATTCCGGTCCACCTTTACGGCAGTATGGCGGACCTTGACAAAATCATCGCAATCGCCAAAGCGCACAATATCGCCGTACTTGAAGACTGCGCCCACATGCAGGGCGGCATGTGGAACGGCAGAGGCGCCGGCAGCTGGGGCAATGCCGGTTCATTCAGCTTCCAGCAAAGCAAGACCCTCACCAGCGGAGAAGGCGGCATCTGTCTTACCAATGATCCGGAGATCGCAGACAGGATCTACCGCGCCAAGCACATCGGTTATTCCCGCATGGATCAGCAGGGCGGAGCAAAATCCGGACCTCCGGCAGAATACATCTGTCACAACTACCGCGGACTTGCCATGTGCGCATTGATACTGAGCCGGCAGCTCAAAAATCTGAAACCGCGTATCGAACAGTACAACCGTTTTGTGGATCATCTGCGTAAAAATACTGCCGACATCCCCGGACTCATCATCCAGAAGCCCGGCCGTCTGGCTTCACCGCAGGGTTTCTACGGCTTGCAGATCATGTTTGAACCGGAAGTCTGGAAAGTTCCGGCGGCAAAGATCATCCAGGCTGTCTGCAGCGAAGGTGTTTCCGTCTACAACAACTATGGTCCGGTGTACAAACACATGCTGTTCAACACCAAAAAATACCGCAACACCGGCTGTCCCAATGCGGAATGGCACGGCGTTTACGGTATAACCTTCAGCCATACCAATATGAGCTGCGCTGAAATGGCACCTGCCGTGGCGGAAGTGCTCCACAAGCTCTACGATCACAGGGAAGAACTGATATGATCCGGGTAACGATCTGGAACGAGTTCCGGCACGAAAAGACGGAACCGGTGAAGTCGCTCTATCCTGCGGGAATGCACCAGGCTATTGCCGCAGGTATCGCAGCAGATGATCTTGATATCCGCTGTGTCGCTCTGGATGATCCCGATCAGGGACTGCCGGATGATGTTTTGAACAATACTGATGTCCTCCTCTGGTGGGGACATCACGCACATCGTTTCGTGGAAGATGAGCTGGTAAAAAAAATACGCCAGCGGGTCATTGCCGGAATGGGTCTGATAGTCCTTCACTCCGGACACGACTCAAAGGTGTTCAAGGCAGTCCTGGGGACCTCCTGTTCACTGCGCTGGCGTCAGATCGGCGAACGTGAAAGACTCTGGGTAGTCGATCCATCGCATCCGATAGCGCGGAATGTGCCGCCGACCTTCGCTCTGGAACACGAAGAGATGTATGGTGAGCCATTCGGTATTCCGGATGACGGCAAAATCGTTTTCATGTCCTGGTTCCAGGGCGGAGATGTATTCCGTTCCGGAGTCACGTTCCAACGCGGATCGGGCAGGATTTTCTATTTTGCTCCGGGACACGAAACATTTCCGACTTATTATGATAAAAATGTGCTGACCGTTATCGGCAATGCGGTACGCTGGGCGGCTCCGGAAAAGTTTTACGACTGGAGCTGTGCAAAGTCAGAACCCGCCGAACCGGTAAACAACGGAGAATAAAAGGTAATGAAGGCAGGATTTTCAGAATTTGATATAACTCCGAGAGTTGGTGTGCAGCTTTTCGGTTTCGGACCGTTCATCAACCGGGTCTCAACCGGTATCCGCGATCCCCTGGGAGCAAGAGCTGCGGTGCTGGAAGATGATAAAGGCAGACGGTGTGTGATCATCGGATGTGACCTCGGCTGTATAGCGGCTGAATATGTCTCAATAATCAGGCAGGAGATCAGCAGAGCCATTCCCGGAGTTGATCCTGAAGATATCCTGGTCTGCTGTTCGCATACCCATTCCGGTCCCACCGTAAGCGACCGGGACCGGGGATGGGGGGCGCCGGATCTGCCTTATGTGGAGATCCTGCCTTACAAAATTGCGCAGGCGGCGATCGATGCCTTTGCAAAACTTGAAGAGGTAAGACTCTCTGCGGCGCGCGTGCCCTGCCGTCACATCGGAGCCAACCGGGTGTATGACAACGGCGATAAAACTGTTCTGGCAGAAGCTCTGAAAGATGACTGGGAACCGGAACATCCGGAGTTGACAGATACCGAAGCGGTCATCATCCGCTGCGATGATATGCAGGGAAAACTGAAAGGCTTCTTTGCAAGTTTCGGCTGTCATCCGGTGGTCTGCTGCGAGAAAACCCACCAGATACACGGTGATTACCCGGGAGTTGCGATACACATGCTCATGCGTGAATTCCCCGGTTCGGTAGGGATCTTCCTTCAAGGGGCGCAGGGCGATGTCAACACCGGCTGTGTACATCAGCCGGATCAGGACTCGATGCTTGCCCTGGATGTCTTTGCAGCCCGCTTTGCCAATGCGGTGAGAAACGGACTTGAACAGGCTGAAAACCAACCTTTCGACGGCTGCATAGACTCCTGTTCTTTTGTAATAGATTGCGAAGTAAGAGCAAGTTATGATCTTGAATTTCTGTTGGAAAAAGAAAAGGAGTTTGCCGCCGTCCTGCACCGTCCGGATGCCGATGATGCCGGTTACGATGAGCGTATAGCGGCGGTCAAGCTCCCCGGTGTGCGCCGGATGCTATCAGATATGCGTTCCGGCGGAAAACCGGTGATAAAATCAGAGATACACGCATTGAGGATCGGACCGGTGGAGCTGCTCGGAGCTCCTTTTGAGATCATGCAGGCGATCAAGAATGAAACTCTTGAAAAAGTTTCTGCTCCGATCCCGCTGGTGGTAAGTTTTGCAAACGGCTACAACAGTTATGCACCTGACCGGCAACAGCTTGCAAAAACATCCGGATATGCGGCATATACCGCACCGTTTATCATCGGTCAATGGCCGTTTGCCAGAGTCCACGATGAACTTGTGGAAGCATTTCAAAAAGCTGATAAAAAACTTTTCCCGAAATTGAACAACAAAGGAGGATGCTGAATGATGACACACCCGAACAAACCCAATCACCACTTTATTTCCAGCCGTATATCCGGCAGGAAGTCCACTGGTTTCACGTTGATCGAGCTGCTGGTGGTCACTTCACAACACTGCCGTGATTTTTTCAAACGCTTTAT
>JAZSGR010000171.1:0-6951 GCA_045532825.1 Victivallaceae bacterium | reverse complement strand
GTGGAGCAGCCGCTTCAGCTGATCGTTGATACATTGATCGAAGAATTATTTGCTGCTCTTGATGACAAAGATCACTGCAATTTTGTTTCGATCCCCTGCAAACTTATCGTCAGGGAATCAACGTGATTTTTTTATTTTTTTAAGTTATACGTAAAAACAAATAAAAACAGGATAAGCAAATGGTAAAAAAAATCGATCCGGTACATAACTGGAAAAAGCTGTCTCCCTCCGACGGACACTATTTCTTCGGTTATTATGACCGCAATCCCTGGAATTACGACATCACCCGCCATCTGGTGATGAAAGTACCGCAGATCGAACGGCTGCCGGAGTGCGGCAGTCATACCGCAGCGGGTATAAATCATGACTGAAATTGCCTCTGAAAATCTGCTTATACCGGTGACCGCAGGTCATGTTACTGCAAGAAAAGCAGAAATTGCGCGTAAGTTGGCAGAAAATGCCTTGCAAAAAGAAAAGTTATCCGCTATATTGAACACATAACTGTAAACAATTCGGGGATTTTACTTATGGATGCGGCTGTTTTCCGGAGCAACGAACAGTGGGAAAGCTGGATATGGACAGAACTTCTGGCGTTTGACAACACTCTGCCTGATTATGGAGTAAAAGCTTATCTGGAAAGCTCCGGACATCTGCCATTTGGGATTTCACTGCTGCTGATGTCTCCGGATTTCCTGCTGCGCCATGAGTGGAACGGTGATGCCCTTATTCCTGCCGATGCCGCTTCACGTCAGGGACACCTGACCAATGGTAAACAACTCCGGCAGGATTGGAACCAAAGACAGCTTAAAGAGCTTGTGTGTGAGCTGCATAAATACGATATCAAAGTTATCTTTTCCATTTTCTGCAATGATCTTAATGAGGTATTCCACCGTGAGTTCATCCGGGAATTCTGCGATGTTCCCGGATTCAATCCGCTTTCTGCGCTTAAAGACGGCAGGGATGCCGGTAAGCTTTTTGAGCAGAAGCTGGAACAGGTCATCATTGATTACGGATTTGACGGCTGGCACGGCGGAGATACCATCGCCTGTCCGTGGGATATTTCGCATATATGTTACGGTTCAGATCAGCTGTTCGACCGCTTCCGTGAACAGTACGGTATAGCAGACGTGCCGGCAACAATGTTGACCGTCGGCGATGATTGGAGTGAACAGCGCAAACGCCTTAAATGGCTGATAAGTTCATATAAGAAAGAGTGGAGTGAATTTCTGCTTGACGGCTGGCACCGTTTCTGGCGCGGATGCATTGATACTGTTCAC
Source organism: Victivallaceae bacterium (assembly GCA_045532825.1). GTDB lineage: Bacteria > Verrucomicrobiota > Lentisphaeria > Victivallales > Victivallaceae > UBA1784. The sequence continues at coordinate 5,674 of JAZSGR010000171.1, read as the reverse complement.
CGGCTCAACGGACTGGTGGTCGTCAACTCTCCCAATACCAAGTCGGTATTCGGAGCATTGCAGTACATGGCTCTGGATTACCGCAAACTGGATGAAATGGGCGTTGATCGTCTGGTGGTCGAAACCAATACCACCAGTGCCGCACTGCTGTGGCACAAGCGGGATTATCTGCATGAGTTTTCTGCAGTTATGGCGGAAATGACCGCCGCAATGCCCCATACCGGGATAATCATGATGCCGTGCATGCAGGATACTGTCGAGTGTTATGATGCCATTGCCCACGCTCCGGGTATGTTTGAACGCGACTTTATGATACTTGCCGCCCAGCAGATCATCCGCGGCGGCAGGTGCAGAAAGTGTGCAGACGGAGTCATGATCTGTCTGGGTGATGCTCTTGAAAAACATCACTGGAAAACCATAAATACCCTTCTGAACCGTACCGGAAATATCCGGGTTGAAAGCTCCGGTGAACTGGTATGGCTCGCCGATGCGGCAAGTTTTGATCTTCTGGTGGATGACCATTGGAAAAACGGTACCTGGTCACCGGCATATCAGACCGGTAAACTCAAAGAGTTTTCTTCTGTTGACATAAGCTGTATCACTGTACCGGATGAGCTTGAAAATATCACTGTTCCGCTGTTTGTACCAAACTTTCATCTGCTTTCAAATGATCTTCAGCGGAAACTTCTCGGCAGCGGTAAAGCTCTGGTTCTCACCGGTGATCTTGCCGGAATGGAATTGCCGGAGAGTGCTTCCGGAGTCTGTCTGCAGGGGCAGGGGGATTTTATCATGTGGTGTGTTCTTGTGAACTGGAAGAATACTGTTCCGGGGATAAAACAGATACTGCACCGTGAGAGCAAACCGTTTGATCCGGCAGAAAGTTTCAGCCTTTATACTGCCTGTTATCCGCGTATGGATATTCCGGATGAATTCTGGAAAGCAGCGGCTGCGGAGATCCGCAAAGCTCTGGGAAAGACTGCTCTCAAAGATGCCGGTGAATCTGTTCAGCTGCTTTGTCAGCACACTGTTGAAGGCAGTAAGAGATATATCGTGTTTTCCCGTGAATGGTTCTATCAGAGATTTTATCTTGAACCGGAGTGTGTTCCGGCTGAGATCGCAACACAGAGTACATTCCCGGTGTTTCCGGTGAGGGTCAGTGACGGATATGTTGCAAGTACGGATGATATTCCGCTCAAGCCGCATGTGCCGCCGCAGGGATGCTGTGTGTTTGAAATATACGGCAGATAATGGAGTATGTGTTCCGTTTTTTATGTATGATCGTTTTGACTTGAAAATGTTGATTATCAGTGCTGTTTTACAAATAGTAAACGCACAAAACTGTTATTGTATTTGCAGAGAAAGGAGGGGCGGATATCGGATTTCTTTTCCAGATCGTTCAGAAAAACAGTTTTCTGAAACCGTTTGCGCAGTTTTATATTGATCCTGTAAAAAAACAAAAAAGGAGTTTTGAAAATGAATGGTTTTGATACAGCGCGCAGTATGAATCGTGCGGCGGAGTTTTGCCCCGCCTGCAGGCGGGTGAAAGATAGATCTTTCACCCTTATAGAGCTTCTCGTTGTAATCGCGATAATCGCGATCCTTGCCGGAATGCTGCTTCCCGCTTTGCAGCAGGCGAGGGAACGCGCCAATTCAATCAGTTGTGTCAACAACCTCAAACAACTTGCGACAGCAGGCCGCATGTATACCGATGCCCATAATGGATGGTGGGGGTCTCCGAACGATGCCGGTTGGCCGTATGGCTGGATGAGCGCACTTAACAGTTTCCAGACCGGGAATATCCTTGACAGCTCAAGGAAGATACCGGATTTTATGGTTTGTCCGAAAATGATCCGTAAATTTCCGCAGTACAGTTTGGAGGGTTATGCCAGTATTTACAATAATTGCAGCGGTAATACTGGTAATGAACCATATCTTGGTATTAAAATCGATCTTCCGCGTTATAATATACCTTACAAAGGCGGGATCAGTGATACCAATCGTCTTGATTTCACCTTGTCTCCACGAAACAGAGTATGGTTTGTAGACGGTTTGAGCGGCAATGGTGCGAATGCACCGCATCATCCGTTGCTTACCGGTTCGAATGGGACAGACAGTTATGCCCGTCCGTGGGTCGCTCACAGCGGCAGGATCAATATTGCCAATATCAGCGGCAGTGTTGATTCTATTGTTCCCAAAGAGCTGACAAATTACTACTATTTTACCAATAGTGCTTTTACCAGCTACGGAGCGTCCCGGCAGATCGAATGTTATGTTGAAGGCAACAGTTCCACTACCGGTGAAGGTCGTGTCGTTGTTGCGCTTTGATCTCTTGTACAACAGGTGCTTTTTATGAATTTCAAATATTATTTCGTTGCAGCTTCTGTATTGGCTGCTTGTGCCGGTGTTTCTGCCGCATCTGCCAGGGTGAATCTGCTGGCGGATGGCGGTTTCAAACCGGTCAGAATGACCGGTGATGTGAGCGCGATCAGAGGATGGACCATCTATGATCTTTCGCGCAGAGCTTATGTCAGCAAGTACAACCGGTATCTTTCCGGTGTCGGATTGTTTACTCTGACTGAAGAAGATGGAGTGGTCAAGATCACTTTTCCCGAAAAACTTCACAGCGCTTACACCGAATTCAAGCTGCCGTTCAGGATCGAACCTGCTATCGGCGAACTTCCGCCGCCAGCCGGACATTTCCGGATGACCGGAAAATACAAATTTACCGGCGGCAGAGCGGAATTCAACAACGGTTTGAAGCTGAAACCCTCTGCGGAATGGAAGAGCTTTGACTACCGTTCCACTTTCCCCACCAGACTGCATGTTTATCCTGCTCCCGGAGCGCAATATTCTTTTGCCGATATCGTCGTGAGTGCGGAATACAAACGCAGCGGAGTCATTGCTCTGCCGGAGGGCGGAGTTCTGAAAAAGATCGTGCTGAACAAAAATGCCTCTTTCAAAGAGCGCCGCGGAGTTTCCATGTGGCGCGGATGGCTGCACAAACTCACCGGCAGTGCCCTCGATCTTGAGGAGGTGGAAAAAGCAGCTCCTGCTGCCGGAAGTATGGTCATCCTCGAAGATCCCGGCATGAAAGAGCATTGGAAGATCAAAGTCGATAAAAACGGTATCGTACTTACCTGCCGGGATTATCTGTTTGCGGTTCCGGCAATGGTCGATTATCTGCGGAAAGAGCTGAAATTCACCCAGTACAGTGATTACACCTTTTACGGATTGCCCGCGATCAGCGGTCCGGCTGACAAGTCGGTGAAACAGCTGGCTGCCTGTGACCGCAGTGTGAAACTGCGTCTTGGTATCATTTCCTCTGAAGCCTACACCACCTACTACAATGGCGGTGTACACCGCAGTCAGTTCTTTGCCAATGCCATGGTCAATGCGTTTTATATGTACAGCGCGGCACCCTATCACATCCTCAATGTGCTGCTGCCGATGGAAAAATACTACAAGAGCAATCCGGAGTATTTCATGCAGAACTCCGGCGGAGAGCGTGTGGTTTATGCCGATCCCGGCTTGAATCATCCCTGTTTCTCCGAACCTGCGGTCCGCAAGATCATGGAAGATAACATGGTCGCTTACGGCAACGCCCAGCTGCCTGACCGCACGATCCTCAATTTCAATTCCGGAGACAGCTCTGAAAACTGCTACTGCGAAAAATGCAGTAAGATCGATCATGCCGTGGAAATGAACAAGGTGCTGGAATCGGCAGCTGCCCGTCTGCGTCCCGGACAGTATCTTGCCCGTTCCGCTTACTCCAGCCGCCGTACTCCGCCGGCAAAACGGCATCCGAAAATGATGCTTCATTACTGTCTTGACATGGGAGCCAATCCATGTACACTCCATGTGGACTGCGAATTGAACAAGCCGATGATCGAAGAGATCAAAAAGTGGAGCAAAGCCGCAGGAGACAAAGAGTTTTTCGGATTTTCCACCTACCGTGACCGCCGTCCGGCGTATCATCTCAAGCAGATCGAGATGCTTTCAAAATACGGCAGCCAGAGTCTGCACTGCTTTGTCTGGCATGGATACAGTCCGGCGATCCCGTTCGTTACCGGCCGCTGGAACATGGGGGAAGAGCCGGAAAAACTGGTGAAAGAGTTCGATCATGCTTACTTCGGCAAGGGCGGTCCCGCCATGCACAAGATCACGCAGCTGGTCGAAGAGTTTGCCGCGAACTACAAGCATACTCCGGAGGAGATCAATAGTATCGGCAGCCGCCATATCGGTATTTTCTGCGGTAATCTCACGTCCAGGACCACTCTTGACCGGAAGATGTTCGACCGCATCTATTCTCTGTTTGATGAGGCTCTCAAAGCGGAAAACGACAAAAAAGTGAGAGACCGCATCGAACTTGAAAAAGTGCGCTATCTGCTGGAGGATCTCAACAAGTACAACCGTCTCAACTGCAAAACTCCGCAGGAAACTGCCGGATTTGTCAAACGACTGCAGGAACTCATCCGTATCGCCCGTACCAATTCCTATAAACTGGAACCGCTCTGGATCACTGCACCCGGCAGAAACTTCATCATGAGTGTCGCCGGTGTCACGGTTTCCAATACCGGTAAAAACTGGTGGCAGGAACCGGAAATCGAAATGATGATGAAAGATCCGGATAAGGTTTTTTCTTCAGGTGTCGAGCGTATTCCCGGCGGCTGGTATTTCCGTCCGACCGCGCTCAAGGCGAAGGTCTTTGCCGGAGAGTACAACCACAACTGCCCCAAACGGGTCGGATTGGGGTTGAGCCGTCCTTCGCTCGGAAAAGCTGAATGTACTGCCGTGCTTGAACTCAAGCAGGATATAGATCAGCCGTCACTGCTTTCCATCGAAGGTCTTGATGATGACAAACCCGGTAAGAGTCTTTTCAAAGTTGCAGTAAACGGCAAAGTGCTGTACAATGGTAAAGTTGCATTCCCTGAAACTGAATGGGGAAGAATGGGATTTACTGTTCCCGGCGGTACTTTGAAGGCCGGAACCAACACGATCACCATCACCAATGTGACTCCGGATTTCCCGTCACGTTCCGCCCGTTTTGCCAAAGCCTCCGATGGGGCAGGGGACTCCCAGTGGGGATGGATCATGATCTCCGAGGTGTATCTCCACGATCCCTCCGGTGACTTCCGGGATTTCGCCAACGGCAAAAAGGGTACATTCTGGGTTCAGACCACATCCAGCAAACCGCTGGGCAAAGTGACTGCAGAAAACGGTAAGGTCAAACTTGCCGGAAGCGGAAGCAAGTTTACCGGAATAGCTTTTTCCAACTCTCTGGTTTATCCCAAGCCCGCCATGGTCCGCGGAGAAACCGTCAGGATGACCGTGAAGGCCTCCGGCAGCGGAGAGCTTCTGCTCGGATGCTACGGCTACACCTACGGCAGAAAGAACGGCGCGCAGGTCATCTCCGTTATCGGATATGATAAAAAGTGGAATCCCGACCGTTGGGGCTGGGGTGGTTACATCGACAAAAAATTCCAGCTGACCGGTGAGGAAAAGGAATATACTGTTGATTTTTCCAAGATCCACAATTTCCGGGCGATAACTCCGCTGATCGCGGTCACCGGCAGCGGAAATGCTGTGATTTCTGACGTAAAAATCGAAATCATCCCCAAAAAATAAAAATTTTGCCGCCCCGTGCTTACGGGGACGTGATCAAACGGCGGAACGT
>JAZSGR010000090.1:0-6390 GCA_045532825.1 Victivallaceae bacterium | reverse complement strand
CGAGTTTTGCGCCGAGTACGGTGCGGGAGTGTACCTTTGTACACGACCAAACCGGCACAGGCGCAAGGCTCGAGATTGCCCGCGATGCGCCACCGCAGTTTGAACAACTTTCACAAAAAATGGGACAATAACTATTTTTTTGCGCTGCCGTATTTTTTGCGCAATCTGGTACTCGGTATCTTCAAAATATCCCGGTATTTGGCAACCGTGCGCCTGGCTACGTCAAGCCCCTGCTCCGCAAGCAATCCGGAAATTTTATCGTCAGAAAGCGGATCGTACGGGTCTTCATCCCTGATAAGATCACGAATCTTCTCCCTGACCGCACGGGCGGAAATATCCTCTCCGTCACTGCTGGTAAATCCGCCGGAAAAAAAGTCCCGCAATTCAAATACTCCATGCGGAGTACGCACAAATTTATCGGCGGCAGCACGGCTGATCGTGGTCTCATGAAGTCCGAGTTCCTCACCCGCCTGCTTCATGGTAAGCGGTTTCAATGCGGATTTTCCCCTGTCAAGGAAATCCCGTTGAGTCTTGACGATCACCCTGCCGATACCGGTAAGCGTATCACCGCGCATCTGCAGCGACCTGATAAGTTCCTTCGCAGAATTGAGCTTTTCACGTATATAATCCCTGTCCTCTTTTGATGTCGCAGGATCAAGCAGCAGTTTTTCGTATTTTTCAGAGATGAACAGCTTGCGCTCTCTTGCAAACGGAGCATTGACCGTGTATTCCGTACCGTTCCACAGTATTTCCAGCTCCGGCACTCTGGTTTCCTCCGCCTTTGAAGCAACAGGGACCGGATCAAGTTTACGCAAGATCCCCAGAGCTTCATTTATTTCATCCGGCGTCACACCAAGTTCAGAAGCTATGCGCGGAATGTGATTGGCAGCGATCTGTTCAAGCATATCCGGCTGAGTGAGTTTTTCCAGCAGCGGGGAAAGCTGATTTTTTCTTATCAGCTGAAGACGCATGCACTCTCCGAGGTCTCTTGCGGCGATCCCCGGCGGATCAAAACTCTGGACAAGCAAAAGAGCCTGTTCCATCTCCTCCATATCCGCATCGCACAGCATGGCAAGATCGGCAAGATGTGAGCGCAGATATCCGTGTTCATCCAGATTGTCGATGATGATCCGGGCAGTTTCTTTCATACGTTCCGGCAGACTGCTGGTTGCGATCTCCGTTTCAAGCTGTTCATCAACGGATGGCGGGGGTGCGGGCGAATTGCTCCAGAAGTCACCGTCATCCTCCCGGTCTCCGGAGCTGTAACTGCCGCTTGACGGCAGATCATCGCCCCAGAGCAGCCTTGCCGCCTCATCTGCAGAAACAGCGGATCCCTCTTCCTGACCGTCATTGGCGGAATTTTCTTTCTCCTCCGGAGTTTCAAGACGGGAAACAGGTTCTTTTTCTTCCAACAGCGGATTTTTTTCAAGTTCTTCATTGATCCTTGCATCCAGTTCCTGCAGCGGCAGGTGCAGCAGTTCCAGTGACTGCTGCTGTCTCTGTGAAAGCAGTTGTTTCTGCTGCTGCTGAATACTCTGTGAAAGATTGTTTTCCATATACTGTCCTTACTGTCAACGCGACAAATATAGCATAATATTACTGCTCTTGCAAGAGTTTGCCATTGACAAAGAGACATTTTCCCATTAAATTATATATGTGTATATCTATATCAATTCAAAACGAGGTGTCTGCAAAGATGAAATACGAAGCAGTGATCGGTCTGGAAACTCACGTTGAGATCCGTTCTGAAAGTAAAATGTTCTGTTCCTGTGCCAACCGTTCAGGTGCCGAACCCAATACCAATGTCTGTCCTGTATGCATGGGTTATCCCGGAGTCCTTCCGGTACCCAACAAGTACGCCATCCATGCGGCGGTGCGTGCCGGATTGCTCACTGAATGTAAAATAGCCAAATTCAGCAAATTCGACCGCAAGAGCTATTTTTATCCGGACATGCCCAAAAACTACCAGATCTCCCAGTATGATCTGCCTTTCTGCGAACACGGCAGAATAAAACTTGAGGGCGAAGGATTTTCCGGTGCTCCGCTGCCGGATAAATATATCGGCATTACCCGTATCCACCTTGAGGAAGATGCCGCCAAACTGGTCCACTCCGGCGACAGGAGCGGTGTGGACTACAACCGCGCGGGTGTTCCGCTCATGGAAGTGGTGAGCGAACCGGATATGCGCAGTGCTGATGAAGCATACGCCTATCTTACTTCCCTCAAAGAGATCATGCGTTACGGCGGCATCGGTGACTGCGATATGGAAAAGGGTCAGATGCGCTGTGACGTCAACATCTCCCTGCGTCCTGCCGGTCAGAAGGAATTCGGAACCAAGATCGAACTCAAGAACCTGAACAGTTTCCGTGCGGTCCACCGCGCCATCGATTACGAGATCTGGCGTCAGGCGGATATGCTCGACCGCGGTGAAGTCATCCGTCAGGAGACCCGCGGCTGGAACGATGATCTCGGTGAAAGCTATCTCATGCGTACCAAAGAGGCGGCGCATGATTACCGTTATTTCCCGGATCCGGATCTGATGCCGGTAGTGTTCACCGATGAGGAGATCGAAGCCATCCGCGCCTCGCTCCCCGAACTTCCGGAAGCAATGAGAGTGCGTTTTCAGGAACAGTACGGCATCACTGCCTACGATGCCGGAGTCCTCACCGCCGATAAAGAGCTTGCTGCATGGTTCGATGCCGCTGCCAAAAAGGCAAAGACTCCGAAACTTGTCGCCAACTGGATATCTTCGGAACTTCTGCGCCTGCTCGGAGAAGACAGGATCTCCATAAACGACTGCCGCATCACTCCTGAAGCTCTGGCGGAGCTGACTGATGTCATTTCCTCCGGCGCGATCAACGGCAAGATCGGTAAAGAGGTGTTTGCCGAGATGTATGCCACCGGCAAGACTCCCAAAACGATCATTGAGGAAAAGGGATTGTCACAGGTCAGTGACTCCGGAGCGATCGCCGCGATCGTCACTGAAGCCATTGAAAAAAATCCCAAACAGGTCGAAGAATACCGTGCCGGAAACGAACGTGTGCTGCAGTATATGGTCGGTCAGGTGATGAAGCTTTCCAAGGGCAAAGCCAATCCGCAGCTTGCCGTTGCCGAACTCAAAAAACAGCTGGGCTGAATTTTATGATCGTCACTACACAGCTCCTGGTCCTGGAAAAAAGACCGTACCGTGAATCCGCATTGATTTTAAGGGGTGTGAGTCCCGACTGCGGCAAGGTGAGTTTCGTCATCCACGGCGCGCAGAAGATCAGTGAGAGATCCATGCCGGTGGCGGATCTTTACCGGGAACTCAACATCGAATACAAAGATGATATTCCCGGCGATCTTCATACCGGCGACCGGGTGGAGCTGCTAAATGATTTTTCCGGCATAGCTGATAAAAGCATCAACTTCAAAATGGCGGTTAAAATCGGCAATTTTCTGCTGCGCAATATGCCGGAAAATATGCCGCAGCCCTACACCTATGATGCGACGGCATCGGTGTTCCGTCATCTCGCCGGTGAGGAACCTGAAGAGTTCCGCTGGAGCCTGATGCAGTGTTCCGTGGTGCTCAAGTGCGCCTATCTGTACGAAAACGGACTGCTGCCGGAGGGAGTGACTCAGGAACAGAATGATTTTCTGGAAAATCTTGTAGCTTCCGGAATAGATAATTCTCCGCTTCCGGAGTGCCGTCCGGAGTATTGGAGCACGCTCAACAACTGGATGAATTCCCTGCTGGAGTTCCATCATCTTGAAAGGTGACGAGTTATGAAAAGATCTGTTATGCTTGTATTGCTGCCGGGTATTTTTCTGCTCACCGGCTGCGGCGGTCCGACCCGGATGATAAACGGGGAAATGACCGAAGTGCTTACTCCGCAGGAGGAGATCGAAATGATAAGCATCGCCCGGGCAACGCTTGCCAAAAGCCGCAGACTGAATTCCGCAGAACAGAAATTCATCCGTGAAAACGATCCGGTATTGAAGATACGCTACACCGGTGACCGTACCGGAGATGCTTCCGTCATCTGGAAACTTCCGGACCGCAAAGTAACTCTGCTTATGCGCGGAACATTTTTCACTCCGTCGGCACAGTGGATGATGAAGATCAATGAAGATCATCCGGAATTTGCCGATTTTACGCGCAAAAACCGCCGGAATGTGGAAAAAAGATAAATCCGGTGCTATATTAATAAAATATTTCCCGCTTATCTGCACGATGCAGAGGGATCAAACAAAACAGGAGTTTTTTTCAAGTGAGTAATCTGGATGACGACGGTTTATGTGCCATAGATTGGGGTCGCGCTGACCATCTGATCGAACTGGCTCTCAACGAAGATCTTGACATGACAGGCGATGCGACGACCCTTTCAGTCGTACCGGAACAGGCGGAAAGCCGTGCGGTTCTGCTCTGCAAAGAAAAAGAGATGATAGTTGCCGGACTTCCGGTGGCGGAACGTGTTTTCAAAATCGTTGATCCGCTGCTTGAATTCGATGCCAAAGTTGAAGACGGCGACCTCTGTCACTACGGCGATGTACTTGCCGTTATCCGCGGTTCAGCCAGGGGCATCCTCACTGCCGAACGCACTGCGCTCAACTTTCTGCAGCGTCTCTGCGGTGTTGCGACCACTTCGCACCGCTATGCCAGAGAGCTTGAAGGATATAAAACAGTCGTACTTGACACCCGCAAGACCACTCCCGGTTACCGCAATCTTGAAAAGTATGCAGTTTCCGTGGGCGGAGCTACCAATCACCGTATCGGTCTCTACGACCGCATCATGATAAAAGACAATCACCGTGAGCTTGCCGCCATTGAAGGCGACGGAGCGATCACCCGTGCGGTCGAACGCGCCCGCAAGGCATATCCTGAACTTGAGATCGAGGTCGAAGCCGACTGTCTGGAAGAGGTCGCCGAGGCGGCGGAAACCGGAGTTGAGTACATCATGCTCGACAACATGGATAACGAGACCATGAAAAAGGCGGTGGAGATAGTGAACGGCCGTGCCAGACTTGAGGCATCCGGCGGTATCACTATCGAGCGGTTGAAATCCATCGGCGAGATCGGAGTTGACTTTGTCTCCTCCGGAGCGTTGACTCATTCGGTCAAAGCTGCTGATATTTCGCTGGATATCGAGGTGGAAAGTTGATCGCTTTTCTTACCGGTATCCTTGCCCACAGCAGTGCCTCCGGCTGTGTGATCGATGTCAACGGGGTCGGCTACGAGCTGCTGATCCCGGTTTCGACATTTGAAAAACTTCCCCAGCCGGGGGAAAAGGTACGTCTTCACACTTTCATGCAGGTCCGTGAAGATGCCATTACGCTGTTCGGGTTTTATACGCAGGAAGAAAAGGAACTTTTCAACAAACTCATTGAAGTTTCCGGCGTAGGCGGCAAACTTGCGCTCAATGTATTGAGTACCATGCCGGCGGCGAATTTCTGTGCGGCGGTGACATCCGGTGACGTCAAAGCCATTTCCCGTATCAGCGGTATCGGCAAACGTACTGCGGAGCGGCTCATCGTCGATCTCAAAGGCAAGCTGGATATTGCCGGAGGTACAGCAGGAGAAGTGGTGCTGCCGTCGAATGAAGCGGTCAACGATGCCGCTCTGGCTCTGGAGCAGCTTGGTTTCAAGCGTGATGCTGTCAACAAGACTCTCAACGCTCTGGTTTCGGAGATCCCGCTTGATGAGCAGACATCGGAAAAGCTGCTCCGTGCCGCGATCATGAAGCTGAAATTCTGACGTATGAAGATACTTTTTGTCTGTACCGGAAACACCTGCCGCAGTCCGATGGCGGAGTTGTATTTCAATTTCCTGATGAAACAGTGCGGAGCGGAACATTCGGCATCAAGTGCCGGATTAAGTGCATTTGCGGGCGGAAACATTTCCGGACACTCTGCGGAGGTGCTGGCGGAAAACGGTATAGACAGTTCGCATTTCAGGTCATCTGCGCTTACAAGATATGCGTTGGATGAAGCGGATATGGTAATTACCATGACAGGATCGCATAGAGATGCGATAGTTTCCTGTTGTCCGGAGTACGCCGGTAAGGTGAAAACGCTGCTTGACGGCATGGATGTTCCGGATCCGTATGGTGGAACGGTTGATGACTACCGGGCGGTGTTCCTGGTCATAAAGGATGCCGTCGCCCGCCTCGCAAAAAAATGAAAAAATTGTTATTGTCCCATTTTTTGTGAAAGTTGTTCAAACTGCGGTGGCGCATCGCGGGCAATCTCGAGCCTTGCGCCTGTGCCGGTTTGGTCGTGTAAAGTAAAAAAAATAAAAAAAATAAAAATTTTTGCCACCCCGTGCTTACGGGGACGTGATCAAACGGCGGAACGTTTGCCGCCGCCTTAAAATGGCGGCGGAACATAAGCTCTGCGTGCAACGCAGAGTGC
>JAZSGR010000078.1:0-31195 GCA_045532825.1 Victivallaceae bacterium | reverse complement strand
AGCAAGTGCTTCAAAAACTTATTCGCTTTTCTTGACCCTCCGCCGCCCTGCGGGCTATGGAGGGCAGGAAGGTAAAACCAGTCCTTATAATGCTTGCGGAGCAAGCGCTTCATGCACCGGAGGTGCGCTTCATATTTGCCGCAGGCAAATGCTTCATACGGTGAAACCGTGCTTCATTCGATCAACGTTCACGTTGATCGGGCTTCTGGTTGTCATTGCGATCATTGCAATTCTTGCCTCCATGCTGCTGCCGGCTTTGAGCAAGGCAAGAGAGACAGCAAAAAACACGCAATGCGTAAACAATATGAAAACGTTCAGTTCGGCATTCAACATGTATTTTGCCGACAACAAGGATTTCATCGTCGTATCGAGTGGATCGACTGCAAATAAGGGCTGGTGTTCTTATATTTATCCGTATGTTGTCCCGAATGGCGACAATGCCAACGGCTATACCCGAAAGACTAATGTCGATACTGACGGTATCTACAACGGCGGAATCCTCCGAACAACCACGACAGGAGTATTTTTCTGTCCGAAAGCAAGTGTCGGTAATCCTCAATTCAGCGGCACTGCGGCAACCGCCATCAAGGGGTATTATCCGACTTATGATATTGCACAAAGATTTGTAGCTTCGTCAAATATGCAGAAAGTGAGCGCAAAACGTGTGTATCTTAAATCATATACAGGTCCCGATGGAACCTATCCTCTGATGTATAATACCCGCGTGACCCAACTCCTGCCGGATACGGTCGTCATGACTGAAACCAATATTAAAAGTATTTTGTCAAATGGATACTGCAGCACAGGAGGATATAAGTTGAATGAAACGAATGACTATCCTGCCGCAGATAAAAAATGTCCGGCATGGAATCATCACGGTGGAAGGGCGAATTTCTTTTTCCTCAACGGATCGGTCAGAACATACAATTACAGCACAACAGTGTTTGATGCCACTGAAAACAAATTCTGGCACTGAGGTCATTTTATGAAAAAAATCGTTCTTCTGCTTTCTGCATGCATGACGTTTGCCTGTATTTCCGCGGAATATCCGTATGCGTTTCCCGGATTCGAGAGCGCATTCATCTACACTTCAGCCGGACCGGACGGCTCCGCACTGGAATTCCGGAAAGCGGGAGATGCTGAATGGAGCCCCGCTCAAAATCTCGTGCTTTCTCCGGATAAAAAGGAACTGCGCGGTTCCATCTTCCGCCTCAGGGAGGGAACAAAATACGAGTTCCGGATATTTAAAGATGGAAAAATTGAGACAGGTCGTTTTACAACCAAGTCCTCAAAGGTTCCGATTGCCAAAACGATCGTCTTGAACAATGAAAATTTCAAGGGATATCTCAAACTGACCGAATCCGGAACGGAAAAGGGGTATATCCGTTATACCGCCGCTCCCGGAACCGTGTTGAAAGCCGATTTCAAGCACAAAGAAGCGATCCTCGCAGAAAAAATCCGCTATGTGATCCTGGATGGACTGACCATCCGCGGCGGTGGACATCACATGATCCACTTGAAAGATTGTGAAAATTTCCGCATTATGAACTGTGATCTCGGCAGTTACGGGACCGCCCGCGTCCCATTTGAATTTCCTCCGGAAAAGACCGATGCGGAACATTCAAGAGGACTTCATTTCGTCAACGGGAAATATGTACAGAATCAGGCACCGATCGCCGTTTACGGGGGAAAAAATATCCTGATCGAACGCAACTTTCTTCACGATCCCCTCGGGCATGCGAACTCCTGGTTTTATACGCATCCCTGGGGACCGAGCGGTATCCATTACAGCAAAGCAAGAGGTCTAACCATTCGCTGGAACGACATCATCGGTTCCGATCATCACCGCTGGAACGATGTCATCGAGAGCCTCGGCAACAATAGAATCTACGGCGGTCCGAACGCCGATGCGGAGATCATCGGAAACTATCTGGCGTTCAGCAATGATGATGCTGTCGAACTTGACGGCGGACAGAAGAACATCCGTTTTTCGGACAATCGGCTGGAAGGCTCATACTGCGGAGTCAGCGTGACCCCCTGTATCGAAGGCCCCTCCTATGTTTTCAACAATCTCTGGATCAATCCCGGCGATGAGTTCGATTCTGCTTTTGCAGGGATCAAGAATCCTTTTTCGACCTATTATACGGGCAGGATCCATATTTTCTGCAACACCTTTGCGGGTGCCGCTTCCGTTTCCGGCTACAGAGCGAAGATCACTCCGGAACAGGCTAAAGAACTGAAATCAGTCGTAAAAAACAATCTGTTCATCAAATGTTCTCCGTTCAGCAGGGATTTCTGGCTGGCCCGCGCCGATGTCGATCACAACATCTATTCATTCAGCAAAAAGAAGAATATGCTGGCAAATTATCCCCAAGGTCAGGGAAAACATGACAAACAGGGCAATTTCCCGCTTGACGGAGAATGGAAACTCAAAACACCGGTCAAGGGAGCAAAACTTGCCAATCTCGGCGAAAATATCGGAGCATCCGGCAATATACCGCTCCGTCCGCTGGCACTGGAAACTTCCGTTATGAGTATAAAACTTTCCTCCGGAAAACTCTCCGGTAAGTTTCAATTGAAATCAACAGGATACTCCGGTGATTTCAGAATTGTCCAGCCTGATTTTTCGCCATTCTTCAAGGTTACACCTGATGCTGGAACAATCAAAGCCGGTAAGACTGTTGAACTCACCGTAACTGCGCTTCCGGAAAAAGCATCCGAAGCGAGAAAAAACTGCGGAGCATTTCTGATCCGCACGCCCGACGGGCTTGCGCGTCCAGTCTCGGTTTATTTCGACAACCGCGATGATCTCAAAAAAGTCGCCGCAATGCGCAAAAATGTCGTTTACGGAGAGGTCGTGAAACGCGGTGCGGTGAAATATACGCTCAAATTCTCCGGTGTTCCGCAAGGGGATTATTATATCGCCGTGCGGATGACCCGGATGCCGTGGCAGATCCTCCATGCGCGTCCGGGCGAAAAAATGATCCGGACCGGAATGAAATACGGAGTTTCCGGACAGAGGAACGGCTGGGCTGTCATTCCGTGGACTTCACACCGGTCGTTTAATTTCCCGCGCAGGATATCCGGTGATTTCGCTGTGGATATTCAAGTGGAAAAAGAATATTCAAAGATCCTTGGCTGCGCTCTGGTAAAAACGCCGGAAGAGCTCCTTTGCGCCGCTGAAACGGTGCTCCCGCGCGAGAAAACCATGAAAGTGATTTCAGCAGAATAACAAAAAAAATCGAATGAATACTGTATACAACATCATAAAAATATGGAGGTACCTGAAATGACAATCCCCTTGCAGCGAAACCCGGTAAAGGCATCCGGAATAAAACTGGAAGGAAAAATCGGAAATCTGCTGGACCGTTTCTGCTTCGAGCGGGCACGATCGCAGGAAGCATGGAATATCGCCTGCCGGGAAACGGTCGATGCTTTCAAAAACAAGATCGACGACGAATCCGGACTGATCGGCATCTGGCAGGGCGAATTCTGGGGGAAATGGATCCTCAGCGCAGTGGACGTCTATGAATATACCGGCGATGACGCGCTCAAGGATTTCATCCGCTCCAGCATCGCGGAAGTCATTTCGTATCAGGAGCCGTCCGGTTATATCGGAACCTACCGCGATCCGGATTTTCTGGTCCACGGCGATCCGGAGGAAATATACAAAAAATTCAACTGGCGCTGCGACTGGAACTGGAACATCTGGTGCCGGAAATATACGTTATGGGCACTGGTGGAAGGCGCACGGATCCTGAACGATCCTGAAATTCTGAAGGCGGCGGTGCGTCTTGCCGATCAGACGCTGGATACCTTTGAGCGGCTGCATATCGAGATCTGGGAAACTGGAACTTTCTGCGGATTGCCCAGCTGCTCCATCATGAAGCCGCTCCTGCAGCTTTATCAGCTCACCGGAACCGAACGGTATTTGAAGCTGGCACAGAAGATCGCCTCATATTGGAACAATCCGGATGATACTGTCATGCCGAACCTGATCCGCAATTCTCTGGCGCACAAACCGGTCCATGCGTGGTATGACCACTCCTGCGGAAAGATCTGGACCAAGACCTATGAAATGATCTCCTGCTTTGAAGGACTTCTGGAACTTTACCGCATTACCGGAGAGGAACAGCTTCTCACCGCCACCGAAGCCTTCTGGGAGCTGCTGATGGAACACGAGAAAAATGTGTTCTTCGGACTTGGATGCAACGACAATCTGAATCACGGCGCCATCTATCAGGACGCGATCACCGAACCCTGCGACAATATTCATTTCATTCGCCTCTGCCATGAACTTTACAAACTGACCGGAAAAGTCCGTTACATGGACTTTTTCGAGCTCAATTTCCTCAACGCATTTCTCGCCGGACTTTGCAAAGATGGTCGTTGGGGTGCTCGCGGTGTCCGCAGTTCCCATTGTCATTTCTATGCTACAGCACAGGCGAAGATGCACCATAATCACTGCTGCGTCAACAACATGCCACGCGGGATCGTGACGGCAGCCAGGACGGCGCTCATGACCGGAGCCGATGGTATCTACGTAAATCTCTGCGTTCCGCAGACGGCTGACCTGGAGCGAAACGGAGTAAAGATCCACCTCAGGATCGCCGGTGATTATCTGGTCTCCGGAAAGGTTTCGATCGAGGTCGCCCCGGAAAAGGAGACGGACGGCAAACTCTTTATCCGTCTGCCGGAGTGGTCGGATGGACGCCGTGCCTACCTTGACGGTAAGCCGGTACAGTCCGGAGAGAACGGATATCTGGAACTTCCGCTGGCGGAGACAACCTGTTTACTGCAATTTAATATGACTTCCAGGATCACGGGTACCGGTCCCATTACGGTCATGGACCCGAATGACAGATGGCACGGCAGAAAATGGCTGAACTCCGACCTCACACCGGAGGATATGCTCAAGACTCCGCACTGTTCTATCATGCGCGGTCCGCTGCTGCTTGCCCGCTCCATCCTGCTGGGAACTCCGGTTCAGGAAATCTTCGCGCCGGACTCTCTGGAGCCATCCGCCGCTGAATTCCAGCCGATCGAAAATGCCATGGACACTCTGGCGGCTTTTGAAGTCACGTTCCAAACTCCGCATGGCAAGTTCCGCACCAAGGTCTGCGATTTTGCCAGCGCAGGAAACTGGATGTCCGATTATCACGACATCTTCAGCGTCTATTTCTGAGGAGAAAAAACATTTTTTACCCAGATCTGTCAATAAAAGGATAACCATATGAAATTCAGAAAACTTACAACTTGTCTCTGCCTGTTAAGCGGAATCGTTGAAATTGGTTCAGGAATGACATTTGCAGCAGAACAAACAAAAGGAAAAGAAAACATGCGTCCGATCACAGAAGAAACAGAGAATATGCGCCGGATCAAGGTTTCCGCCAATACCGCCAATCTGAAAGAATACCGTAAACTTGCGGAATTTGCCAAAGAACTGGGCGCGACCCATTGCGGAGCCGATCAGATCGAACCAAGCATGTGGCAGTGGAATCAGGACCGTCATGATCCTTATCCGAACTGGAGTCTGAATAGACCATCCCTCTTTAAATATATTGTGCCGAAGGAACTGAAAAAATACATTCCGAAAGATTATACTAAACGCAATCTGGATACGCTGATCGCACGGGGAAAGATCTTGAAGGAATTCGGACTCAAGGCAACATTCAACGGAATGGAACCCGCCTATCTGCCGGAACAGGCATACCGGGAACATCCGGAATGGCGCGGTCCCCGCTGCGATCACACCCGCCGCGCCCGCAAGGAATATTACGCCCCATGCCTCGACAATGCCGAAATGCGCCGTATCTATGTCGATGCAGTGGCGGAACTTTGCAGACTTGTTCCGTTTGAAACGTTTGAACTGATGACCAACGATTCCGGCGGCGGACTCTGCTGGTATCCGCGTCTTTATCCGGGTACGAACGGTCCGACTGCCTGTTATTCCGTTCCGATGGCGGACCGCGTCGTCAATTTTCTCTCCATCTTTCAGGAAGGCGCAGCCAAAGCGGGTATTCCGGACGCCGAAGTGAATGTTTCCCGTTATTTCTCGAATGATATTGTGGAAAATGTCATTCCGAAGCTCAAAAAGAATCAGGCTGTCTGCGGCCGCACGGCAAAGGGCAAATCGTTCAGTCTGACGATCGGTTACATGAGCGGTCACCAGGAACATACTTTTCCTGTGGCAGGACTTTCAAGAATTGTAAAAATCGCAGAGCAGTTGCAGAATGTCCAGAAAAATCCTCAATGCAACGTCAATATCTCCCTGCGCAGCGTCAATGATTTTGATGCCATGCGTTTCCTTCGCAAATATTTCAAAACCAAGGTCCCGCAGGGGATTTCAGGACGCTATCAGCTCCTGACCGATTTCGCCGCCGATTTTGTCGGCAAAGACCATGCGGATAAACTCGTTCAGGCCTGGGATAATATCGAGCGGGCTCACGACCTCATGGAACACCTGAGTACCGGCGGACATATCTTCACGCTCGGCACGGTGCATCAGCGCTGGCTGACCCGTCCGCTGGTGGGGTTCCCCGGAGAACTCAAACCGGAGGAGAAGCAGTATTACCGCGAGTTCCAGTTCCAGGCGCAGAGCGAAGCCGATGCGGATAATCTGCTTGATCTGCAGGGGTATCGCTGGCTGTCAGGATACAGTGCAAAATTCGCCTATAAGAATTTGTTTTACGGTCATTTCGCACCCAAAGTGCAGTCTGCTGTAAACAGTTTCAAAGCTCTGATCCCGTTTGCAAAAGATAAAGATGTAGCGCATTATCTTGAAATGCAGTCAAAGAAGGCGGAAATGTACTGCTGCATCGGACGGAATGCGCTTAATATCATCAGCTATCAGGAGATCCTCGACCGTACGGATTATAAGAAAACACCGGAAGACACAACGCTCGAAGCCAATGAACAGGGAGATGTCCGGCTTGATAAACTCCGCCGCATTTGCCGTGCTGAGATCAACAATACAGTTCAGATAATCCGACTGATCGAATCCACTCCGGAACCATTGCTTCAGCATGCTCCGGGCGATGAATTCGAAAGCGTCATGATACTCGGCACCCGCGGGAAACTCCTGAAGGATCTTTACAAAAAGATTGAGATCATGGAAAATCATCGCCGAGATCTTCTCCGGCTTTACAAGGATTACAATAAATAAAACGGCAACATCCTTAAAGAAGAAGTTTCCCTGACCGGAGCCGGCGGATCCAGCAGTTCACATTATGCCGGATCCGCCGCCCGGTCAAAGACGTTTTACTTGATTTCTGCGGGGCGCAGTTGCGGAAAAATCATATCGGGTTCCGCAATCAACAGCTTGCAGGTGACAGAGCTGTTCATCGCGGAACTGTTATTTTTTGAAGCAAGATGCGCTTTTCATAAACTATTTATCGGAAAAACGTTTTTTGAAATTACCTCCATAATATAAATTTGACAAATTTATTCCAGCGGTTATATTATGTGGTTGCTCATCACAAAAGCAAGTCCAGATAAATTCAATACAAGTCCGGAAATTTTACCGGAGATCAACGAACATCAGCGGAGTTTCAAAATGCAATTTCCTGCCCCCCCTAAACATAAAACTTTTCAAAAAACTGTTTCTGTTACGGAAGAAAACTGTTTTGACGGATCCATTCTTGCAGACGAACCCGGGGTTTTCCGTTGTCTGATCCGGAAAATCGGGAACGATCCTGAATTATCGGAGTTTGAACGCAAACAAAATTATGCTGCACGGAACCCGGGAGCGGATGATCTGGCTCTTGAAGCGGTCCTGGAATTGAAATCAGAACTGCCATCATCAGATTCAATGCGGATAGGAATACCGCTTTCTGAAACAGACGGAGCTGAAAATTTCACTATTCTTTACTCCGGCACGAAATTCCGGCTTTTGACAGAAAACCGGGTTCTTGATGAAGATTATCCTTTCGGCGATCCGCCGGGAACCCCGGAAAATCCTGTTGAAATTCCCCCGGAACAGCAGGCTGTTCCTCAATACAGAACCATTCCCCTGCATTGCTGGAGTCCGGAAGGATTAAATGAATGGGTCGGTGATGTTTCTGTCGCTTTTCTCAATGGTGAATATCACATGTTTTATCTTTACGACCGCCGTCACCACAAAAGTAAATTCGGTCGCGGCGGACATCAGTGGGCACACATCGTAACGGAAGATTTCAGAACCTGGCGTGATGACGGTCTGGTCCTTCCGCTTGATGCCCAATGGCAAACCTTCGGAACCGGAACGCCGTTTCTGCTTGACGGAAAACTTGCTCTTGCTTACGGACTGCATTCAGAACGTTTTCTTCCGATAGGTGCCGTTCCGCGCGGTATGACCTGGGCGATCAGCGAAGACGGGATCCATTTTACTCCTGCCAAAGTTTCTGTGGATGATATGACTGACAATCCCAGCATTTACAATCAGCCGGATGGTTCATGGATCGTTTACAACAACGGACTTCTTTACCGGGCTGAAGAGTGGTGCAATTTCAAGCAAATTGCCGAAAAACCGATTCCCTGTGAAGAAAATTCCGCACTGCTGAACTCCTATGAATGCCCTTCGCTCTTTGAATGGAACGGCAATTATTTCATGATCGTAGGGTTTACCGGTATGTATCGCAGCAAAGAACTTTCATTTGAAACGTTCGATGATCTTTCCGGAAGCGGTATTGACATTTACGACGGACTGGGAGTTCCAATGGTTGCACCGTTCAAGGATGACAGGATGATCCTTGCCGGCTGGCTGCGGATATCCGGATGGGGCGGTGTACTTGGCGTCCGCGAACTTGTCTGGTTCGATGATGCCGTCCCCGGTATCCGCTGGCTGGCAGAAGCAATGCCGGAAGTTTATGATTTGCAGGAAGCTGCTGACACTTTGACTTTTTCCGGGGAACATTATTTTGAATTCACTGTTCAGCCGGGAGAAAATTTTTCCGTATCACTGGAAGGTGCCGGTAACCCCATCCTTTTTTCCATTGATCACCAACGGAAACGGGCAACTCTTGCCACTGAAAAAGAGTGTCCGACTCTCTGCGAACGCGGAAAAAACTGGCGGAAGATCACAGTCCCCGGTTTTGCACTGGATCACCTCCGTAATATTGACAAAACTTATAAAGTCCGCATGATGATCCGGGATCAACGGAAGTGGAACGGATGTATCGTTGACGTGGAAATTGCCGGATGCCGGACTCTGATCCATCATTTTGAAGGTTCACATCCGACATCGTGCAAGACGGGAAATCCCGGTTGCAGTTTTCTTTCCGGAAGAGTCGGCAAATAATCAATAATCTGCCGTACCAGTCTGCAAAAACTGTTATTGTTCATGATTATACACTTGCAGAATGGCTGCAATCATAAAATCACACCCTGAAAATCAGTTTGACAGCTTTTTTTGAAGGTTTGTTGCAAATTATGAGCAAGTTGATTTGTCTGACCTGCC
Source organism: Victivallaceae bacterium (assembly GCA_045532825.1). Taxonomy (GTDB): domain Bacteria; phylum Verrucomicrobiota; class Lentisphaeria; order Victivallales; family Victivallaceae; genus UBA1784. The sequence continues at coordinate 21,759 of JAZSGR010000078.1, read as the reverse complement.
GGATTTATCAAACCAGTCCGGTAGGTTTGACGTCTTTCGCAAAAAAATTGAGGCGATGACAGTTTCTGTGAGGCAAGACGCTCTTTTCATAAACTATCCGGAGAAAAAACGCTTTTTAATGATTTTCACGCCTTGAAAAACCGGACGGGCACTGATATATTATACATCAAGATTGTATTCATACAGAAAGGATCAGTCTTTCAGGTGCGGGATTTTATGTTTTCCAGCGTGGAATTCATTCGGTTCCGGCACCACACAGCAAGCGGTGGTTCCGCAACCGGGATTCCGCGACAGGAAACAATTCTGTTTCCGGACGCGAGACGATCCGGCACACGGTGAACTGATCCTTTCAGGAATACGGTGCGCAGAAGGAATGAGTTTTCTGCTGCAGCACCGAAAATAAAAACAAACTGAAAGGATTACATTATCATGGCAGAGGAAAAAGTCTCTTTTCTCATCGATGACAGCCGGACTATGGAAATTTCCACCGGCAAAGTCGCTAAACTTGCCAACGGCAGCTGTCTTGTCCGCATGGGCGATACCGTTGTTCTGGCAGCAGCCTGCTCCGGAGAACCCCGCGAAGGTACGGATTTCTTCCCGCTTCAGGTCGATTACCGCGAAAAATACAGCGCAGCCGGTAAATTCCCCGGCGGATACATCAAACGCGAAGGCCGCCCCTCCACCAAGGAGATCCTGACCTGCCGCATGATCGACCGTCCGATCCGTCCGCTGTTCCCCAAAGGATTTTTCCACGACGTCCAGATCCAGTGCCTCATGCTCAGTACCGACGGTGTCAACGATGCCGATGTGCTCGCCATGCTCGCCGCCAGTGCCAGTTTGATGGTTTCCGATCTTCCTTTCGACGGTCCGATCGGTGCTGTCCGTGTCGGCAAGATCGACGGCAGCTTCGTCATCAACCCGACTCACGAACAGATGAAGAAAAGCACCCTCGAACTGATCTATGCCGGACGTCCCGATCAGGTCATCATGATCGAAGGTGAAGCCGACTTCATCAGCGAAGAAGATATGCGCGCTGCGATGTATTTCGCCAACGAAGCCGTCAAAAAACAGTGCGCCGCCCAGATCGAACTCGCTCAGAAAGCCGGACGTCCCAAGAAAGATTACAAACTTTATCTGGTTCCCGAAGCTCTCCAGACCGCTCTGGAAAACTTCTGCGCCCCCACCATTGAACAGGTCTGCACCGTTCCCGGCAAAGAGGACCGCAACAACGCTCTCAACGCACTGCTTGCCGAACTCCGCGCCGCTCTGCGTGAACAGTTTGCCGACATGAGCGACAACGATTTCGCCATTGAGACCGCCAAAGGCTTCGATGATTATGTGCGTACCATCACCCGCAAGATCATCCTTGAAAAACAGTACCGTCCCGATGGACGTTCCATTACCGAGATCCGTCCGCTTTCAGCCGAAGTCGGTGTTCTGCCCGTGGTCCACGGCAGCTCCCTCTTCTCCCGCGGCGAAACCCAGGCTATGGTCATCGCCACCCTCGGCAACGACAAGGATGCCCAGGAATACGATGATCTCAACAGCGAAACCGGTATCGGTGTCATACGTTTCTATCTGCACTACAACTTCCCGAACTTCAGCGTCGGTGAAGTCGGCAAGATCGCAGGTCCCGGACGCCGTGAGATCGGTCACGGAAATCTGGCTGAACGCTCTGTTTCCAAAGTCGTTCCGGCTGACTTCCCCTACGTCGTCCGCTGCGTATCCGAGATCATGAGTTCCAACGGTTCCACCTCTATGGCATCCGTTTGCGGTGCGACCCTCGCATTGATGGATGCCGGTGTTCCAATCACCGCTCCGGTTGCCGGTATCTCCTGCGGACTGGTCACCGGTGACAACGGCGAACGTCTGCTGCTCACCGATATCCTCGGTGCAGAAGACCACTTCGGCGATATGGACTTCAAAGTCTGCGGAACCCGCAACGGCATCACCGGTTTCCAGCTCGACCTCAAGCTGCCCGGTATTCCGATCGATCTGCTCTGCGAAGCCATGGAGCGCAACCGCATCGCACGTCTCCAGATCCTCGATGTGATCGAAGAATGCATCCCGGCACCCCGCGCAGACATCAGCGAACGCGCTCCGCGTCTTGAAGTCATCAAAATCAATCCCGAAAAGATCGGTGCCCTCATCGGTCCCGGAGGAAAGAATATCCGCGCCATCACTGAAGAAACCGGTGCCTCCATCGATGTTGATGACTCCGGCGAAGTCAAGATCATGGCTAACAACAAAAGCAAGCTCGATGCCGCCAAAGAGCGCGTCATCGCCAGCACGGCGGAAGCGGAAGTCGGCAAGATCTACCGCGGTAAAGTTGTCACACTCCGTGATTTCGGTGCATTCGTGGAGATCCTGCCGGGAATGGACGGTCTGCTCCACATCTCCGAAATGGCAGATTACCGGGTCAACAAGGTCACCGACATCTGCTCCGAAGGTGATTTCGTCACTGTCAAAGTCATTGACATCGACAGTGCCGGCAAGATCCGCCTGAGCCGCAAAGCCGCGCTCAAGGAAATGGATCAGCAGTAATCATCTCTGACACAAGTTACTGAAAACAGCCGGATAATTTATCCGGCTGTTTTATGATATGAGCAATTACCTAAATATATCTGAAGGATCCCGGTAATGCTGCGTTTTATACCGTATATATTTCCAATATTGGTCAACTACGTACTCGGGGGAATGTTTTTCATAACTTCCCTGCGCTGTTCTCTTGCCTCCGCTCCCGGCTGGGTGGTTGGAGCAACGACATCCACCTGGGCATTGATCTACTCGATCGTTTCATTTTTGATGAGTTCCAGAGTAACTGCCGGAAACGCCGCAAAATTGATCATCACCGGCGGCTTGCTCATTACCTTGAGTTCTCTGGGCTTTCTGCTCTTTCCGGGAGTCTACACCCAGTTCATCTGGATTTTTATCGCAGGCGCAGCCGGAGCAATTTATTGCACATCGTTCCAGATTTTCGCCAAAGCGATAGAAAAAGATCAGAATTCCGGAGTTTCCCGGGCTTCAGGATTGTACACGGCAAGCTGGAGTATCGGTATGGCTACCGGACCGTTCATTTTCGGTTTTCTCCCCATTGCGGCAAGTTTCATGATAAATGCAGTTATCGGTCTGATGATCGCTGCCGGTATTTTCCTGATCTCACGCAAAGTCGAACTGCAGGACTTTTCTGTGAGTACAGCCGCCGCAGACGGCGGAACGGTTCAGCAGACATCCGCAAACCCCGACATGGTGCTTGCCGGCTGGATCATCGGCGGAGTCGGTACCATTACAGTTTTTGTGCTCCGTACTCTGGTTCCCTACCGGGCAGCGCTGCTGGATTTTTCCAGAGCTGATGCCGGAAGTGTTCTGGCTATCGTAAGTTATACCCAGGCGGCAGCTGCGCTGCTGCTTATGCTGTCTAAAGATTTCATGTACCGGATCATTCCGGTCATCGCAGCAGGAACAGCCGGCATTATTTCACTGTTGATCCTGGGATTCTGCAATTCTCTTGCCGCGTTCATATTTGCAGCTGTACTTTACGGCTGTTACTCCGGATACGTTTATTTCATGTTCGTTTATCACTCGCTGATATCGCCTTTGAAAAGTACCCGTTATGTGGCGATCAACGAAATAATAGTCGGCATCACCGGAACCGTCGGTCCATTTGCCGGAGGTCTGCTGTCTTCCCCGCAAAACAGCGGCACTGCTTTTCTTGCGGCGGCATGCATCTGTGCGGCAAGCGTTGCTGCAACTGTCATATATTTTGCCAAAAACGGACAGAAATTATGATGAATGTAAAAGTCCACATCGTCCTTGACCGCTTACGCAGCGCGCACAATGCCGGAAACATCTTCCGCATTGCCGAAGCTCTGGGAGCCGCAGAGATCATCGCCTGCGGATACACCCCTGCCCCGCCGCATCCGCGTTTGGTCAAAACGGCGATGGGGGCGGATAAAATGGTTCCGTGCCGGTGTTTTGAAAGTTCAGTTGATGCAGTGAAAGCTCTCCGCAGTGAAGGAGTAAAAGAGATCCTTGCAGCTGAACCGCTGCCCGGAAGTGTTCCTGCGTGGGAACGTAATTATAATTTTCCGCTTGCGGTGATCTTCGGCAACGAGGCTCTGGGGGTACATCCGGCAACTCTTGAAATGGTCGACGGATTGATCCAGCTTCCGATGTACGGCAGCAAGGCATCTATCAATGTTGGAAACGCCGCTGCGGCGATTTTATATGCAATAGAAGCAAGGAGCAAACTGTCATGAAAGTAAAATTGCTCGGTAAAAATCTTGATGATATCCGTCCATTATTCAAAGAATTCGGAATCACAGAGGTTGAAAACGGTTTCGACCTTGTCATCACGCACGGCGGAGACGGAGCTCTTCTCGGAGCAGAGCGTGATTATCCCGGTATCCCCAAGTTTCCGCTGCGGGATGCGGCGACCGCCTTTCCCTGCGACCGGCACGATGCAAGACTGCGTTTGCAGGAACTGATTTCCGGCAAACTTGCAAGCACCAGACTTTACAAAGTGGCGGCTTCGGTCCACGGCAAAGAAATACTTGCACTCAATGATATATTCATCCACAATTTCGACCGCGCCAGCGCGTTGCGTTACCGGGTGAAGATCGACGGAGAACTTTATGCTCATGAGATCGTCGGTGACGGAGTGTGTCTTTCAAGCGTCCACGGCAGTTCAGCTTATTACCGCAGTATCACGCAAAGTCTGTTCAAAGTAGGTATCGGACTTGCGTTCAGCAATTCAACTGAAGATGTCAATCACCTGGTGCTTGATGAAAAATCGCGCATCGAAATCGAAATCGTACGCGGTCCGGGACTGCTGATCGCCGATAACTCCAGGGAACCGGAAAATATTGAAATCGGTGAAACTGTGGAGCTTTATCAATCAGGTCATACAGCTGATATAATCGGTCTTGAAGGATTTATGTGCAAGAAATGCCGTCTTCTGCGTCATCCGCATAAACATCCTTTTGCCGGAATGTTTTGAGGTAACTCAGGGTCATGGGTATCTACAAACTCCACGCCCCTTTTCCTCCTGCCGGAGACCAGCCGGAAGCGATCAGACAGCTTCAGGCGGGCTTTGCTTCACATAAAAGTCATCAGACCCTGCTGGGAGTGACCGGTTCAGGAAAAACCTATACGCTTGCCTGTGCGATTGCAGAGATGGATCGTCCGGTACTGGTGCTGTCACACAACAAGACCCTTGCGGCACAGCTTTACAGTGAGTTCAAAAGTTTTTTCCCGGAAAATGCCGTTGAATATTTTGTAAGTTACTATGACTATTACATGCCGGAATCATATATTCCGCAAACCGATACTTACATTGCAAAAGATTCAAGCATCAATGCAGAAATCGAACGATTGCGCCTGTCAACTACCACCAGTCTGGTGGAACGGCGCGATGTGATCGTGGTCGCAAGTGTATCCTGTATTTACAGTCTCGGAGCTCCGGAAGAGTTTACCGAAATGTGTGTACGCATTTCCTGCGGAGACACCTTGAGCAGAAATGACCTGCTTGCCCGTCTGGTGGATATACAGTACACACGTAACGATGCAGCTCCGGAACGCGGTCAGTTCAGAGTCCGCGGAGATGTAGTGGATGTTTTCGAACCGCAGCGTAACGATTTTGTCCGCATAAGTTTTTTCGGTGATGAGATCGACTCCATAGAACGGCGCGATGCCGTTTCCGGAAAAGTCAAACACCGTCCGGAACTTGCCACGCTCTTCCCCTGCAAGCAGTTTGTTCTGCCGCCTGACCGCATTGCCAATGCCGCTTCGACGATCAAACAGGAAATGCGCGAAAGACTGGACTTCTTTGAAAAAAACAATCTTCTGGTGGAGGCGCAGCGTCTGCACCAGCGGGTGACATATGATATAGAGATGATGAAAGAACTCGGATACTGCAGCGGGATCGAAAATTATTCCATGCATTTATCCAACCGCCGTCCGGGAACACGGCCTTACTGTCTGTTTGACTTTTTTCCGGATGACTTTCTCACAATAATCGATGAGTCCCATGTCACCCTGCCCCAGCTTCAGGCGATGTACAAAGCCGACCGTCACCGCAAAGAAATCCTGATCGAACACGGCTTCCGTCTGCCGTCAGCACTGGAAAACAGACCGCTGAAATTTGAAGAGTTTGAAGCCGTAACGACCGAAACAGTCTATGTATCCGCAACCCCCGGAGCCTATGAACTTGAAAAAAGCGGTCCGCCGGTGGAACTGGTGGTGCGTCCGACCGGACTGCTTGATCCGGAAATAGAGATCCGTCCGCTTGAAGGTCAGATCGATGATGTGATAGACAAGATCCGCGAAACCGCCAAACACGGCGAGAGGACTCTGGTCACCACTCTCACCAAAAAAGGATCGGAACGGCTGGCTGATTATCTTTCTGAACTTGGAGTAAGAGCATGTTATCTGCATTCTGAACTTGATGCACTTGAACGGGTACGCATACTCAACAAGCTGCGCGACGGTGAATATGACTGTATGATCGGCATCAACCTGCTGCGTGAAGGCATCGACCTGCCGGAAGTGGCTCTGGTCGCTATACTTGATGCTGACAAAGTGGGCTTCCTGCGTTCAGAACGCGCACTCATCCAGACTGCCGGACGGGCAGCGCGAAATCAGCACGGCAAAGTCATTCTTTATGCGGATTCAGTCACGCCCAGTATGCAGGCACTGTTGGATCTTACGGCGGCAAGACGCAAAAAACAGATAGCCTACAATAAAGAACACAATATCACTCCGCGAACAGTCGTCAAAAAGCGCAGTGCTTCGATAAGCGAGATAATCGGTGCCGGAGAAACGAAAAAATCCAAAATCAAAACTCCGCAGCTTGCCGGAACCATGCTCGACGGCAATACCGGTGACAATCTCGACAAACTCGGACTTACCACCAAAGAACTGGATGCTCTGGTTGAGGAACTCACCGGGGAAATGATGTCAGCGGCGGAAGCACTTGAATTTGAACGTGCCGCTCAGCTGCGCGACAGAATAAAAGCTCTGAAAAAGAAATAAAAAAATGGCTCCCTTTAAGAAAAAATTCCCCTGCAGATTACTGTCGGCACAGGAGATCACTGCGCTGAACGGACCCAATAAATACAAAAGGGAAAATTATCCGGTGCTGACGGTCGAATATGTAACATCCGGAGCAGGTTTTCTTGAGATCAACGGCAAATCATTTCACATCCATTCTGACAGCATATATTTTCTGACTCCCGGCAGCAGCCACTGCTACTGGCCGGATAAAAATGATCCCTGGCAGAAGATATTTTTCGTCATATACGGAGAATTGGTAAACCATCTGCTCGATGCTTACGATCTTAATGAAGTCTATCATATCCCTGCTGTTCCGGAACTGAAAAAATATTTCAGGGAAATGATTTTTCTGCGCAAAACAAGAGAGCGTGACAGCAAGGCGTCGATCGTATTCCATTCATTTTGCGACGAAGCAGCAAAAAACATTACCCGCAAAACAGTTGCCCCGCTTCCGGCACTGGTGGAAAAATTGAAAAAAAGACTTGATACATCACTTGATGAACCATTTTCTCTTAAAGAGTTTGCAGCACAGCAGAATTGCAAAGCAAGTTCTCTGATACGCTCATTCCGCCGCTCCCTGGGAAAAACTCCGCATGCGTATCTCATAGACACCCGCATTTCCGAAGCAGTCAATTATCTGCGTTACACCGACCTGTCGGTAAAAGAGATCGCGTGTATCCTTGCTTTTTCAGATCAATATCATTTTTCCAACACCTTCAAACAGCACAAAGGCTGTTCTCCAAGCGAATTCCGCAGTAAACATATATTGTAAAAGCAAACAGCTCCGGAAAAAATCACCGGAGCTGTCTGTTGGAGATCAAAAAACAATCATTTCACCTGATTGTTTTCAAAATATTTCACCAGTTCCTCACGCAGAGGCGGAACATCCCTGCGGTTGTTTCCGGTACGCATGGATTCATGACCGAGCACTCCAGCGGCGACAGACTGGCGCGCAGCGACCGGTGAGGTATTGGTCTTGGCTCCGAAACGGACAAAATCGATAAAATTCTTCACGATCGGCTCATCCGCACCGCCATGACTTCCGGTTGCCGGTTTGAGTTTGTATATCACATCGGGCGTGGAACGCGGTCCCCGGCGTGTCCACACATGAACCTCGCAGTTACCGTTATCGCCGATGTTTTCAATCCGGCCTTCGGTACCAATGAAAGTATAATTACGTTCCTGATCGGGGCAGTAGTGACACTGCATATAGGTCATTTGGGCACCGTTTTCAAGCTGCATCATGACCATGCTGTGATCCTCGACATCGATGATGGGGGAAAATCCGGTCTGTTTCAGCGGAGGATATTGTGCGTTATCCCACACGGCACATCCCGGAGTATCAGGAGAACGCCGTTCGCAGCGGTTGTAAACTGAAAGCATACCCATACCGACCACAGACTTGGTATAACTGCCCATCAGCCAGTGCATAACGTCGATATCATGCGCGCCCTTCTGAAGAAGAAGTCCAGTGGCATAACGCTGTTCGGAATGCCAGTCGCGGAAATAGGCATCTCCGCCGTATCCGACAAAGTGGCGGCACCAGCCGACCTGAACCTCTCCGATCATTCCGGAGTCGATGATCTCTTTCATTTTCAGCACCACCGGAAAGTGACGCATATTGTGACCGACAAACAGTTTGCTTCCGGTGCGCATTGCAGTTTCAAGGATGCGGTCGCATCCTTCGATAGTGATAGCCATGGGTTTTTCAAGATATACAGCTTTACCGGCTTCCAGCGCAGCTATCGTCATTTCTTCATGGAGATAATCCGGAGTGCAGATGAAAACCGCCCCGATGTCTTTGACTTTCAGCAGATCACGGTAGTCATCGAACAATTGGGCGTCCGGAAACTTTTCATGAAACGCTTCCTGTGCTTTTGCATCAACATCTGCTCCTGCAACGATTTCCACGCCATTTTCAGGATCATGTGCCTGCCAGCCGTGACGGCCGCGATGACCGGTTGCGATAAGACCGATTTTGAGAGTATCCATTACCTTTCTCCTTTTTGTGACGTTTAAAGGTTATGAAACATAATGTAATAACAAAACTCAATCAATCAAGTGATTTTTTATTTTTCTGCTTGTTTTGTGATATAAAAAACAAACTGAAGATGTAAAAAATAAACATCACGGGTTTGATAAAATTTCATACCATACGGCGCGCTCCCGGCAGTTTATCTCCGGGGAGGATACGGATTCTGCCGTATTGAGAATATGATCGTGCAAATCAGAAAAAACAGCAATGGTGTCATATCCGGTAAAAAAACACTGTAAGTTTTTTACAGAAAAAAATTGTCAACCGTTTGCAGATAAGGCAAAACAGATGTATCGTATAAATAAAGGAGAGACAAAACTATGAACTGTAAAAAACTCGGATTCGGACTCATGCGTCTGCCGCAGAACAGCGGCGGCATAGATATTGAACAATTTAAAGTAATGGTGGATATGTTTCTTGAGGCGGGATGCACCTACTTCGATACCGCCTGGATCTATGGCGGCAGTGAGGACGCCACCCGTCAGGCACTTGTGGAACGCCATGACCGGGGAAGTTTCACTCTTGCCTCAAAACTTGCGCCCTGGGCAAAATGTGAAACAAGAACTGATGCCGTTGCCCAGTTTGAGACCTCGCTCCGCCGCAGCGGTGCCGGATTTTTTGATTATTACCTGCTCCATAATCTCGGAGAGGACCGGACTGCGCTATTCGACAACTTCGGCTTATGGGATTTTGTACAAGAGCAGAAAGCCGCAGGAAAGATCCGGCACGTCGGATTTTCATTCCACTCGACGGCCGATGATCTTGAAAGTATTCTGCAGAAACATCCTGAAATGGAATTTGTCCAGCTCCAGATCAACTATGCGGACTGGGATGATCCGAAGATCCAGAGCCGTAAATGTTATGAAGTTGCAAGAAAATACGGCAAACCGGTGATCGTCATGGAACCGGTCAAGGGCGGAATGCTTGCTTCTCCTCCCGAACCGGTCGCAGACCTTTTCAAACAGGCTGCTCCGGAGTGTTCATATGCATCATGGGCAATACGCTTTGCCGCTTCCCTTGACGGAGTGATGACCGTTCTTTCCGGAATGAGCAATATCGAACAGATGCAGGATAATCTTTCATACATGAAAGACTTTAAACCGCTTTCAGAAAATGAACTTGAAACCGTACATCAGGCACAGAAAGCTCTTGCAGCAATTCCGGTGATACCGTGCACCGGCTGCAACTATTGCATGAAAGTCTGTCCGGAAAACATCGGGATACCCGGCACCTTTTCTGCCCTCAATCTTTACAACACCTACGCTGATTTGAAAACGGCAAAGCAGCGCGAACACTGGAATGTTGACGGTCAGAAACTTTCCCATGCCGACAAATGCATCAAATGCGGAAAATGTGAACAGGCATGTCCGCAGCACATAAAGATCCGTCAGCATCTGGCGGAAGCGGTGGAAAAACTGGAAATCAAATCAGAAACGGTGTGATACCGTGGTGATTTCAAACGGATCGGTGTTGATGATCCTGGTGTAGGTATCATCACCAGGTCTGCCGAGATCGAATCTGGATGCATACAACGCTGTCAGGGAGCCGCGGACAAGCGGTTCTTCCTGTTTCCAGTGAAAGTGCCCGCCGCACCACACTATCCTGCAGGAAGCATTTTCCAGCAACAGGCGTAATTTTTCAGGAATATTGAGAAATATCCCCGGCAGATTCTCCCGCGAACAACTGCCGGGGTACGGAACATGAGTACCGATCACCAGAACTTTAGCGGTGCAGCTGCGGATCGACTCCATGAGAAATTCCAGCTGCTCATCATCAAATGTATGGTCATTTTCCAGATGCGGCTGAACAGTCAAGACGGCAAATTCCGGAGAAACAAAACGGAAACCATCGGTTTCCACACCGAAAACATTGCGGAAAAAGCTGCGTTCCCGATCAACAGCACACTCGGCAAAAGATACAGAAAACTGCCTGCGCCATTTCAGATAATATTTAAAACCTTCTTCCACCGAAGCAAACTCCGGGCGCAGCAGAGCGTTTTTTGATACCGTATCTCCGAGATTGAGAACCATATCCGCACCGCTGTTTTTTATATACTCCGCCAATCCGTCGAGACGGCGTTTTTCCATTTCGACCGGAACGCGGATATCGCAAAGATGCAGATCACTTATCAACAGAAGTTTCATACGCACGCAGGATCTCCATATACTCTTTTATTGCTGGTTACATACTCCAGCGGTATAAAATCGAACCGGGCAAGATCAAGAACTTTGATTTTCCCTTCCGGAGAAATTTCGAATGAAGAACATGAACAGTTCCAGTTGTAACCGGCATCCCCCTCAAATCCTGATCTTGAAATCAGTTCCTCCTTGAGTGCAGTGACCGAAGCACCGTGCCCCACAAGCAGCACATCATGTTCCGGAACGCAGGCAACAAAACGGTCAAGCCATCCGGATATTCTGTTTTTTACAGCCGGATACTCTTCCGTTCCGCCCGGAGTCATCCACGGATATTTCAATGATGCATCGGCAGCTACGTTGGGAAAACATTTCCGCAGTTCCTCAAGAGTCAGTCCGGGACTTGACGGTTCAGGATAAAATCTCATCTCCTGAAGATCCGGATCAAAATAAATATCAAGTCCGCAGACAGATGCCGCTACCGAAGCAGTCTCAACAGTCCTTACGTAGGGTGAAGTTACCACTTTGCCGCAAAACTTCTTTCCGGCAAGATACTTACCGAGAAACTCCGCCTGTTTCCTGCCAAGTGCGGTAAGGCAGAAATCGCCGCTTGGAAACTCAAAATCCCCGCCCTTTGTCATTCCATCCAGAGCAGGTTGTCCGTGCCGGGCAACATAAAGTATCATATACGTGGTCTCCAATGATGATTTTCTTCAAATCCCAGAGTTTCGAGTCTGGCAGTTCTCTCCTTTGCGACTGCGACAGCTGCGGTGGAGTGAGCATCAGAACCTACGGAAAAAATGATTTTTTCACTGCACATACGGCGCAGAAAATCAAGATATACCGGATCGGAAAAATCACAACGGTTGATCTCAAGAGCTTTCCCTGACTCTGCGGCAAAATGCAAAATATCTTCCAGATAATCCTCCGGTATCATCTGCCAGCTCCACTTGCTGATGACACCGGCTTTCTCCCAACGCATCCCCTCCCCGAACGGATGACCGATGATATCCACATTGGAGTTTAAGCGCAGACAGTTGGTGATACGGCGGTATTCCGAAGATATGTAATCACTTATTTCCGGTATCAGAGACGGTCCAAGATGAACAGAACCTATGACATAATGAAGTTTAAGCTTTTTTCTTCCGTCACTGCCGCAGAAATCCGAACCGTCTTCCGCGAGATCAGCTTCAACGCCCAGAAAAACTCCATTCCGGTCAAATCCGTTTCCGTAATACTCGTTTGACAGATCGTCCAGACAGGAAAACGGATGTTTGGCTGAAGCATTGCAGTGTTCGACGATGCCGACAGTACCGCTTCCGGCTGCACGGGCAGCGGCAGTCTGTTCTGCGGCTGTCGGTCCCGGTATATCCCCGGTTTTCTTTATCCGGTAAAATGCGGCATGTATATGATAATCACTTTGCAGAAGCATAAGTATTGTCCTTCGTTCACAGAAAACATCCTTATAATATATAACTCCGACCGGTCAAATGCAAATAATTGCTTGATTTTTCAAACTTGCCGGACTACATTAAAACAGTTGCCAACATAAAAATAAGGATAAATATTTATGTTTCTGATCACAATAAGTTCTTTTGTACTGTTCACCGCATTGGTAGCTGTCGGCACCTGGCTTCTGGTAAGAAAGCAGGAAAGCTCATCCCGTGACGGATTTTTTCTTGCCGGACGCAGTCTGACTTTTCCGGTGATCGCAGGCTCCCTTCTGCTAACCAACCTTTCGACCGAACAGATGGTGGGACTGAACGGATCCGCATTCAAGGAAGGTATGAGTGTCATGGCCTGGGAAGTGGTTGCCGTCGTTGCTCTGGTCCTCATGGCGCTCTGGTTCCTGCCGAAATTTCTGAAAGCCGGTATCACCACGGTTCCTGAATATCTGCGCCTGCGTTTCAATGAAACGACCAGTGTGATCTGCAACGTGATCCTGCTTGCAGCGTACATGCTGGTCCTGCTGCCGATCATTCTCTACACCGGAGCAAGAGGCATGATCGATATTCTTGACCTTGCCCCTATCATCGGTATCGGAAATGAAATGATGCAGCTGCTCGTTATCGTGATAATCGTAACGATCATCGGTTCCTGCTATGCGATCTTCGGAGGCTTGAATTCCTGCGCGGTGTCAGACACACTTAACGGTATCGGACTGCTTATCGGCGGAGTTCTTATCTCATACTTTGCCTTTTCAAAACTCGGAGACGGTACGCTTGCGGATGGTCTTGATGTATTTTTCAAAGAGGGAGGCCCACGTCTCAACTCCATAGGTGCCAATGACTCGGAAGCTCCGTTTTTCGGACTTTTCACGGGTATTCTGATGATCCATGTATTTTACTGGTGCACCAATCAGCAGATCATTCAGCGCACCCTCGGAGCGAAATCCCTGGCGGAGGGACAAAAAGGCGTTCTGCTCACCGGAGCATTGAAACTCCTCGGACCGCTTTATCTGGTATTTCCCGGGATCATCGCCGCCATGCTTTACAGCAAAGGTATCCTTCACATACCGGCAAATCCCGAAACCGGACTTGCCGCCTCCGACAAAGCCTACGGAGCGTTGGTGAACTTTGTGCTGCCGGCTCCGCTCAAAGGCTTTTTTGCGGCTGTCCTGCTGGGAGCGATCCTTTCAAGTTTCAACAGCGTACTCAACAGTATCTGCACCCTGTTCAGTCTGGATATCTACAAGCGCATGATAAATCCGCAGGCGGATGATGCCGGAACCGTCAGAGTCGGACAGTATTTCGGATTTTTCGTTGCTCTCGGTTCCGTGATCATCGCCCCAATGCTCGCCAAAGCCGGAAGTATTTTCGGTTATCTCCAGAGCATGAACGCCATTTATTTCATTCCGATCCTTTCCGTGGTGATAATTGCCATGACGACCAGAAAAGTTCCGGCAGCGGCGGCGAACTGCGCACTGATCGCAGGTATAGCTCTCACTATCGCCGGATATTACATCGCTCCCTTCAAAAACTGGTCAGCCGCAGTCGGACAATTCCATTTTGCAGCACTGGTATTTGTGATCCTGGTACTCGGAATGCTCCTCTGGGGCAAAATCGCTCCGCAAAAGACTCCGGCTCCGGAACTTGATGCAAAGATCATCGATCTGACTCCGTGGAAATACCTGGTGCCGGTATCGATAGCCCTGTTGGTGATAATCGCTGCGATCTATATGAGTTTTGCAGATTTCTCTGTATTCAAAACCGGAAAACCCGCTTATCCGCAGGCTCCGGCAAAAGTAATGAGGTAATTACAAAAATGAGCAATAATGTTGAAATAACCTGGAGTCTGATGCATCCGACTCCGCTGAATCCGGTCTACATGCAGAAAGTGGTAAAAGAGGCGGATTCCTCTCCGGTCAAAGTCGACTCTTTTGAGATCTGTGCGATCTGCCACTCTTATCTCGGAGGTCTGGACGGCCTGTGCCATTACGGAGACTTCGATCTTCCCGATCTGGATCATCAGGCGATAGATAACAATATTGCACAGCTCAAAGAGATCCTTGACATCGCTCATAAATCCGGTCGTCCGGTCTATTACTGGCACCGTGAAGTGACTGTTCCGCACGGTCTGGTCGACCAGTTTCCCGGACTGCTTGATGAAAAGGGCGAATTCGATCTGCTGGGCGAGGCTTATGAAAAACTCATCCGTCTTAAGTTCAAACAGGCTTATGACAATGTACCTGATCTTGACGGAGTGGTGCTTACACTCACGGAAGCGGATTTTTCAGCCATCCACAACTCAACTCCGGAAAAATATCCTCCGGCAGAAGTCGTCCGCAAAGTCGCCTCCATCTTTTATGAAGAAACGGTCAAACGCGGTAAACGTTTCATCCTGCGTTCTTTCGGTTCGATCGCAAAAGACTATCAGGATATTCTTGCAGGAGCAAAACTCCTTGCTGCGGAAGGCAGACATTTTGAAGTTGAAACCAAGATCACACCGTATGATTTTGATCCTTTCCTGCCGGAAAACCCCTTCCTGGAACAGATCGAAGGACTCTCTTTGAGTGCGGAATGCGACTCACTCGGAGAATTCCTCGGTGCCGGCAGACTTCCCGCCCAGTATACCGACAATATCGTATCCTGGGTCCGCGGAGCTCAAAAAGCCGGAGTGAAACGTTTTGCCATCCGTCTTGACCGTATGCACACCTCGGTGTTTGACGTTTATCCGGTCAACCTGAATGCCTATATGCGGGCGATAAGTGACACTCAAGTTACGGCGGAAGAGATCCGGCGTGATTACTTCGGTTCCCGCTACGGCAAGGAGACTGGGAAAATTCTGGAAGATCTCGGCAAAGCCGGATTTGAAGCTGTATTGAAAGCTCACTTTGTCAAGGGCAATGTGGTATTCCACCAGAATCCCCCCGGAGCGTCTTTCAAGTATCTCAAAGCAGGTGGATTTTTTGCAAACTTCAGCGAAAACGTTCCGCTCTCACATCTGGAAAACATCTGGGCGGTACTGGCGTGGAACACCACAACCACCAGAGCGGAAGTCCTCGCTGAAAAGCAGGAGGCTCTGCTCATAGCTCAAAACGGACTCAATATTCTGCCGTCGGTAAAGAACGGTATGGATGAAGCAGAATATGCCGTGCTCCTCGAATTGTGGCAGAATCTTTTCTGCTGCTGCAGCTGTATGCTGGCATTCTGCCGCTGTGTCTGCGCCTATTTTGATGATATGGAATCACAGGATGCACAGCATAAACGCCTGACAAGCGCGATCGCCGAAGCTGATAAAATATATATGCAGTGGAAACCTGAAGAACGGAAAGCGGCAGGATTCGTCAACGGTCTTGAACAATATAAAGGTGAAAATTTCCTGACGATCCCGCAGGTTTATCCGGCACCGCTCAAAACGCTTTCCGCCATGCTCACGGAAGAGTTTGATGCGGAGTTTTCAGCAAGAAACGATGCAGAACTTGCCGGTGCAGTTGATTTCATCATCCCGGGAGCGATCACCGATGAGTGGCGTTGTGAACGTGCCATGCATGCCTGTCATGCAATACTTGCCAACGGCCGTCCCTGCCGTATAATCGGCAATCAGGTGTTTCCGAACGGGACTCTCGGTTTTGAACTTGACGGCAAAGATGAGCCGGTAAAACTTTACCTCAATGGACGCGGCGGCTTTACTGTTGTCATCAACGGAAAAGACAAATTTGATACAGTCCTTGACGGTCCGGCAGAGTTTCCGCTTGACTGTACCGGAAAAATCCATATTGAATTAAGCAGAAACGGCGGCAGTGATTATCCGGAACTTTTCGCAGCTGCTTTGTTCAAAAAGTAACTTGAGGAGAAAAAAATGCTTTCAGTTGCCGAACTTGCAGCACGCGCCAAAGCAGCATCACAGGTGTTGAAAACCGTTTCCGGAGCGCGCCGTGCCGATGCACTCAACCGTATGGCAGGAAAACTGCTGGAATACAAAGAGGCAGTTCTTGCCGCCAATGCGGAAGACCTTGCCGCAGCTCCGGATCTTACCGAAGCCTTTCAGAAACGTCTGAAGATCACTGAAAAGATCTTCAAATATATGCTCAACCGTCTGGAAGAAGCAGCAGCCCTGCCGGATCCGGTCGGAAGGATCCTTGAAGGTCGCACCATGCCGACCGGACTGCAGGTCAAACGCGTGGCTATCCCCATCGGCGTGATCGCCATGATCTACGAAGCGCGTCCCAATGTCACCACCGATGCGGCGGCAGTTGCACTCAAAAGCGGCAATGCAGTGATCCTCAAAGGCGGTTCGGAGTCGCTGCGTACCAACCGTATACTTGCCCGTGCCATGCGCGAAGCCGCTGTCGAAGCAGGACTTCCGGAAGATGCCGTTCAACTGATCGACAGTACCGATCATGCAGTGGTGGGAGAATTGCTCAAGCAGGAAAAACACATCGATCTCATCATTCCGCGCGGCGGCAAAAGCCTCATCAAAGCGATTTCAGAAGGTACCAGAATACCGGTTCTTAAACATTACGACGGTATCTGTCACCAGTACATTGCAGAAGATGCCGATACAGAAATGGCGGTAAAACTCGTCGTCAACTCAAAGTGCCAGCGGGTCGAGGTCTGCAACGCGCTTGAAACACTTCTGGTGGATGAAAAGTCTGCTCAAAGAGTTCTGCCTGCAGTTGCTGCGGCACTTCAGGCAAAGGGAGTGGAACTGCGCGGCTGCGGTAAAACCCTGAAACTCCTGCCCGGAATAAGCGCAGCTTCGGCGGAGGACTGGGATACGGAATATCTTTCAGCGACGTTGTCGATCAAAATCGTAAGCGGCATTGATGAAGCCATAAGTCACATTGCGGAACACGGTTCCGGTCACACTGACGGTATCATCACCAACAGCCTTGCGCTTTCAGAAAAGTTCATTGCGGGAGTTGATTCCGCCTCGGTTCTGGTGAATGCCTCCACCCGTCTTTCCGGCGGTGGAGATTACGGACTTGGAGCAGTCGTCGGCATAAGCACCGACAAACTTCACGCCCGCGGACCGGTCGGACCGGAAGAGCTCTGCACCTACAAATGGGTGGCAGTCGGCAGCGGTCAGCTCCGCGACTGATTTATCACACAACCAGGCGGAATATTTGAAATTTTCCCACCTGCTCTTTTATAAACTTAAAGACTGTTTTTATTTCAGCAATATATAAAACCATGAAATTCAATACCGTATTCAGTCCGCGCTCCGGAGCCGGAGCCTTTTTCTTCAGCATTCTGCTCTGGGGTATCGGAGTGGGATGCTTCGCTGCAGCCCTCAATAATTATCTTTCAGAGATCCATAACATGGACAGCATCGAACGCGGCTGGCTGGAATTCTTCCGCGAATTGCCCGGTCTGGCTCTGGTTTTTATGCTTGCACTGCTGCATAAAGTAAGCGACTGGAAGATCCTGCGACTCGGTACCATGATCTCTATGGCAGGAGCTGCCCTGCTGCTTATCCCCGCTGACAAGATCTTTGTCATCGCTTTCATCATGATCTGGAGTCTGGGCGAACATCTTGTCATGCCCATACGTCAGGGCATCGCCATGCAGGTGGCAAAACCGGGATATGCCGGTCAGTCACTCGGATTTCTCACCGGTATCATGAATTTCGGTGCAGTCGCAGGAAGTCTGCTGGTAGCATGTATCTTCTACGCCGGAACCGTGTGGTTCAACCAGTCGGAAACTGTTCTGTTCAATATCCTCTGGGGATTCATTATCCTGCTGATGCTCGCAAGCACCATCAGCACGTTCACCAAAAATGCTCCGTCTGTGCCTTCAAAACGTCCGCGGCTTTACTTCAACAGAAAGTTTTCAAAATTCTATGCGCTCGAACTGTTTTACGGAGCCAGAAAACAGATTTTTCTCACCTTTGCTCCTTATGTGCTTATCAGAGAATTCGGTTTTTCCACCGCCTCCATGGCGTTTCTGCTCGGAATCTGTGCCTTCATCAACATTTTTGCAGCTCCTGCAGTCGGCAAACTCACCGATAAATGGGGGTACAGGAACACTATGATCTGGGATACCGTCATCCTATTCTTTGTCTGTCTGCTTTACGGTTTTGCCGGTAAACTGTTTTCACTTCAAACCGCTCTGTGGGTGGTGTGCATAAACTTTGTACTTGATGCAGTCATAAGCACCACTTCTCTTGCGACCAATCTGTATGTGAAGGAACTTGCCGCAGATCAGGATGAACTTACCTCCACTCTTTCGACCGGAATATCCATAAATCATCTGATATCCATAATCGCCGCACCGGTCGGAGGCTGGATATGGATAAAATTCGGTGTGGAATATCTGTTTGCTTTTTCAGCAGTCATGGCTGTCTGCAACACGCTCTTTGCCATGACTATCCCGCGCCCGGCTGTCACCGGCGGGAAAAATCAGTAAAAGATAATTCCTTTTCAACGATGGATGCCGCCAGAGCCACCAGCTCTGCACACGGACGTTTCCGGTAATACTCCGCACTCCTTGTTTCTGACACCGGCGACTGCGGAGTTTTACAGTCTATTCCCAGCAGCTCCCGGCAGATGATCGATCCGTTCTGTTCCCGGAATGCTCCGGCAAGTTTCTGGATGAGAGCATAATGGGCATCTTTTGCCGCCTTGTCATCTACGGCATATCTGCCGTGTATCATATTGGCAACAAGGATCATTCCGGAGACTGCACCGCAAACCTCACGCATCCTGCCCATACCGGCACCGAATCCGGAAGCAATACTCATTGCGGAACACTCATCAATACCGCACTCTGCAGCAAACGCACAAAGTACAGCCTGTGCACAGTTGGCTCCATTCAAAAAATGTTGACGGGCGATTTCTGATTTATTCATATCATCATTCTCCATTTCAGTGATTTCTGTGTTTTTTGAAAAGCGGTTTGGCTCTGGATATGGTAAGCAGATAAACTGCCTCCGGTCCGGCTTTCAGCATGGATCTCACAGCGGCAGTCATCGTTGCTCCGGTAGTGAACACATCATCGATCAGCAGCACCTGTCTGCCGGTAATGTGTTCCGGCTTTTTACAACGGAACGCACCTTTGAGATTTTTCAGACGTTCCGCTCTGCCCAGAGATTTCTGTGCCGGAGAAAAGTGAGTTCTTTTAAGTGTATTTTTATACGGCACACCGAGATAACGGGCAACTGCTCTGCCGAAAAGTTCCGATTGATTGCATGGACGGAACAGCCGTTTGTACCATGCCATCGGCACCGCTGTAACGACATCGATTTTCCAGCCGGCCTTTCTCACCGAATCGGCACCGAGAATACCGAATTGCCGGGCAAGTTCAAAACGTCTCCGGAATTTCAGTTGAAGCACCAGTTCCCTGCCGAGATCACGGTGTTCAAAAAGAGAAACATTATCTTTCCACAGCGGAACAAGACCGCTGCTGATACAGTTTGAACACAATTCAAGGATACTGTCATTGACTCCTCCGCATCCCGGACAGTGTCCGGACACATCGCTCATCTTGAGTTTTTTCAGACAGCTCCGGCAGATATATCCCCATCCCCTGCCCTGACCGGTTCCGCAAACCGGACACGGCAGCAAATTCAGCTGCCACCACAGACGTTCCAACCAATTCTGCGGCAGTTCTTCAGTCTCCTCCTCTCCGGCTGATACTTTTTCCCGTTCCGCAGGAAACACTTCCGGCAGATAATCCGGAGTACAGCGGAACGTCAGCAGTTTTCCGTATCTGCTGAATTCCAGCTCAAAAAGGTCAAATCTTGCCGGAACGTGCGGATGCCCCATGATCGCAAGATAAACTCTCGCCGCATGAAAATTACGTCTTCTCTGGCGCGGAGAAAGGTTGAACATGGGAGAAAATCTCTCTTTTTTATGCAGGGATTTTACTTCAACAAAATGCAGTTCGCTGCCGTTCCAGGCAACGATATCAAGTTCACCGGCTCCGGTTTTCCAGTTGCGCGCCCAGATCTCATATCCGTTCCGGGCAAGATATGAAGCAACAATGCTTTCACTTCGCCTGCCGAGCCTCAGATGAGCTTTGCGTCTGGATCGGAAAAGATTCATTTTTTCTCCGCAGTAACGAAGCGGTCACGTCCGGCAAGATCCCTGATGACACCGGATACGAACCCGAGACTCTGCAGAAGTTTCTGCAAACGCGGAGCCTGTGCCGGAGCAAGTTCAAATATCGCCGATCCTCCGGGGAACAGATGATCTGAAAGAGCTTCAGCAGTTCTGCGGATGAGTTCAAATCCGTCATCAGCCGCGACCAGAGCAAGGACCGGTTCGTGCGATCTTACTTCAGGTGCCAGGTCTTTGTATTCATCTTCAGTAACATAAGGCAGATTAGCAGAGATCACATCGAACCTTTCCCCGGCAAGAGCGGAAAACAGATCGCTTTCGATAAAACGGATTTCCACTCCGTACTTTTCAGCATTCTTCTCTGCGATCTGCAATGCCTCATAACTGACATCAACAGCGGTCACACGGACATCCCGCCGCTCAACCGCAGTTGATACGGCAATGGTTCCGGAACCTGTCCCGATATCAAGCAGCCTGCCGTTGACCGGCAGTTTATTGATAACAAAATCGACCAGCAATTCTGTTTCTGGTCTCGGGATCAGTACATGCGGATCGACATCAAGTACGATATCCCTGAAATATGCTTTTCCGGTGATGTACTGCAAAGGTTCCCGGCTGCACCTTCTTGCCGCAAGCTGCCGCAAAGTATTTTCCATATCATCATCAAGTTCACGCTCCGGATGCAGAAACATTTCAAGTTCCGGAATACCGGAAACTTCGGAGATAAGACGGGCGGCATCCACCGCCGGAGTTTCTATGCCGGCAGCGGCAAAATCATGTTCAAAAATCTTTTTCAATGCACCTGGTGTCACTTGAGTACCTCTGCTGCTGTTTTTATCCTTGGGAAAATATAAGCTGATTTTGTCATTTTGCAAGTTCCAAGTCAAAACTTGTATTGCTTTTTTCCGGTGCAGATGTTATATTCTAATACAGTGATCCAATTTGCATGTTATTTTCCCATTTTTTGTGAAAGTTGTTCAAACTGCGGTGGCGCATCGCGGGCAATCTCGAGCCTTGCGCCTGTGCCGGTTTGG
>JAZSGR010000041.1:0-11442 GCA_045532825.1 Victivallaceae bacterium | reverse complement strand
GCACGGCTAATTTCGGCGGCGCAGAGATCTCATAAATCTCATAGTTCCCATTATTCCCATAACTCTCATCAAACCGCCGCCCCCAAGCGGCTGTCATACCGCAGCGGGTATACAGCATGGGCTGTACGATCGTCAGGTTTGACAGCCCAGGCGGCGGAAAAGCTGTTATACCTTACCGGTATTGCAGTGCGCCGCGCTTTTTTTGCCGTTTTGGTATTGACTGTGCGCTGTTTTAACACACACGGCTCATTTTGGCAACTGTCATGCAGTTGCGGGTATACCGCAGATTATAATGACCGGTTTTTCAGGTATTACCCGGCTCTGCGGTGAATAAAAACGGTTTTTTTTGAGTTTAATTGCAAATTCCGCTTGACAAAACGGCTGCTGTGGGTTAGATTTTCCAATGTAGTGAAATCTTAACATTTTCAAACTGGAGATTTATTGTTTTGGCACGAGACTCGGAATACATTCTGACCCTTCTGAAAGAATACGGAATGGTCACCAATGAGCAGATAGCTGAAGCCCGTGATAAAGCTCTGGAATCGGAGTTCGGCGAAATGGATATCATCGATGCTCTGGTTGAGATCGGAGCTGTGAGCGATGAAGAACTGCTCGCCATGCTTGCACAGCAGTACGGCATGGAGGTCATGGATCTTACAGACTATGAGATACCCGCAGAGGTCATCATCAGTCTGGATGTCGATATCGCGCGTCACTACGGAGTCGTTCCGGTGGCGAAGCACGATGATATACTTACCATTGCCATGAGCGATCCCAGCGATATGGAAACGCTGGATACTTTGCGCTACCTGCTCGGCGGAGATGTCGATGCTGTAGCGGCTCCCAAAAGTCAGATCGACAAAATCATTGCAAAATACTATGCGGAGCAGGAAGAGGAATCCTCCGGTCTGCTCGCCGATGCCGAAGACGTGGAGATCGAAGATGTTGTGGAAAGCAATATCGGAGCCGCCGAACGGGAAGATGACGATACCCCGATCATCCGTCTGGTGACCAAGCTGCTGGTCGATGCTTACAGAATGAAAGCATCCGATATCCACTTCGAGCCGATGGAAAAGCGTTACCGCGTGCGTTACCGTGTCGACGGTGCACTGCGTGAGGTCGACGGACCTCCCAAATATCTTCAGGCGAACTTCACCAGCCGTATCAAGATCATGTCGCGCATGGATATCACCGAAAAGCGTATACCGCAGGACGGACGTATCCAGATCATCGTCGGCGACAAGGATGTGGACTTGCGTGTAAGCTCCATCCCCACAGTGTTCGGCGAAAGCGTGGTAATGCGAATCCTTGATAAAAGCAGTATCCAGCTTGATATTCCCAAACTCGGTTTCTACGCCGATGACCTTGATCTTGTCAACAAGATCATCAACTATCCGGATGGTATTTTCCTGGTGACAGGACCTACCGGTTCCGGAAAGACCACTTCTTTGTATGCGTTTCTCAACACCATCAACACTCCGGCGCGCAAGCTCATCACCGTTGAAGACCCGGTCGAATATCAGCTTGCCGGTATCAACCAGGTGCAGGTGGACAGACACGTGGATATGACCTTTTCAGCCGCACTGCGCGCCATGCTGCGTCAGGCACCGAACATCATCATGGTCGGTGAGATCCGAGACGTGGAGACCGCAGAGATCGCGATCAACGCATCTCTTACCGGACACCTGGTGTTCAGCACACTGCACACCAACGATGCTCCCGGTGCGGTCACCCGTCTGGTCGATATGGGAGTAAAACCCTTCCTGGTCGCCACTTCACTGCGTGCAGTCATGGCACAGCGTCTGCTGCGCCGCGTCTGCAAGGACTGCAAAGCTCCGTATACTCCCACTGCCGGTGAGATCCGCACTCTCGGACTTACTCAGGAATACCTTGACAATCACCAGTTCTACAAGGGAACCGGATGTCCCACCTGCGGCTACACCGGATACAAGGGACGTATCGGTATCTATGAGATCTTTGAAGTCACTGAAGATATCGCTAAATTGATTTTTGCCAACGAAACCAGCGGAAAGATCCGCGAATTTGCCCGCAAAAACGGCATGCGCAGTTTGCGTGACGATGCCATACGCAAAGCGGAAGCAGGGATCTCAACGCTGGAAGAGGTGATTTTTGTCACCTTGCGCGACGATACGTAATACGGGGGAAATTATGCTTGATATAGAAAGTTCCGCACTTATTGATCTCATCAAAAATGAGCGTGCATCCGCGATTCCGGGGCTGAATGCTCATCTGGATGAGGTCGTTGAAGAGTGTGAACGTTCCGGAAAATCCGCCTTTGAAGTTATCGAAAACTTCGGGATCATGACCCGTCAGCAGATGCTTGAACTGATGGCGGAGAACCTGGGTTCCTACGTCTGGAATCCCAAGGAGGAGGACATTCAGCGTGATATTATCGAAATGGTCGATGACTCCACCGCCCGTACGCACGGTGTATTGCCGGTAAAGTTCGATGGGGAAAACCTTTATCTTGCCATGGCAAAACCATTGGATTATCAGGCGGTGGAAACAGTCCACTTCATTCTCGGACACCAGGTGATACCGGTTCCCTGCGATCCGGATGAGTTTGACCGGGCTTTTGCGCGCTATTATCCTGAAAAGGTGGATACTGTTGCCGACATCGTGGCTGAATTCGGCGAGCATGTTGAGATCAGCGAGGATGATGAAGAAGATCACTCCAACGATGCCCCGATCATCAAATTTGTGGATGTAGTCATGCAGCAGGCTATCCGCGACAAGGCATCTGACATCCATTTCGAGCCGTTTGAAAAAGCATTCCGTATCCGTTACCGTGTCGACGGTGCGCTTTATGAACTGCCGCCGCCGCCGCGCAGTCTGGCTACTTCAGTCATCAGCCGTGTAAAGATCATTTCCGGCTTGAACATCTCTGAACGCCGCCGTCCGCAGGACGGACGTATCCAGACCAAGATGAACGGCCGTCCGGTGGACTTGCGTGTATCCTGTCTGCCGACCAGTTACGGCGAGTCAGTGGTGCTCCGTGTGCTTGACCGCAGTGTGGTCAACCTGCAGCTTGATGCTCTGGGTATCGGCGAGGACGTTCTGGCAAAAATACGTGAGATCATCCGCCTGCCCAACGGTATCATGCTGGTCACCGGTCCCACCGGTTCCGGCAAGACCACTACGCTTTATTCTGCTCTGGGTGAGATCAACAACCCGGAAGACAAACTGCTTACTGCTGAAGATCCTGTGGAATACGATATCGAAGGCATCATGCAGTGTCCGATCAACGATGCGGTCGGCATGACCTTCCAGAAAGCTCTGCGCGCCTTCCTGCGACAGGACCCTGACCGTATCCTCGTGGGAGAGATCCGTGACTTTGAAACCGCCCAGATCGCAGTCGAAGCATCGCTTACCGGACACTTTGTGTTCAGCACGCTCCACACCAACGATGCCGCCAGTACCGTCACCCGTTTGATGGATATGGGAGTAGAACCGTTCCTTATCGCCTCTTCGCTTGCCGGCGTACTGGGACAGCGTCTGATCCGCCGCGTGTGCAAGAACTGCAAGACCATGTACACTCCGACCGATGAAGATCTTGAACGTCTGGGATTGGAGCGCGCCCAGGTCGAAGGTATCCAGTTCTGCTACGGCAGAGGGTGTCCGATCTGCAACAATACCGGTTATAAAGGCAGAAAGGCTCTTACTGAACTGCTTACCGTTGACCAGGAAATGCGCGATATGATCTCTGCCGGAGCTCCTGCTAACGTTCTGCGCGACAAAGCCTGTCAGCTGGGTATGCGTCCGCTGCGTGAGGATGGATTGCTTGCGATCTTCAATGGCGAGACCAGTGTGGACGAAGTCGTCCGTTACACCTGATATATTGTATTTATTCCGGAGGAAATGAATTATGCCCCAATTTAATTACGTGGCAATGGATGCCAAAGGCAAGGAACAGAAAGGCAGGATCCAGGCCGCCAATGAAGAAGCTGTGATGGCGGCACTGCGTGCCAAAGGCATGTTCCCGACATCCATCAAACTTGAAGTCGGCAAAGATGCCGCCAAAAAGATGTCCAGTAAGGGTGGAGCCAAGAGCAAGGGCGGCGGTTTCAATATGACGCTCGGTCCCATGGTCATCAAACGCAAGGAGCTTACCGTGGTCACCCGTCAGCTTGCCATTCTGCTTGATGCCGGACTGCCGTTGATCCGTTCATTGCGTACACTGGAAAAACAGGCGAAAAATCCGGTGGTGCGTGTAGTGCTGGGCAAGACCGCTGAAACCGTCGAAGGCGGTGCGACCTTTGCTGAAGCACTTTCCCAGAATCCGAAATCATTCGACAAACTTTACCTGAACATGGTGCGTGCCGGTGAGGCATCCGGTGCCATGGAGACCATTCTTGACCGTCTGGCATCCTTCATGGAAAAATCCGCCAAGATCGCCGGAAAAGTCAAATCCGCCATGATCTACCCGGTGGTGGTGCTGTCGATCTCTCTGCTCGCTGTGGTCGGTTTGATGATCTTCATCGTGCCGAACTTTGAAAAGATCTTCAAAGATCTGCTCGGTCCCAACGAACCGCTGCCGGGTATGACTCTGCTCATCATCGGTATAAGCAACACTCTTGTTTCCCGCTGGTACTACTATGTCGGCGGTGTGGCGGCGGTGGTCGCTTTTCTGAAAATAACCGTGAGGATCCCGATCGGTAAATGGGCGATGGACTGGGTGCTTTACAATGTTCCGATCTTCGGACCGATCATTTCCAAGACAGCAGTTTCCCGTTTCAGCCGTACTCTGGGTACGCTGATGAGTTCCGGTGTGCCGGTGCTTCAGGCACTTTCCATCGTTAAGGAGACCAGCGGAAACGAGGTGGTGGCAACCGCCATCCAGAAAGTGCATGATGCGGTCAAAGAGGGTGAAGGTATCGCCAAACCGCTCGGCGAAACGCATGTGTTTGAAGACATGGTCATAAGTATGGTCGAGGTGGGTGAGGAGACCGGTAAGCTCTCCGAAATGTTGAATAAGATCGCCGACACCTACGAGGATGAAGTCGATAACGCCGTGGGGGCACTTACCTCACTCATCGAACCGCTGATGATCGTTGCGCTGGCAGGTATCGTCGGATCCATCGTTGTTGCATTGTTCATGCCGCTTGCGAAAATCATCGAAAAACTGTCGTGAAATATCTTCTCAATATCGGCAATACTCACACGACGCTTGCGCAGTATGATCCCGTGCACGGGATCAGTTTGATGCAGACGTTTTACACTGAAAATTTTTCAGAGAACGATCTGCCGGCGGGTGAGATCGCCGCGATATCCGTGGTTCCCGGACTGCGCCGGGAACTTGAAAAACGCGGAATATTTTTTCTTGACTCCTTCAACAGTTGCGGCAAAGTGGATTTTACCCGTGTCGATTGTTCCACTCTGGGGGCGGACCGGGTGGCCAATGCGGAGGCTCTGGCAGCTTTTTACCCGCTGCCGGGCATCGTACTGGATTGCGGGACCGCGATCACTATGGAACTGGTGGATGAGGAATTTGTGTTCCGCGGAGGAGCTATTGCTCCGGGACGTTCTCTCATGCGCCGCAGTCTGTTTTCCGGAACCGCTCAGCTGCCGGATATTCCGCTTTCCAGGAATGTTCCTGCTGATATCGGTGCCGGCACCCGCAACACCATTGCTTTCGGTGTTGACTGCGGATGTATCGGCATGGTCCGGGAATACATCCGCATTGCACGTGAAAAGCACAATGTGAAAAGCATCATTCTTACCGGAGGCGACGGCAAATTCTTTCATCCCGCCCTGCCGGAAGCGACTCTTGCCCCGCTTGATTTTACTTATCACGGTATCCGCATCGGCGCGGGGTGGTAAAGTATGAAGCGGAAAACATTGCTCATCTTTGCAGGTTGTTTTTTTTCTCTGCTTTTATTGAATGCCGATAATCTGTTTGCTCCGCCGTTCTGGGATGACATTATCGGTATCCACACGCAGGCGGTCTGGCTCGCAAGGAACGGCTTTGATATGGCGGCTCTGCTGCGTATTCCTCCCGGACCGGGAAATCCCTGTTATAATCTGCTTAATCCGTTGAGTTATCTGTATGCCTGCTGCTACATATCCATGCCACCGGATCTTACCCATTTGACAGCTCATCTTGTCAATATTGTATCAGCGGCGGTTTGCGTGACACTGCTGTTTTCCCTGATGCGTTCCGGAACAGCTGTTGAAAAAATTCTGCTTGCGTTGTGTGCGCTTTCCACGCCGCTCATTGTCTCCGCCTGTGCAGGGACCGGACAGGAGCTGCCGCTTGCCGTCATTATTTTTCTGAGTATATATTTCCGCATGAAAGGCAGAGGCAAGGCTGCGTGGCTGCTTGCGTTTGCCGGATGCTGTTTCAAACTTACTGCCGCAACACTGGTATTTGCCTATGCCGCCGACAGTTTGTTCCGGCAGTTCAGGCGCGGGAAACTGTCTCCTTCCCGGATCACAGTGATCGCAGGCGGCTGTCTGGTCTGTACAGCTGCTTATTTTTGGCATTTTTCCCATCTTGACAGTCATTTCAAATGGAAACCGGCAGAGACCATCAGTCTTTTTTACAATGCTTATTACCTGTTGTTTCCGCTTGCAGTTATAAGTGTTTTTCTGCTTGCGGTCCGTAAAAGATGGCTGAAACCGCTGCCGGTTATTTTTTACCTTATCCTGTATTTTATCTGTAATGCGTTATCTGCGATGACCTCGCTTCCCAGATATGGCGTTATTATTGTTTTTCCGGTTTTTTACCTGCTGTACACAGCGGCGCGTAAATGCCGCCGTTCTGTACAGATCACTGCATTCGCAGTTATGATCGTGTTCAATTTATGCTGTATGTACGGCCGGCTGCTGCCTCCGCCGGGGATACATGAGAAACATGACGGTTCATTCATGGAACGCAGTCTGGAGTTTACAGTAATGCGTCAGACGGACCGTGAATTCTGTGCTTTTATGGAAAAAGAATTTTTCAACCGTCCTGTAATATGCACATGGCCGATGCTTCAGATGCTTACCGTACCGGAATTCGGTTATGTCAGCAAAGCCCTGGAACAGGTCTATGCCGGAGAATATTGGCATTATCTGGGAAATGTCCGCAAAGCCGACAGGGATTTTCTGCGCAAAGATCCGGTGTTTGTGTATACTCCGGATTGTTACAACTGGCGGATACCGCCGGGAGCTCAAATCATCTATGCTTCTGATCCGCAGACCCCGCAAGCCGGTTATATGCTTTACCGGGTACCGCTGCCGAGTTTTTCCAACAGCCGTTCCATGCGGTAAGGCAGAATCAGGGTGCGGTAATTGCAGTCAGGATTTTCTATCGCATATCTCAGCCGATGTGTGGCATCCTGATAAACTTTCTGATAGCGGTCATCTTTGAAAAGATATTCCGGTTTGATGTATGGAGTCAG
Source organism: Victivallaceae bacterium (assembly GCA_045532825.1). Lineage (GTDB taxonomy): Bacteria > Verrucomicrobiota > Lentisphaeria > Victivallales > Victivallaceae > UBA1784. The sequence continues at coordinate 4,036 of JAZSGR010000041.1, read as the reverse complement.
CCGCAGATATATTACAGCTGCCGGTACCAGAAAGATAAATTTTATTACTCTCTCCGGCAGACGGTCAAATGCCGCAAAGAGAAAGAATGTGAAAATCACCATTGACGGAACAAAATATCCGGAAAATATCACATTGCTGTCCATGATCGCATTGTGGCGCGATATCATGAGGAATGAACATAACGTGACAGCAGCGGCACTTCCGCAAAGCAGAAGCGGTGAGATATAACGGTGTCTGTACAGCAGAAACAACATGCAAACAAGCAGGATCACGCCCTGAACAACGGCATTATCCGGCAGGATCTCTCCGCAGAAACAGTGACCGGTATTTCCCAGCATGAATTGCAGTGCATCCGGGAAAACTGCCGGATCATACCGGAAATCGACCTGGTAACTGAAATCCGGAAAATATCCGTTTGTGACTTTTATAATCAATGGAACTGCCAAAACGTTTGCTGCCACTCCGGTAATAACTGCCGCAGCGGCGGCACGCAGAACATCTTTCAGCTGCCGTGACGAATGAAAATACTGCCATACCGCCATGAGACCGGTGAATGCTGTAATGAAAAACACACCCTGCCGGTCGGCAAGTACCGTGATGAGTGCCGCAACGGCAATCGTTGAAGTTCTGCCCCAGAAGCCGGAATTTCTGATGAAACGCAGAGCTGTTCCGAAGATCACCACGCTCAAGCCTGCCGCAGTGAGCAGTTTTGAACTGCGGTAAAATAAAGTTTCAGTAAAAGACGGCAGCAGAGCCAGAGCCAATGCGTGCATGGTGAAGAAAATTCCCGGCAGACGGGGAAAAAGTCTTCTGCCGGCGTATTGCTGTATCCAGATGCAGAACAGTATCAGTATTATGCAGACCGGACTGATGAACCAGATTATTTTGTTTTTCAGCAGGAACAATACCAAATGAGCATCGAAATAATCCAGAACATAACTCAGCTCCCGGCACTGGTAAAACCCCCAGTCGTTGCGGTCAGGATCAAAGATTATTTCGAGAAACGGGCGATCCATGGTATAATTGAGCAGAAAAGCAGAGCTTTCCCAATGCAGATAAGCTCCGGCGTGTGCCGCTGTCGCCAGCAGCAGTACAACTGCAGCGGAGAACGTTGACCAAAAAGATTCTTTCAGGATTTTTTTATTCATTTGTTATTGTTCTCCAGTCGTTTTTGCACTTCGCTGACAAAGTTTGCAGGAGACTTTTCCATGAGTGCTTTTTTCAATGCCAGACGGTACCAGTACACAGCCTGATGTTTCCTGTTTTTCAGCATGAGATAATCTCCGTAATAAAGCATTACCGAAGGAGCCTGCAGTTCCATGCATCCGAAATAGAGCCACTTTTCTGCAGCATCGGCATGTCCCCGCCGGAAATTGGAGTTTGCCATGAGGATCACTCCGGCAGCATTGCCGCTTAATGCGCATTCGCTCCAGTTTTCTTCAAGGGCGAAAACGGTGCGTTTTTCCACTTTGATATATTTGTGCATTTGCCTGATAATGATTTGCTGTACCGGCAGGATCAGCAAAGCTGTCAGCGCAATCAGTATTGCTTCTTTTGAGAGTTTTTTGTTTTTCATGAGAGTTTTATCCTCGGATCAGCTGCGACATACAGAAAATCGGAGATCATTATCCCCGCGAGTGTGAGAAATCCGGAAAAAGCGAAAAGTGCCATCTGCAGCGGATAATCCCTGCTGGAAAGCGCAAGCAGCGAAAGACTTCCCATGCCGGGAATGTTGAAGATGTATTCCACTATCACACTGCCTGCGACCAGTCCCGGCAGCAATCCTCCGAAAAGGGTTATCAATGTGATGAGGGCATTGCGGAAACCGTGGCACCAGATCACCGTCATTTCAGATGATCCTTTGGCGCGGGCGGTGCGGATGTAATCGCTGTGGATGACGTCAAGCATGCCGGAACGGGCGTAACGGGATAAACCGGCAAATCCGCCGTAGGCAAGGCAGAATACCGGCAGAGTGTAATGACGGATAAGTTCAAGCTGAAGCTGCCATATCGAAAACTTATCCGGTTCCGGCACAGCAAGTCCGTGAAGCGGGAAAAGTTCTTTCCATCCGCCTTCGCACAGCAGGCTCTGGAGCATCAATCCCACCCACATGACCGGCAGGGAATAAAGCGCGAAAAGCAGAAATCCGGAGAGTCTGTCGGCAAAACTGCCGGCGTGGCAGGCGGAATATACTCCGACCGGGATCGCCAGCAGATATGTTATTATGACCGCCCAGAAATTGAGGGTCACCGTCACCGGCAGTCTTTCCATTATCATTTCCGTCACCGGTCTGCCGGGATCGACCGAAGCGGATTCTCCGAAATCTCCGTTAAGGATGACCTGTTTCAGCCAGCGGCAGAAACCGGTCAGGAGAGGCTTGTCAAGATCAAGTTTTTCGCGCAATGCGTTGTTGCCCATCAAACCGCCTTTCCCGGCATCGACCGCACTTCCGGCGGAATCACTGCCGAAAAGACTGCTCCTTGTCGGATCGCCGGGAGCAAGGCGCAGCATGGCATAACTGGCGAAAAGGATCGCCAGAAGTGTTGCCGCAGCAAGTATAAGACGTTTCAGCAGATAAATGAGCATAATCCTCTCAATGTGACAGATTTCCCACTTAATATAACCGGGGCGGAATGGAAAGTCAAAAAAATCAGGATTTATTTTTCAGTATTTTTTATTCAGTACTTGAAAAAGATGATTTTTTACAGTATTTTTTTACCTGACAACAATGGGAGAATATCTGATGACAAAAATTTCTGTATTGATGTTCATATTTCTGTTCTGGCGGATAGTTCTGCCGATGGGATGCAAATGGTTTTACAAGATCCCGGTTTCGGTATTGATCCTGCTGGTTTCTTTCAAGTTCAAGGTGATCCGTCATCTCGGCGGCAGTTATTTTGCTCCCGATCTTCCCTGCTGGTTCATTCTGTCATTTGCATTTTTGTATGCGGTGGCATTCATTCTTGCGATCATGATCATTCCAATAGATCTGACATTGTTTTTTCATACAGCTTACCGGATGAGCAGAGAATTTGCACAGAAAAAGTTTGCGGTATTAAAATATTTGCTCAAACCTCACAAACTGCTGGGCAAAGCTCATGCTGCGGCACTGGCTCTTTCGGTGTTTTTGGCCGTGGTCGGGGTGTGCTGCGGTCTTGCCATGCCCCGGGTGAGATATGTGACGGTGAAGTGCGCCGGTCTTCCGGCAGAAGCGGAAAACCTGAAAATCGCAGTCATGGCTGATTTGCATGTGGATCATTACAACGGTCCTGCGCGGATAAAAAAAATAGTTGACCGGGTCAATACCCTTGATCCTGATATCGTCTGCATAGCCGGAGATTTCGTCGACGGCAAAAGCAAATGGCATCTGGATGCTTTGAGTCAGCTGAAAAATCTGCGTTCACGCGGCGGAGTTTTCGGAGTTCCCGGCAATCATGAGTATTATTCCGGCTACCGGATAATCACGGATCATCTCAAGTCCTCCGGGGTGGTCATGCTGCTCAATGAAAGCGTGTATCTTCCACAATACAAAGTGCGGATGTGCGGAGTGACCGACCGTCAGGCAAAACGTTACAAACAGCAGCTTCCGGATCTGGAAAAAGCGTTGTCCGGCGGTGAAAACGATTTCAAGATCCTGCTTTCACACCGTCCGGAGACCGCAAGGCGGGCGGCTGAGCTTGGCGCATCAGTGCAGTTTTCCGGACATACTCACGGCGGCATGGTCTGGCTGTTCGACCGCATCGTGGCATGGAGCAACGGCGGGTTTGCCTGGGGTGAACATCAAATCGGTGATATGACCCTTGTTATCTGCAACGGAACCTGTATATGGAGCAGCTTCCCCGTACGCCTCGGACGTCCGGGAGAAATACTGCTAGTGACACTCCGGAAAAAATAGTTATTGTCCCATTTTTTGTGAAAGTTGTTCAAACTGCGGTGGCGCATCGCGGGCAATCTCGAGCCTTGCGCCTGTGCCGGTTTGGTCGTGTACAAAGGTACACTCCCGCACCGTACTCGGCGCAAAACTCAACCTTGCTC